>JBHHVX010000276.1:0-1667 GCA_046754505.1 Phycisphaerae bacterium | reverse complement strand
CCGTTTCTCTTCCCGTACAGCGAACCGCGCGGTCCTCCGCCCCGGTCCACCCGCGCAGGGCGCGGCCTCTCCACACAAGATTATGGTCCCCACCTACCCTAAAGTCAAGGCCGCACGCCAGTTCCGCTCACCTGGACATATACCGGCCGATACCGCATGATGCCGGATCGACGCCCCCCAGGTGTCGAGCTGGGGCGTTCTTTCCGGAAAAGGTGTGAATCCATGGCTGACATCGAGCCGTTCAAGGCCATTCGCTACAGCCGGACCGACCTCAGCGACCTCGCCGCTCCGCCCTACGACATCCTCAGCCAGGCCGACAAAGACGCGCTTCTCGCCCGCAACGAGCAGAACATCGTCTCGATCGACCTGCCCCACGTCCCACCCAAGGCCGCCGGGCCCGACGAGGTCTACGAACGCGCTGCCGGCGAGCTGGTCAGTTGGCTCGACACTCACCACCTGCTCCGCGATCCCGAGCCGGCCCTTTATGCCTATCATCAGACCTACCGACTCGCCGGCCAGACGCTTACCCGCAAGATGTTCTTTGTCCGCCTCCGCCTCGAGAACTTCGGCGAAGGCCGCGTCTTTCCCCACGAACAGACCTTTGGCGGACCCAAGGACGACCGGCTCAAGCTTACCCGTGCCACCCGCTGCAATCTCAGCCCCATATTCGGTCTCTATCCCGACCCCGGCAACGGCGTCGCCGCCCGGCTCGAAGAGGACATCGACCGCGAGCCCGACGCCTCGGCCCTCCTCGACGGCGTCACCAGCAGCCTCTGGGTCGTCACCGACGCCGACACCCTCAACGCTGTCAAGCAGCGCCTCGCGGACCTGCCCGTATACATCGCTGACGGCCACCATCGCTATGCGACCGCGCTTAACTACCGTCGGACCCTCCTCGAAGAGACCGGCGACGAGCCCGATCCGAACGCCCCTTACAATTATGTGTTGGCTGTTCTTTCCGGCATGGAAGACCCGGGCGGAACTATCCAGCCCTACTTTCGTACGATCGTCGACGTCCCGCAGGTCTCCGCCGGTGCGCTTCAGAGGTCGCTCGGCAATGCCTTCACCCTCGCCACGATCGAGCGTCCGAAGAATGAGCTGGACCTCGCGCAACGGCTTGCCGCCGCCGGCAGCCACGCCTTCGCGCTCTACGTTGCACAAGACGACACATGTCTCACCCTGATACCCAAAGACCCCGACCTGCTGGCCAGGTACGAGCCGGATCGCCACCCCGCATGGCGCAGACTGCCCTACGCCGTGCTCCACCGCTACGTCATCGACGAGGTCCTCACGCCGGCGCGCGGCGGCGCCCCTCCCATCCACTACCACAAGGCGCTTGAAGAGACGATCACCGACGCCCACGAAAACGCCGGCCTCGCCGCCCTCATGCCTGCCACCACCATGGCCGAACTCCGCGACGTCTGCGCCGCCCGCGAACTCATGCCCCAGAAATCCACCTATTTCTACCCCAAGCTCGTCACCGGCCTCGTCATCAATCCCCTCTATTGAACCGATTCCCCAGTCTGCTCGATCCGCACGGGTGCCACTGGCGGCTTGTCCGCCAGTGCCGCAGATGGCTGGCTGCCCCGGCGGCAAGGCAGGCACCCTCCGAATCCCGATCCTTCGCAACGGCGGATTTTTTCCGAAGAATCTCGGGCGGCTAAGGG
>JBHHVX010000275.1:0-1686 GCA_046754505.1 Phycisphaerae bacterium | reverse complement strand
CGGCCTGACCGTGGCCGATGCGTTTTCGATCCTGGCCACCAGTCCGACGCTGCTGCGCGGCAGCCAGCCGATTCAGCTTTCCGGGCCGACCGCCGCGATCGCGTCGATGGCCGGCGGCGATACGATCACCAATCGCGGAACCATCACCGGACAGGGCAACATCGACGCGGAGTTTGTCAACGATGCGGGGGCGTCGGTCGTGGCGACGTCCGGGGGAACCCTCCAGATTGCCGGGATGATGTCCAAGGTCAACGACGGTCTGTTCGAGGCAATGGAGAGCGGCACGCTGCATATCGCTGCGGACATCACGGGAAGCGGTTCGTACCTGGCCGACGGCGGGACGATCGAGATCCAGGCCAATATCGTCGAGAACCCGCCGGGTTCGAACGTCGCCTTCACCGCACAGGGCGGATCGATCGTCGTCGGCATGGTGACGCCCTCCGTCTCCATCGACGGCTGCGGACCGGTGATCGTCATTCCGCGGACCGGGACGCCCAATCAGTCGGCCAGCATGAGCGCCGACAACGCCTTCGTGATGAATGCAAGCAGTTGGACGATCGGCGATGATCAGGTCGGGGTCAACCTGACCGCCATGATGAGCCTGGTGAACGACTCCGTGGGGCTGGTCAACGGGCCGGTGACGGTGCGTCAGAACGGCACCTTGCAGATCCTGAACTCCAGCCTGACGGCCGTCGATTTCGTCGCGGAAGACGGCGGGGCGATCATCGTCGGCAGTGCTGTGACGCTCTCCGGCTCGTTCGCAAACGGCCTGACCGATGGGACGCCGGCCGGCTGGTCGTGGGCGCCTGGCTCAGTCTTGACGTTCACCGGCGGGCAGACGGCTTCCGTCCAGCCCTGCACGCTCGACGGCTGGACGACGCTTGAGGTCGCCAGCAAGGATAACGGCTCGACGGGCGTGATGAATGAGTTCGCCTTCGGCGACATCGAGCTGACCGCCGGCGCCCACGTCAGCCTCGTCGATCTCGCCGCCAACAACAGCCCCGCCGTGGTCGAGGCGGTCTATTGCGACAACCTGACCCTCGGCGCCGGCGCGGTGCTCAACCTCAATCGCGTCAACCTGTACGTCGGCGGCGTGCGCCTCTCGCCCGGTCCCTCCGGCGGCGGCACGATCACGGACGAGACCCGCGTGGCGGGAGGAGGACTCCTCGGCGACGTCAACGGCGACGGCGTTTCCAACATCGCCGATCTTACCGGCTTCGTCGACGTGCTCCTCGGCATCGACACCGACCCGGTCCACGCCTGCTCCGCCGACATGAACACCGACGGCACGGCGGACGGAGGGGACATACAGGCGTTTGTCTCTTCTTTGATTCCGTAGACCACGGACCTTCTTCAGCGTCGTCTCCGCGGTCGTCCGTCCGCCGACGTCGGGCACAAGGCCCGGCGCTACGGGGGGCGTCGGGCACGAAGCGGGTAGGGTGGGCACTGCCCACCACTCTCTCGTTCGCGGCATCGACCCTTGTTGGTGGGCAATGCCCACCACTCTCTCGTTCGCGGCATCGACCCTTGTTGGTGGGCAATGCCCACCCTACTCCCCCATTTCGCGTCCGAGCACTTTGTCCTCTGCCGACTGGGCCGTATCATCCGGCGGACGGGGGATCACGAGAGGGCGCGATGTCGTTCTGGACGGATGTTTTTGGGCCGCGCAGGACTTTCGACGGGGGT
>JBHHVX010000274.1:0-1745 GCA_046754505.1 Phycisphaerae bacterium | reverse complement strand
CCGTACTCAGCCAATGGGACTATCAGACCACCTACACCCTGACCAGCTCGGTCGAAATCCTCCCGGAAGACGCCCCTCCCACGATTGTCCCGGTGTCAGACCCGGCAACGAAAGCCCGGTTCCAACGGGCGCTCTTCCTGGAATCGGCCGAGGTCTTCGGCCGCAGCGCTCCGGGGCCGGACGGCGAGTTGAGACCGGTCGCCATGGTTCGCTGCCGCATGAGGCAACGCACGCCGCTGCCTTGCGGCGTGGCGTGCGATGTCTTTGCCCGCATCGGGCGCTCGTGGCGAAAGATTGCACGATGGGTCCGGCCCAAAGGGGCCGCGCCGGTGTGGCACGAACCGACCTTCTTTTTCGTGACGCAGTCGATCGACGGCGACCGGATCGAGCTGGCGTTTCGTCCCAGTCGCCGCCTCGCCGAAGAGTCGGTCAACGTCTTCGATTTTCTTGACGAGGAACTGACCTTCGGCCCGATCGACCTCGACATCCAGGGAGACATTCAATCCTGGCTCAAATCCGGTAGTTGATCGATCCACCGACACGCCGAACAGGAGAAAAGAAAAAAACATGGATTGCACGAGCGCAAAGACCGTCGCGATCGTCGGAGCCGCGGGGGTGCTGATCGGCACGGCCGCCGGCTTCGCCGGCCCGAACCAGGAGCCTGCCATGAAACGACCGGTGTCAACATTTTCGATCGTCGCGCGCGACCCGGCCACGGGAGAAATCGGCGTCGCCGTCCAGTCCCACTGGTTTTCGGTGGGTTCGGTCGTGCCCTGGGCCGAGGCCGGCGTCGGGGCCGTGGCCACGCAGTCGCTGGTGAATCCGGCCTATGGGCCGGACGGACTCGACGGGATGCGGGCGGGCCGCCCGGCAGCGGAGGTCCTGAAGACCCTCGTCGAGAAGGACGACGGGCGGGCGGTGCGCCAAGTCGCCATGATAGACGCGCACGGCCGTGTCGTGGCCCACACGGGAGCGAAGTGCATCGCCGCCGCCGGGCAGTTCGTGGATGCCGACCACCAGTTCTCCGTCCAAGCGAACATGATGACGGACGCCTCGATATGGCCGGCAATGGCAAAGGCCTATCGCGAACACCGGGGCGACCTCGCCGACCGGCTGATCGCCGCGCTGGAGGCGGCCCAGACTGCCGGCGGCGACATCCGCGGACGCCAGTCGGCGGCGATCCTCGTGGTGAAGGCCACAGCGACGGGCAAGCCCTGGGTCGACCGCCGGTTCGACCTGCGCGTCGAGGACCATCCACATCCTGTTCAGGAGCTGAAACGCGTCCTGCGGCTGGCCCGCGCCTACGCCCACATGAACGCCGGCGATGCGGCGATCGAGAAGAGCGACTTCAAGGCCGCCGGCGCCGAATACGCCGCCGCGGAGACGCTGGCCCCACACATCGTCGAGATCCCCTTCTGGACGGCCGTCTCCTTCGCCAACGCCGGCCGCGTCGACGAGGCCCTGCCGATCTTCCGGCGCGTCTTCGCCGCCGAGCGGCGCTGGGTCAAACTCGTCCCCCGGCTCGTGCCGTCGGGGCTATTGCCGGACAACGCCAATCTGATCCAGCAAATCACGAGCCAGGCCGCGCCGGCGCCGTGAGGTAGGCGTCGATCAAAGCCTCACTCGTCAGCCAGCGGCAGAAAACCGACAACCCCACACAGCGTGCGCCCTGCAACTGTCTGCGATGAAAGTAGGACCACCCAGGCTGAAGCCCGCGGCTCGGTGCCATCGGCCCTCCGGCACAC
>JBHHVX010000273.1:0-1782 GCA_046754505.1 Phycisphaerae bacterium | reverse complement strand
ATTCTCGTTCCAGCGTGGCAAAGAATTCTCGTTCCAGCGTGGCAAGGGATTGTCGTTCCAGCGTGGAAGAAGACACGGGAGCGGATGGGAATCGAACCCACCAGACACTGCGATACAGCGCCTCAACGGCTTTGAAGACCGCGGGGCCCACCAGGAACCCTGACGCTCCCTCGTTGAGGCCGGCAGTATAGCCGAGCGCCGGGGGCGTTGCGATGGGCGGCGTCAGCGTTCGTCGGGCGGTGGCGGGCGATCGGGCCGGTCTGTGTCGGGCCGATCGGGATGGGGGCCGTCGGCGTCGTGCGGCCTGCCACGATGTCGGCGCGGGCCGTGTCCGCGTCGCTGCTCCGGAACGCCGAACCGGCCGGGCGGGCGGCGGTCACGGTCACGGTCGCGAAAGCCGGGAAAGCCGCGCGGCTTGCCGGACTTGATCGCCTCGACGCGCCGATCGACCAGCTTGTCGTGACGGGCCATCTCGTCCTTGTGGCGTTGCACTTCCTTCTCGAGTTTGCGCTGCTGATGCTCGATTCGCTTGCGGAAATCCTCGAGGCGGGCATGGTGGCGTTGCATTCGAATCTCGAACTGGCGCTCGACGAGTCGCCGGATGTTGGTTTCCAGCGTGTCCATCGCTTCGGTGTCGTCCTCCTCACGGGCCTGGGCGTACGCGCGGCCCAGGTTGCGGAGTTGGTGCTCGATGCGGAACTCTTCCATGACCGTGTCGGCCATGTCCGGTTGCCGTTCTTTCAGACGGAAGTATTCGACCATCAAGGGCCGGAGTTTCCGGACGGCGTGCAGGAAGGCCTCCGGGTCGCGTTCACGCAGGCCGGACAACTTCTTGTACAGGTCAGGCAGCTTGTCGCGCAGGACGGTCATGCCCGCGTCGATGTCTTCGGGGGTGAGACGCGGCGGGCCGTCGCGATCGCCGCGATCGCCGCGATCAAACCGACCCGGCGGGCGGGGGCGGCGGCCGGGCGGACCGAAGTCGTCTTCCGGTCCGCGAGGTCTGCGCCGCGGCCGCGGCCCGGCGAGCGGACCCGGCGGCGGGCGATCCTCATCGAGCGCGGGCGGATCGTCCGGGGGACGTGCGATCGGCGCGCGTGCCGGCGCGGGGGCGACCAGTCCGCCCCAGATCACGAGTGCCCCAAGGATGCGGAACACATGTCCGTGCGATCGGTCGTGTTTTTTCATGTGGTGGTCTCCGCTTGATCTCGGCCGGGAGTCTCCCGCCGGGACGTGCCGGTCGGTTTCCTGTCGCCGGCATCGGCGTTCGTCAGGGCGTCTTCGACGGCGTCGTAGAGCGAACCGATGTCGAGGTCGGATGACTGTCCGGACCAGGACTCGAGGGTGGTCAGTTCATCTCCGAGAGAGGCGAACGCGAGGCTGTCGGCCTCGATGTCCTCCGGCAGGGACCAGTCGGAGACGGCCACGAGCGGCGCGGCGCCTCCTGCATCGCGAAACTGCCAGACGAGCGTCACGCTGAGGGCGAGCACCGCCGCCGCGGCGACCGCGCCGGTCCAGGCCGGCCATCGGTCGGCCCGCCCGAGCGACCGACGGCCGAGCTGCTCGCGGATTGCTCGTTTGACGCCCGCCGACGCTTCAGGAGACGGCCCCGGTGTGTCGAAGGTCGCCAGCCAGCGCTCGCCGGTCTCGATCTCATGTTGATCGCTGTCGAAATCGTGCATGATCGCTCTCACTGAGAGCGTGTTTGAACAGCCTTTTCGGAGCCGCGACCGTGAGGAAGCGGGCCGCGTTTGGCCACGAAACCCGCTCCCTCACGGTCGCGGC
>JBHHVX010000272.1:0-1784 GCA_046754505.1 Phycisphaerae bacterium | reverse complement strand
CCAGTTGCGGTTCGGATCGTGGCTGGCCAAGCCGCCAGTGGCACCCGGGTGCCGTTGTTTCTACAATCGCCGCTCGATGCCGTCTGATCCGATCAACAAGACCATGGACCGCGAGGACCTGAGTCGCCCGGAGTGCCGGTTGATCCTGCTGGAGCTGTTCGGGTTGATACGGCGGATGCGGCGGTGTGGGGCGGCCTATTCGTCGTGGTACGGCCGCGTCGATGCCTGGCCGAGCGCGTGGGAACACGTCAACCGCGGGGAGGACTACCGGCCGTGGCCCGGAAACCCGGACGAACTGGGTGTGCCGTGGTTTCTGTTGTGGGAGATCGCGTGGCTGATCGCGAACACCCCCATGAAGCGCGGCGGTCGGGTGCTCGACATGGGCGGGGCCGGCTCGTTGTTTTCGTGTTTTCTTGCGGCCCGCGGTCACGAGGTGCACACCATCGACATCGACGAAACGCTCTGCCAGCAGGCCAATCAGACGGGGCATCGGATGGGTTGGCGGCTGTCCGGTCGCCACATGGACATGACCCGGCTGGACTATCCCGACGACTATTTCGACCACGTCTTCAGCGTGTGCGTCTTCGAGCATCTGCCGGTTTCGGGCCGCATCCGGTGCAACGAGCAGATCGCCCGTGTGCTGCGGCCGGGCGGCACGGCGTCGTACACGTTCGACTATGCCAATCCCCAATCGTTCGGCCGCATCGACAGCCCGGGGGACGTCGGGCAACAATTCATCGAACCCTCCGGGCTTCGGCCGCGCGGTGGCGCGGATTTCGTCGACAGCGGCGAGCGTTACCTCGCGTCACCGCCGTGCTTTGGATTCGGACGTTTCACGCGGATGGCCGCCGGGTTGCACGCGTTGCTGAGTGGGACGGTTGCGGCGGGGCGGGTGCTGGCGCGTTCGACGTCCTATACGTTCGGTGCCGTGTTCCTGGAAAAACCGTCCTCTCAGCCCTGACGCGCAAGGGCCGCGATGCCGCACTGGCGCGTCAACGCTGATAGCAAACTTCCGCGCGAAATGCTCGATTTCAGGTTTGCAAGCTGCCGATAGGTACCGTAGAACGGCGTGGGTCGGGGCCTGCCGACTCGTTACAGGACGATCGCCCGACTCGGATGCAGAGGGATTCATGGCAGCGGATGCCGCACGACATCAGAATCGTCACTTCAAGACGCTGATCCTTCTGGTGATCGCCATGACTGTCGGCACGTTCTTCCTGTTCTGGGTGGATCGGCTCACGCCTTTGACCGCCCGCACCGCCACGCCCTGGCGAGAGATCGCCATTCGCTCCGCCGGCGTCTCGGGCGGCTGGGGCTTCTATCACATTCGCATCGACGAAGCGGGCGACCTCTACGAGACCAACGCTTGGCAGACCGGGCCGCGCGATCCGCGCGCCAACGGTACCATTCATGTCGTCCTGACACGGCGGGATCCGCGCCGTACCGCACCGCATGCGCAGGCCGTTGCCCTCGCTCGGGTCCTCGAGCAACTCCGCGGCAAGTATCGGATTCCGCAGCGCCAGGTCCGGGTTGTCGGACAGGGCGACGCCGTGACGGCCGCCGGCCCGAGGCGCCACCGCCGATCGGGCTGAGGCTCCGCTCTCCCCGGGCTTCCGCTTCCATCAATCAAGGCGAGTTGACTACGACAGGTCTGTAACGGAATCGGCGGGTGGGTGCATCCCGAGGCACTGGCGGACAAGCCGCCAGTGGCACCCGGGCAGAAACGTCAAAACGTCAAAACGTCAAAACGTCAAAACGTCGGAACGTCAAAACGTCAAAACGTC
>JBHHVX010000271.1:0-1797 GCA_046754505.1 Phycisphaerae bacterium | reverse complement strand
CCGCTGGAACGAGAATCCCTTCTCGTTCCGCTCTGCCACGGGAATCGCCTTCTGTTTCCTCGATAGTGGTCTCCATTGGAACGTGACATGGGCAGTATCCCCATTCGGTTGGGACCGAGAAGGGATCCTCGGTCCAGCACGCGGTCCAGCACGCCGTTGCAGCGACGCGCGTGAAGCGCTACGATGCCGCCTGCGAAACCAAACCACCAAGGAGTCGCCATGAAACGTCCTGCACTGTCCATTCGCATCGCCCGTCTTGGCGGCAAGCTGCGCGGCGATGTGCTGCTCATTCCCGTGCCGGCACCGAAGGGAAAGCCGGCAGTTCCGAACGTGAAGCGTCTGCCCGCGGCCGTGGCGAAACACGCGGCCGAACTGGCACGGCGCTATCACGGCGGGGCGGCGTGCGGGTCGATCGACGACCTGTTCATGCCGCCGGGTTCGGCGTTCGGGCGAGTCGCGCTGGTCAGCCTCGGGGAGGGCCAACCGGTCAAGCCGGACGATGTTCGCAAGGCGGCCGGGCTGGCGATGGCGTGGTGCGAACGGCATGGCGCCGCTCGAGCGGTGGTGGCGGCGGATATCTTGGGCGCTCTGGCCGGCGCCGAGGCGGTGGCGTGTTGGGTCGAAGCGGCAGCGATGGCGCGCTTTCGGTTCGTCCGGATGCGCTCGCGGCCGGCGAATGACAATTCGACACCAGTCTCGACCTTGTGCCTGGCGACGAGCGCCGCGACGTCGAAGCTGTCAAGGGGTGTCCGCCGAGCGGAAGCCTTGGCGCGGGCCACCAACCTCGCCCGCGCCATCGGACACGAGCCGCCCAACGTCATCAACCCGGTCACGCTGGCGGCGCGGTGCCGGACGCTGGCGCGGCAGCACGGCCTGAAGTGCACGGTGTTTGACGAACGCGGCCTCAAGGCGAAACACATGGGGGCGATTCTGGCAGTCGGGCGCGGATCGGCGTCCAAGCCACGGATGATCGTCCTGGAGCACCGCGGGGGTCGACCCGCGTCGAAACCGATCGTGCTGGTGGGCAAGGCGGTGACGCTGGACACGGGCGGCTACTCGATCAAGCCCGGCGCGAGCATCCCGGATATGAAATATGACAAGTGTGGGGGCATGGCCGTGCTCGGGGCAATGGTGGCGGCGGCATCGCTCAAGACGCGCCGGCGCATCGTGGGCGTCATCGGCGCGGCGGAGAACATGATCTCGGGGGAGGCCTATCGGCCGGGCGACATCGTCACGGCGGGCAACGGCGTGTCGATCGAGGTGTTGAACACCGACGCCGAGGGCCGGATGGTGCTCGCGGACTGCCTGCACTATGGAGAGAAGACCTACAAGCCGACCGTGATGATCGATCTGGCCACGCTGACCGGGGCCTGCGAGGTCGCGCTGGGCCACACCTGCGCCGGCCTGTTCAGCAACGACGACACGCTGGCGGCGGCCCTGATCGCGTCCGGCGAGCGGACGGGCGAGCGGCTGTGGCGTCTGCCGCTGTGGCCGGAGTATCGCGAGCAGATCGCCGGGACCGACGGCGACATCAAGAACGTCGGCGGCCGGCCGGCGGGAGCCGTCACCGCGGCGATGTTTCTCAAGGAATTCGTCCACGACAAGACGCCCTGGGCCCACCTCGACATCGCCGGAACGGCGACGACCGAGAAGGCCCAACCCTGCTGCCCCGTCGGGGCGACGGGCTTCGGCGTGCGACTGTTGATGGACTTCATCGAGAGGTGGCCCTGAGCCGCCGGCGTCGAGGTCTTTCTGCTTCGTTGTGAGGTCGGCCCGAGGCGCAAGCCTGCGCGTGGA
>JBHHVX010000270.1:0-1875 GCA_046754505.1 Phycisphaerae bacterium | reverse complement strand
TTCAGGAATCGCTGATGAATGCCCACATCCACGGACACTCCGGCGTCAATCCACACCAGCCGATCCGTGCGGCGACCGGCGGTGACACAGTCTGATCTGGGTGCTACGCTCTGGGCGGTGGTCGAATCATCCCGGTCAATTCGCCCCGTGTTTCATTCGGCTGAGCGGAGTACATGCCTCGACCGCGCCTTGGTTCTGCAATCCGTTGGCATCGAGTATCGAATCGTCAAGGCAAGAGGCGAGTACACGCTCGTCGTGGCCGCCGGCGATTCCGATCGCGCCGTCGCGGAACTCGATGCCTACGCGAATGAAAGCCGCGGTTCGTCCGTTGATACCAGGCCGCTGCCCGACCAGGCTGGGGGATGGGAGGGCGTCCTCGTCTTTGCTGCGGTCGTGCTGTTGATCGCCGTGCTTCAGGATCACGAAATCTATTCCTTCGATTGGTTCGCACGCGGCAAAATGAACGCGGGTCTCGTTCGCCAGGGGGAATGGTGGCGGGCCGTGACGGCCCTGAGCCTTCATGTACACCTCGGGCACCTGATCGGCAACCTGGTCATCGGCGGGCTGTTTGGGCTCTTCGCCGGACGGCTGCTCGGCTCCGGTTTGGCATGGGCCGGCATTCTCCTCGCAGGGGCGCTTGGCAATGCGATGAACGCCTGGGTTCAACCAGACGATCACAATGCCGTCGGTGCGTCTACGGCGATCTTCGGGGCATTGGGCATTCTGTCGGCGTGCGCGTGGATACGGCGGCGGGGGACAGAGGATGGCTGGGTCCGTCGCTGGACGCCGATCCTGGGGGGTGTCGTGTTGTTGAGCTTGACGGGAGCAGGTGGCGAGAACACCGACGTCATCGCGCATCTGACGGGATTCGCGTCAGGGCTTGCTCTCGGGGCGCTGTTCGGCGTTCTGGAGGGCCGGATCGACTTCAAGGCGAACACCCAATTCGCCTTCGGGTTGGCGGCGCTGGCATCTCTGGCGCTCTGCTGGCTGCTGGCGTTGCGATCCTGAGGCGCTCGGGTGCGAGCGACACGTTCCGGAACCACGGGCCGACTCCCCGGCAGCAGGCCGTGGCCGTCGGTGCGGGCGTCGTCCAGGCGAACGAGTCGGCGCCGGATCCGCAAGCCGCGATGGCGGATCGACCTACGGCGATTTCTTCACGAGCTTCACGGTTGCCCGGTCGTGGGTCTGTTCGGTGATGACGAAGGTCATGCCGGAAACGTGGAGTTTTTCTATGCGGCTGACCAGGCGTTCGAGATCGTAGGACCAATCGACCTCCACTTGGCAGACCTCGCTGACCAACTCCCGCAGGCGTACTTCCTGCACGCCGTCCACCTCGCGCAGGGCCTTCTCGAACGCCTTGTAGTCGCCGCGGCTGCAGTTCTCCAGGGTCAATTGACAGGTGCGCCGGACATTCTGTCGTTTTCTCCACCCCTCGGCGACTTCGCGGAGAATCGCCCCGGCATGGTCCTCGACGCACTTTCTGATCGCTTCGTCACCGCCGCCGTTTTGGTTCACCGTCGCCTTCGTGGTCGAGTAGGTCCTGGACATCAGCATCTGGGCGCTGTCGGTGTGATAGGCCCTGACGTTGAGCGTTGCCCTCCACATGTAGATCGTCCGGCCGGCCATCTCAGACGTGCCCGACCGGCGGGCCTCGACGCTGCCTCGGATCACCACATCCGCCTTGAACGATGCGGCCATCGCCGCGAGCTTCTTGATGTCGTCCTTCAAGGCGGCCAGGGCGATGTCCCGGTTGCGAGTCTCCTGGGAAGCGCCCCTGTCCATGAGTTGCACGCCCTTGTCGATGAAGAACGCCTCCAGGACGGCCTGGGCAACGCCGTTGGCCCTGGGAGGAGACAGATCGTCGACGTCGTTGTC
>JBHHVX010000269.1:0-1975 GCA_046754505.1 Phycisphaerae bacterium | reverse complement strand
GTTGACGGTCATTGCCGGCCCTGGTCTGTTAGCAGTCGGACGACGAGCGCCCGACCCCTCGGCTCCTGGATTGCCACGCTGCTTCTCACACCGACCGCGCCCCAACTCGATCTTGGCAATGAATTGACCGCCGGCAGACTCTGGTGTACAATCGAGCCAGATCCCCCGATAGCTCTTCCTATCTCAGCGCGACACTGGAATGGCAAGGTCACTAGCAGCTAGTTCGCGTTACCGGCAGCAGGAGATAGCGACCGATAGTCCTGGTTTCCTTGTAAACGAGGCTGTTTCGCGGTTCGCTCACCTGGTTACAAACTCACTTGCCTCTCTCTCGTTGTCTACCGCCATCGCAAAAGTCGAGTACATCCTGCGTGCATGAGCGGAGCCGAAGCCCCGGGGGCGTCATGTCCCATCAACAGCACACCAGACTTTCGGGGTTTCCGTGTGAACGCCGGAACATTGCTGTGGTTCCTCGCCCCGACCATCGCCCACGCCGACACGGGCCAATCCATTCGACTACACTCAGAGCTTGCCCCGAGCTCGCCGAAGGGACAAGCTTGCCCTCGCGTCGTCATCAACGAGGTAGTCACCGATCCGCAGCAGGACTGGAACGATCCTTCGACGGGCTCAGAGCCGGCCCTGAGGGGACGACATTAATGTCGCCAGGCCGAAGGGACGCCGCTCCGCCGGCTGCGCAGGCATCCCCTTCAACGCGACACCGGGCGCCGGCCGCACCACCTCCTCCGACGGATGGGTCGAGCTCCTCAATGTCAGCAACCGCGCCTTCGACCTCACCGGATGGCAACTCGTCATGATCGACACTACCCCCGTCACCGAAACCCTGGGCGCCGGCAGCGTGGCACTTCCCGTGACCAGTTCCTTACATCCAGGGAGCTTTACTTCACCAGAATGTCCTTGAACCACCATCACCTCTGCCCCCTCCGCTCCGCAAGACCTGCCTGTCTTCCACCCGCCCCAGCCGGCAGTGGAGCATCTGCCAAACCTGACTCACGGCCACAACCGGCGGCGGGGCGGGGGATTGGGCGAACCCCTCTACCCCCGCCCCCGCCTGCCTGTGCGAGGCACGCAGACAGGCGCGCAAGCCTGGCGACATTAATGTCGTCCCCAGACAGGCCGACCGCAACAGCCCAAACACACACATTCAACAGAAGGGAGTACAATCGTGACCGCTTCCGTAAGCGGAGCAAGAGAATCAATGCACCTATCAAGCTACAACCCGTGCGGCGTTCTGAGCGACGTCCTGAGGCCGACGCCTCGGCAGCCTGCCCCGAGCCTGTCGAGGAGTCGGCCGAGGCGTTCATCGAAGGGCCCGACGAAGGGCCGGCCCGCAACTCAGCATGGCACTCAGCCGGGTGCCCGTACAGCATTTCGAAGGATCAGACGTGCCTTGGGAGCCGCAATGAAACGTCTGCTGGTGTTTGCAATCGGCATCGCTGTCTTGCTCGCAACCGGCTTCTACCTCCATGCCGATGACACCGTCCGCGTTCACCTACCGTTAATCGGTCGGTCGCAATCTCGGATTCCAGGCCGTGTCCGCCAAATCACCATCGAAGCCAGGTTGGCCCGCTACAATCCCCGGTCCGAGACCTGCGACCTCCTGGCCGACCCCGTCATCGACCGCGCCGCCCAGATCCGCATCCTCGACGCCGAGACCGGCGAAGTGCTAGAGCGAGGGCTGGGTGAGGCTGAAGCAGTCGTGTATCGAGATACCGGCTTCGCTTACGGCGTCAGCTACGATCCCGCCGTCGCCCCGCGCCGTTCCTGCCCGAACCTCATGCGCCATACTGAGGAATGGGTCAACAGCAACGGCACTTACACCGTCGTCGACGTCTATCACTACGATCCCACCAGACAATGACCCGCAGACTAACTGCGCCGGAAGACATCCACCCTGGACCTGTCCTACCCGACAGCCTGAACGAGATCGTAGCCGTCGCCCAGAACCCTTGTCCTGAGC
>JBHHVX010000268.1:0-2061 GCA_046754505.1 Phycisphaerae bacterium | reverse complement strand
TCGTTGAGGTTGAACGGATCACCGAGTGCGACGCCGGACATCCCGTCCAGCGGGACGGCGCCGGTGTTGTCGATTCCCAGAAACTGCAGGGACTCGGGCGCCCAGCCCAGGATCACGTCCATCGCCGAGAACAACTGGTCAAGGTCGCTGTCGGACACGGCGTAGAGTCCGGCCTCGACCGTTTGTCCGACGGCGGCGGTGGGGGCCGGTGAGCGGAGTTCCAGGTTGATGCCCGCTGCAGCCGGCCCGACCCAGACGGCGGCCGGGAGGGCGAGAATCAGAGATCGGAGATTCGGTATCACGCTTCGAAACATTCGACCACCTCGTCCACCGGCGACGGCGTCTCTGACAGCAACGGCGTTCCGCACGAAGCGGCGGGACCGTCCGCAAACGATCGCGCGGATGGTTCGGCCCCGCCTTTCATATCGGTCGTTGAGCGTATCGGTTGAGTTAAGCGTATCGGTTGAGTTAAAACGCGTGGACGCTCGCAAGTGCCGCATTCCCGCCGCCCACGCCACGAGGATCAGGTCTTCAACTCGTGCCTCGCTGGAAGGACGCCGCAAGACCGCCATCTGCTAAGGCCCGGGCGCGTGTTTGACGGAGCCGTGGTTTTCATGAGTGGTGAAAGTTTTCGCACACATGCGCGGCGCGGTTGCATTCATGTCTGCGAGCTATCATGAAATGGTGCGAGGTTGCACCCGCGCGAAACTTCCGGCGCGGAGATCGACGGGCCGGATCGGCGGCGCGTGCTCGAGTCGCGATGGATTCTTCAGATGTTCACGATGCTCACGCTGTTTCTCTTCACGGCGTTCGGTATTCCGCTCGTGCTGCTCGCGGAGTTCTGGATTCTGGATCGCGTGGGATTTCTGCCGAGGAAGCGGCGCCCCAGCCTGTGCGAGAAGTGCGATTACGATCTGACCGGCAATGAAAGCGGCATCTGTCCGGAATGCGGGACGCCAATCGCGCACGAGTGCGCCCGGCGGTCGGAAACGTCACGGTGACCGGCGCCAATCTTCACGTCGTCACCGGTGCGTTCGGATTGACGGGGCGATACATCACCCGACGATTGCTCGATGGCGGGGTTCGCGTGCGGACGCTGACCGGCCGGGCGCCCGAGGACAGCCCGTTCGGTGATCGCGTCGAGACTGTGCCCTTCTGCTTCGACGATCCGGCGCGGCTGACGGCCTGTCTCCGAGACGTTGCGGTCTTGTACAACACCTATTGGATCCGCTTTCCACGAGGGCGGACCACGCATGACCTCGCCGTCGCGAACAGCCGGACGCTGATCCGCTGTGCGGCTGAGGCCGGCGTGGGCCGCTTCGTCCACGTCAGCATCACGAACCCGGACGAAGACTCGCCGCTGTCGTACTTCCGCGGAAAGGCGCAGGTCGAACGGGCGCTTGCTGAATCCGGCCTGTCTTATGCCATCCTGCGTCCGGCCCTCCTGTTCGGCTCGGGCGATGTTTTGATCAACAACATCGCCTGGATGCTCAGGCGGCTGCCGGTGTTCGGTGTGTTTGGGCGAGGCGATTATCGCGTGCAGCCGGTGCATGTCGACGAATTGGCGGTCCTGGCGGTCGAGGCCGGCGCCCAAACTGACAACGTGACCCTCGACGCGGTCGGGCCGGAGGTGTTTCGTTTTGAGGAACTCGTCCGGCGGCTGCGCGATGCGGTGAGGGGCCGGGCAAGGATCGTCCGACTGCCTCCGGCGGTCTGTCTCGCCATTGGCCGGGTTGTCGGCCGGTGCGTCGGGGATGTGCTGATCACGCGCGAGGAAATTGACGGACTGATGGGCGGCCTGCTGGTGTCGCACGGCTTGCCGACTTGTCGAACGCGATTCACGGATTGGCTTCAAGAGAACGCCGATTCGCTCGGCCGCCGTTACGCAAACGAAGTCGTCCGTCACTATCGACACGCAGGGTGACCCGCTCGCTGAAACGAGAGTCTCGCTGGAACGAGAATCCCTTCTCGTTCCTATGCCGGCCGGGACCGAGAAAGGATTCTCGGTCCAGCAAGGGCCGAAGAAGCAGGCGGTAAAGTAGCCTGACCCCATTCTTCCCA
>JBHHVX010000267.1:0-2099 GCA_046754505.1 Phycisphaerae bacterium | reverse complement strand
AAACCGCGGAGGAGGACCGGCGAGCCGGCAGGAAGCGCATCACGCCGTATTGGCGAACGATCAAAGACGACGGGAGCCTGAACCCAAAGTTTCCGGGTGATGTGAGGGCCCAGGCCGCGAAGCTGCGTGACGAGGGATTCACGATTGAACCCGCCAAAGGTACGCGCCCGCCGCGGGTGAGAGGCTTCGAGAAACACCTGATCCAACTGTGAGGAACCGGCGCGGCCCCGGTCCCCGTGTGACCCGCGCCGATGGTCACCGCACGCCGCCTCGTTTTCCTTCGCGCGCGGGTGCCACTGGCGGCTTGTCCGCCAGTGCCTCAGTGCTCGGTGACGTCTCATCGGCTGGGGAGCATCGGCGTCCCGCCGGTGTCGCTCTTCCGAAAACGCGTGGGTACGGCGCCCTCCCTTCAGAACCGTGCCGCGCTGGCGGCTTCCCACGCCTCGGACAAGGACGGCGGCGGCGCTCCCGAGAGGAGCGCTCCGGGTTCGAGGTAGTGATAGATGTGGGCATAATCGCGGACCTCGACCGGGCTGACGCGCCGTTGAACGTCCGTAGGCCGCAACGCGTCGGGGTGTGACAGGCCGGCCGCGCCGAGGATGTCCAGAAGACTGTCGACCGTGCTCCGATGGTAGTTGTAGACGCGGATCTTTTTCTTGTTGACGTTGAGGCCGCGAATCCGGTCGGGGTCCTGCGTGGTCACGCCGACCGGGCAGCGATTGGTATTGCACTTGAGCGCTTGGATGCAGCCGAGCGCGAACATCATCGCTCGGGCGGAGTTGCACAGATCGGCGCCCAGCGCCATGCGTTGGATCATGTGGAAGCCGGTGACGATCTTGCCGCTGCAGATCACGCGAATCCGGCTCCGCAGGTCGCACCCGACCAGGGCGTTGTGCACCAGCAGCAGTCCGTCCGTCAGCGGCATGCCCACGGCGTTGGAGAACTCCATCGGCGCCGCTCCGGTCCCGCCCTCGGCGCCGTCGACCGTGATAAAGTCGGGAACGGACCCCGTCTCGACCATCGCCTTGCAGATGCTCAGAAACTCGTTGGGCCGGCCGACGCAGAGCTTGAAGCCGACCGGCTTGCCGCCGGACAATTTGCGCAGGCGTTCGATGAACTCAAGCAGACCCTTCGGGGTTGAGAAGGCTCGATGGGCGGGCGGAGAGATGACGTCCTGCCCCACGGGTACCCCTCGAATGGCGGCGATCTCAGCGGTGACCTTGGCGCCGGGAAGGATGCCTCCGTGGCCGGGCTTGGCGCCCTGTGAGAGTTTGATCTCGATCATCCGGACGGATTCGGCTTGGGCCTTGCGTTCGAATTCGTCGGGATCGAAGTCGCCCTCGAGGGTTCGGCAGCCGAAGTAGCCGGTGCCGATCTGCCAGATCAAGTCGCCGCCCGGCTCGAGGTGATAAGGGCTGAGGCCGCCTTCGCCGGTGTTGTGGGCGAAACCGCCGAGCCTGGCCCCGCCGTTCAGGGCCAGCACGGCATTTTTGCTCAGCGCTCCGAAACTCATCGCCGAGACATTCAGCGTCGACGCGGCGTAGGACCGTTCACAGCGGCCTTCGCCGATCAGGATACGGGGTTCCTGTTCCGGGGGAGGCTTCGGCGTCAGCGAGTGGGCAATCCATTCGCTGCCGACCTGCTCCAGGTCGCGGAGGGTCCCGAAGGGCCGGGTGTCGGTCGCGCCCTTGGCGCGCTGATAGACGACGCTGCGAAACTCGCGGCTGAAGGGACGACCGGACGTGTCCGACTCGACGAAGTATTGTTGGATTTCCGGCCGGATGCCCTCCATCCAGTAACGGGCACGGCCGATGACGGGATAGTTCCGGCTCACGGCGTGCGATTTCTGACAGGCGTCGTAAATCCCCAGCAGGATGAGCGGGCCGATGATCACGAACGCCCAGAGCGACGCCGGCCAGATCAGCGACAGCCCTCCGACGACGAAGACGCCGGTCGCTGATATCGTCCAGAATAGCTTCAGGGGCGACAGGGTCGTGAACTCCTCAGGCGTGCGCCGGTCGGGTGCCCCATCCTCTTCGGGCGTGGGGGACGGACGCGATCGTGCTCCGTCACACCTCATCGGCTGGGGAGCATCGGCG
>JBHHVX010000266.1:0-2146 GCA_046754505.1 Phycisphaerae bacterium | reverse complement strand
ACCGCCCGCATCATACCATGCGTGTCAAGCGGTGTTACTCGGACAGACTCCTAGGAAACTCCTCCAGACAAGTCCCCGCATTTTAGCCGCCCACACGGCCTCCGTCCACGGCCCGGACCACCGCCGCATTGGGATCCGACCGCCTCGGAATCGTCAGCCGGAACGACGCTGGCTCGTGCCTCGCCGCCCGATCCGATCCGCGACGGTGAGTGAGTGGACGACTTGCACCCACTCGACCGGTCCTTCCTGCCTTGCGAAAGTGCCACTGGCGGCTTGTCTGCCCGTGGCCCGGGATTCACACCGGACCGTCCGATTCTGTGACGAATCCATCCAAGGCCGACCGCGATCGGGGGAACCGCCAGGGATTCCTCTCGAGCACGGCAGCGGCAAAGGATTCCTCAGTCCAGCGCATGATGGGGCAGCCGCAAGCCTTCATTCCGCGGCAGCGGTGAAGACGAGTTGGGGAACTTCACCGCGGCGGAGGGGTCCGCTGATCTTCCACAGCACGCAGTGGTCCGCCACTGCGGCGGCCACGCCTTCGGGCAGCGTGGCATCGTGGACGCGTCGGTCGAGCAGCGCGAACACCGGCTTGTCGATCGCCCCATCCCGCGTGGCGGTTACGGCGACGGTGATTCGAAGACGTCCGTCCGACCGAGGGGACTCCGTCACCTCAACGCGGTAGGCCGGGTCGGTCGCGGGCACGAGCCTGGCGTCCCAGGCGGGATCGCCATAGAACGCGACGGCATCACGGTCCCACAGCAGCCCGAGGTTCCGGCGATCCGAGATGCCGTGCTTCTTGCCAAACCGCTCTAACAGTCCCATGTCGTTATGCAGGATCGCTGAATCGGGATTCAGCTTGGCGCTGCCGGCGTTGAACTGCTGCAATTCGAACAGATCGGCCTGCACGGCTGCGTGGAACGCCTCCGCCAGCGACAGGCGGCTCTGGCTGCCCACCCAGTAATCTTTCGTCCCCCAACCCACGTATCCGAACCAGGTCGACACCGTGTACCCCACGAGTTGCCGGACGCCGGCCGAGTGCATCCAGGCCAGGGCCATCGCCTCGCGGTCGGGAATGTGCCCGGCGAGGCAGTTGCCCGATGCAAGATAGACCTTGGGATTGGACGTCGTGATCGGGTGGGCCGCACCCTTCGTGTCCAGACCGAAGAGCCGGCCGGCACGACACCGGAGCTGCCCGCCGTGAAAGCTGAAACCGATCTGCCAGTCGCGCTCGCTCGCGTGGCCGCTGGTGATCACGACGTCGACGTCTCCGGCGTTGAGGCCCGCGACGATGTCCGCCGTGGTGTCGGGCGGACCTTTTTTCACCACGACCGTGCCACCGGGGGCCTTTTCCCGCCGGACGCCGGCTTCCCCTTCCGAAAAGGCAACGCCTTCCACGAACGGCTCCGGCGTGCCGGTTCCCGCGAGCAATCGCCGGACGCCCAGCGGCGCCTCGGTCTTCGCGATGCGCACGGCATCCTCGGCGTCATAGCCGGTGACGATCCCCCAGATGCAATCGACATAGGGGTCGTCGTCCAAGCGGCGCGTCAGCCGGTGGACGTCCATCACGAAGCGTCGCCCCACCTCGGTCGGCCGGGCCACGAAACAGACGTACCTCGGCGCCAGCCGCGCGAGTCGGCCGACGGCGGCTGATGGCTTCCCCGAAGGATAGACGATGAGGGTCGCGTGGTGCTTCGACACCAAGGCGTTCGCCGCTACCTTCCAGCCGGCGTCGGCATAGGTCTCCTTCGAGACGCACACGGCGTAGCCGCCGCGCTCGCCGGCCGCGGCCGGGTGCGCAGGCCGGGCACCGACGGGTTTGTCCGTGTCCGGCTCCGTTCCCGCCAGGCCGCACAACACCAGACACCAGGCTATGCGGCAACTCGTGATCAACAGTGTGCTCATCGATCCTGTTCCTCCACGCAGTGTTTGTTTCTCACGTCATGCGACGCACGGACGCGCAGCGTCGATCCGCGCCCGAAGCGCCCCAGGTCCGAGCCCGGAGCGCAAGCGACGGGTCCGCTGTAGCGTCGGCCCCCCGTGGCCGACGTGGACGGCCGGACACGCGCCACCACACCCGTGGGCCGCGATGGGCGAACGCTTCGTCCGGCACACAGCCGGCCGTGGAGCGCTGACATACTAAACGAGT
>JBHHVX010000265.1:0-2321 GCA_046754505.1 Phycisphaerae bacterium | reverse complement strand
GCCATCGAAGGTGATGTCGGCGCACTGAAGGCGATCGCCGGCCGGTATGGTGCGGCGATCTACATCAAAGGTGCCTCTCGTGCGTCCGGTCCCCAGCGGACGAACGCCGCCGGGATCCGGCTTCACATGTGGGAGACCGACTGTACCATTCAGGGATTCTGGACGGAGACGGGCGACGCCATTTTTTCCAATGCCATGGTCGGAACACGCGGCGGATCGCGTGTGGCCGGCCCTCCCGGTGGAAGTCAGGCCCTGAAAAAGACCGGCGAGAAGCTTGCCGAGGCCAGTATCTACGACCTGCTTGAGGCCTGGGCTCGCGGGACGGCCGGCGGCGTCGGCGACGTGCTCATCGAGGTCCACGACGTCGCCAATGTCAGACAGGCGATCCGCATCAAGAAGGCTCTCGCTTCGGTGTCAGGCGTCGAGGAGGTTTCCAAAGACGGTGTCAAGGGCAACGTGCGGTACACCGTCACCGTCAACATGGGGGCTGAAGAGTTCCTCGAACACCTGATCGAACTGCAATTCGACGGCTTTGAGTTGGACGTCGAGGATCAGAAGATGAGGACGATCGTCTGCAAGGTGAAATAGCGCGAGGTGCCGCCGGCGTTCGGGCGAACATACAGGCCATGACCATCGAGCGGATCATCGCGATCGAGACGTCCTGCCGGCGCGGTTCGGTGGCCTTGGGGCGGGGCGACGACCTGATCGCGACCGCCTCGTTTTCCGCCGACATGCAACACGCCCGCGAGTTGCTGCCCACGGTGGCCCGCCTCTGTGACGAGCAGGGCTGGCCGCCGGACCGGCTCGACGCGTGCTTTCTCTCGATCGGCCCCGGCAGTTTCACCGGCCTGCGCGTGGGCGTCACGTTTGCAAGGCACTTGGCGCTGGCCGTCGGCGTCCGTCTCTGTGCTGTGCCGACGCTGGACGTCATCGCCGCGAACTGCACCGAGCTGGACCCGCCGCCGCCGCGGCTCGCCGTGATCCTGGATGCCAAACGCGGCCAGGTTTATGCGTCGGTTTTTCAGTACGACGACGGGCGCTACGCGGCCTGCGGCGACGCGGCCGTCGTCAATCCCACTGAGCTTTTCACGAGCACTCCCGGACCCCTTGCCGTGACCGGCGAGGGTGTCGACCGCCACCGCGAGGCCGTCGAATCGGCGGGAGCGACGGTCATCGATGCCGCGATGTGGATGCCGCTGGCGACTCGTGTCCTGCAACTCGGCCGCGCGTTGTCGCGGCGCGGCGCATGGACGTTGCCCCGCGACTTGATTCCTCATTACCTCCGCCGTCCGGAGGCCGAGGAGGTCTGGGAGCGCCGGCACTCAGACCAGCTTCCCTGACGATGGTGCTGTTTCCGGACGAGCCTTCGCCAAGGACCGACGTGGCGGCTCGGTCGTAAAGGTGGAAGGGAGGGAGGCCTCTCGGGTAGGGGATTCCCGGACGTATTCATGATTCCGTGCATCGGCAGGGCGAAGACTCCCATGTCGGGCCGCAATTGACCGATCGAAGACCGTATGACGCGATCCGCCAACACCGACTGCGATCTCGGAACACCGCGCGCCTCGGTGTCCGATATCTCGGCGAGCGTCGAGATTCGCGTCATGACGTACAACATCCTGTACGGCTGGCGGTGGGAGCAGGCCCTGGATTTGATCCAGACGTGTCCGGCAGACATCATCGCTCTGCAGGAAGTGCCGGACGAGCAGAATCCGAGGGGCGGGGCGCCGGCTTCGCGGATTCTTCGCGATCTGGAGCTGCCCGGCTTCTGTGCCATGCTCTGGGGCCGGGGTCGAGACCGCATCGGCAACCTGACGCTGGTTCGGGGACGCATCGGCGGCGGTGCAATTCTCAAGGTACCCTGGTCGCGGCCTTATGGCATTGTCAATGAAGTTGAGGTGTGCGGGGTGCGGCTGACGGTCGCCAATGTGCACCTGACGCCGATGATCGGCCCGCCGCCATTGACGTTCCTGCCGAGTGAGATCTGGCGTCTGCGGGAGACGCTCGATCTGACGCGGCGGTCTGCCCCGGCCGACGGTTCGAGCGGGCAGCCGGTCCCCGGCGGCGGCCGGCCTCCGGTCATCGCGCTGGGCGACTTCAACACGTTTCGGCCCGCGCCGGCCTGTTGGGTCATGCATCGCGGCTGGGGGGACTGTCGGGGCGCGGCGGGCGGCCGCTATCCGGCGACGCGGCCGACCTATGGGTTGCCGTTTGTGATCGATCACATCTTTACGCGGGGTGACGTGGCCGTGTTGGAGTATGACGTGCTCGACCACGGCGGCTCGGACCACCGGGCGGTCTTCGCGCGGCTTCGGTTGGCGTCG
>JBHHVX010000264.1:0-2395 GCA_046754505.1 Phycisphaerae bacterium | reverse complement strand
TCGTCGTAGCCGGTGTCGAACGAGTCGTCGTATTGGATGTCGTCAAACTCGTCGATGAAGCCTTCGTCTACGAAGAAGCTGTCCACGAAGTCGTCGAAGCTGCCAAAGTCGAACGCGAGGTCGAACCCCGAGTCGTTGAACGACGGATCACTCCGATCGCGGCGGAGTTTGCAGCCCGCCGTCGGGATCGCCAGCCCGATCAGGGCCAACGTCAACACGATTCTTGTCAAGGTCTTTCGCATGGCTCTGCCCTTTCGAGGGTCGGCCCGCCGCGCGCGGCCCAAGCGCCGACGCGACAAGGCATCCAACATCCGCACGGGCCGGACGACCGCCGCCCGACCCGCTCATTGCTCGTTCGAAACCGCCCCGCAGTGAACGCCGTTTCGCCGACGTCCCGCCGGGCATAATGCTAGACACATGTGAACTATCCGGGTTAGTCAACAAATGGGGCCGCGGCGGCACGGCCCCGAATATTCGCCGCCGACTCCCGAATACCCTGACAGGACGAGGGACGTGGACCGGGCGATTCCGGGATGGCGAGACCGGGGGGACGCGTCGGCTCGGGATCGTCCGATAGGTGGGTGTCGCGTGGTAAGATGTTGGATGGACAGACGATACCCCCGCGGCGACGACGCGTGTGCTCGTGTCTCCCGGTTGTTCGGGCACCCTTGCGGGCGAGGAGGCAGCCGATGTTCGAGCGGCTGACGATGGTTCGACTCAAGACGGCAGAGGAGGCGCTCGTCGCAGACCGCATCGACGAGGCGTTCGGCATCGTGTCCGCGCCCGATCTGGCGGTGCACCGGCGGGGTCGGCGGCTTTTCAACAAGCTGGGCGGTCGATTTCTCGAACGGGGTCAGGATCATCTGCTGAATCGGCGGTTTCCCGAGGCCCTGGCGGATTTCGAGCGGGCCGGCCGTTGTGGGGCGTCGCCGGAGAAAGTGACCGAGTGGCGGGACCGCGCCGTAGCGGCCATGGAACAGGCCGACCGCTCGATCCGCGACCGCGCCGCGGCGCTCGCGGACGCCCGGCAGCGTATGGCCGCCGGCAGCCTCGACGGGGCGGCCGCGGCGCTGGACGACGTGTCCGAACGCGATCCGGCTCGCGAGCAAGTCGCGCAGGCGATCGACGAGCGGTCGGATCGGGCGCGGGCGGCACTGGCGGCCGCCCGCGCGGCCGTGCAGCAGGATGACCTCACCGAGGCCGTCCGCCGCTTTCAAGAGGCCTCGCAACTCTACCCACGGATGGATGGCATGGCCGAGATGGAGACCACATTGGTCGGTCGCGTCGTCGAGCGGGCGGCCGACTGCTTCACGAACGGGCGGCTGGATCGAGCGGCACAGGACCTTGCGATACTAGGAGACGTCGGACGAAATCGGACCGAGCGTATGGAGTTACACGACGCGCTGCAGCTCGCCACAGACGCGGCGAAGGCCATCGCCGGGGACCGCTACGGCCGCGCCGGTGTGTTGCTGGGGCGTCTCGGGCAACTGGGTCCCCACGCCGAGTGGGTATCGAAGGCCCGCGACCAGCTTGCGGCTCTGGAAGGACATCGGCGGGCGCTGCTGGAAGGTCCGCTCGGGCTGCTGTCGGGGCGCGACGATCCGAGTGTCCGCGGTCACGACAGGCAGGACCCGGCCGCCACGCTTCCGGCGCCGCGGAAGGTTCGGGGCGCCCCGCCGGTGATCGACGCGGCCCGCAGACCGGCCGACGGCTCGCTACCGGGGCGGATGCTGCTTCGTGTGGACGGGGTGGGAAGTTTCCTGTTGCTGCCGCGCGAGCGGATCAGCATCGGCCGGGCCGGGCCGGGGGCGACGGCCGACTTGCAGTTGGTCAGCGACCTGTCGGAGCGGCAGGCGGAGATCGTGCGAACCGGCGATGACTACTTCGTGATGGCGGCGTCCGGTGTCGAACTGGCGGGGCGGGCGGTTGAGCACGCGCTGTTGCAGGACGGCGACCGGATTCGCCTGGGGCGCCGCGTCCGCCTGAAGTTCCGGCGGCCGAGCCTGAAGAGTTGTACGGCCGTCCTCGATCTCATGGAAGGCGTACGGACGACGACGGACTGCCGGCGTGTGATTCTCTTGGGCGGACCGTTGCTCATGGGGAACCGTCGCGAGTGCCACGTTCTGATGCCGACGGCGGCGGCGGGTGCGGTGCTGGTGTGTCGGGGCGGACGGCTGGTCGTCAAGACGATGGGAGCGGTTCGAGAATCGACTCCGGTCGAATTGGGAGCACCGTTCGAGGTTGCGGGCGTGCGGATGAGCGTGCAGGCATGGCCCGAGGGGTCCGGGACGGGGCGCGTGATCGGCTAGTTGTTCAAGAGGGTCGGATCGATGGCGTTTCAGTTCAACCAGGGTGACCGGCCGCTGCCGGGCTACACGATCCAGCGGGGCGTGGG
>JBHHVX010000263.1:0-2406 GCA_046754505.1 Phycisphaerae bacterium | reverse complement strand
GGGTCAGGCTACTTTGTTGGCTTGCTGGACCGAGAATCCCTTCTCGGTCCCCTCCTGTATGGGAATCCCTTCCCATGTCTTCTTCCCTGCGGCGGACCTGGCTCACCGGATGCCGGAAAGGATGGGAAGGCTCTCCGAAGGTGTGTCGAGAAGGGATTCTCGACACAGCCGTGCGGGCGTGGGGATCGACCCTGTCGCGGGGTCGCTGCCTCCGCCGGGCGTCATTCGGGATGAGTGACGTCGGTGTACCGCGGGCTCGCGTCGCGGGAAGGAGGCGACCGCGCCGCAAAGGCTCGCTTATCCGTGTTATCGGCAGAGATGCCCCCTCTTGCTCGCGTCCCGTCGCGAGATCTCGGCAGAGGGGGAAGTGTCCCGCAGCGGGTCGCCGGGGCCGTTCTCCGATTACGGCCCGACGAAGCCGGCAATAAACGGCTGGATGTCCGCACCGTCGGCCAGCGCGTCGCAGTTCAGGTCGGACCGGGCCACGAATGCCGGATGCGGGGGGGTGCCCAGGAGCACGGCTACGAATGCGGCGACATCCGCGGTGTCCTCGTCGCCGTCTCCGTCGATGTCGGCGCTCGGGCTGCCGGGAACGCTCGCCGCATTGGCCGGATCGCTGCACGCCTCCAGTTCGTCACGGTCGAGAAAGCCGTCGCGGTCACGATCGATGCCGATGCGAATCTCACTGCCGGCGGAGACGAGGGTGTAGGTAATCTCGCTTCCGGGGGCCGCGAGGGCCTGAAGGTCGCCGGCCAGGATGGTCTCGCCCAGTCGGTCCGTCTGAAACACGTTGCCACCGACGTACGCGGCCCCGCGCTGCACGCCACCCTGCCGGGTCTTGACCACGAGTCCGACCACGCCGGTGTCCGCCAGTCCGATCATGTCGGTGATCAGGGCGATCTGGCCCGGAAGGGGGCTGGCCGCGTCGATCAGCGTGGTCTGCCATCCGACGGCGGCGTGGGTGTCCTGGCTTGGCGTCCCCGGCGGCTCGAGCGGGTTGTTCGGCGAGCCGGCCGGCAGGTCCGAGCCGGAGAATGCCAGCATGAAAGCCACGAGATCGGCGACATCCTGATCACTGGCGAGGTTGAAGACCGGCTCGGAGACAAAGCGGGCAATCGAATCGATGCTGCCGTCGTGGAGGAAGCCGAAGCCCGCGGTGTTGCTCAACTGGGTCGTCTCGAAACCGACCTTTTCATACAGGTTGCGAAGGTGGGGTATCTTCATCGTGACATTGGTCGATCCGTCGACCGAGACGACGGCGTGATGACGCTCCCCATTCGGCCCCGGAGGCAGCGGCTGGAACTGAAAGCCGACGAAGGTCCCATCCGGGCCCATGCCGGTCGGAAGCGTGTGGCATGTGACGCATTGCACGCCGTCGAGGAATCCGGTGCGGTAGTTGAGCAGCCCCGCCACGGCGTTTCCGCTGGGCAGCGGCGTCCCGGCCGGCGCCGCGAACCGTCCGGTTGCAAAGTGACCGGGCAAGGGAAGGTTCACCGGCAGCGTATTGTCAAAGTTTCGGAATGGGTTCGGCGGGAAGTGGATCGTGGCGAGGAAGTCTTCGAACTGCTGCATGTCGAGCGGCGGCAGGGGTACGTCGTCGCCCTGTAGCGTCTGAAACGCACCGGCGAAGGCTTCCAGTCCCTCGCGACCGCCGCGCCAGTGAAACGGCTCGTTGCCGATGATGTCCTGAAGGGTCTGCGTGGTCATCGGTCCCTTCATGGGATGCCAGTCCTGACATCCGCCGTCGGGGCAGTTCTGGTTGAAAGGCTTCATCTGGCCGCTCGGATCGCCGAGGTCCCACGCCAGCCGATCCATCCGGGCGTCTACATGGCAGGATGCGCAGGCGATGTGTCCCAGCCCGGAGCTGCGATGGGTGTCGTAGAGGTGCTTGCGGCCGAGCCGGATGGCCACGGGGGTCGGATCGTGGAACCGGACGCGCGGCAGAATCTCGGTCTCGGTCGTCGTGTCGACGGTCGAAATAGACGCCGCGAACTTGTTGAGCACATACAACCGGGCTCGCGATTCGTCCAGCACGATGCCGGTGGGACCCTCGCCCACGTCGATGGTCGGGGCGAGGCCGATCCGGTTGCCCATCGCGTCGATGGTGATGACGTCGTTCGACCCCATGCCCGTGACGTAGCCGCGGTTGCCGGCGGCGTTCCATACGATTCCCCGCGGATCGCCCAGCGACTGGTTCCGCTGTGCCTGCGGGATCGGGACGAACGGAATGACCGTTGTGTAAACCAGATGCGGGTTCAGGTCGGTCACGGCGAGGGTCGTCGGGCCGGCCGGCGCGATCCGACCGAAGTTCACTCGCAGAAAGCGGCCCGACAAGACCGGCTCGTAACGGACGCTGTTGGTGGCGTCGGTTCCGACAACGGTGACTTCACCGCTCGCGGGATTGAC
>JBHHVX010000262.1:0-2475 GCA_046754505.1 Phycisphaerae bacterium | reverse complement strand
CTTCAAGGCCTACATCGAGTCGATCACGAACTGCTCGAAGCCGGTCATCGCCCGGATCAACGGCATGGCCGTCGGCGGCGGCAACGAAAGCCAGCTCGCCTGCGATCTGGCCGTGATGAGCGAACACGCTTTCATCGCGCAGGTTGGAACCAACGTCGGCTCCGTGGCCTGCGGAGGGTCCACCCAGTGGTTGCCGATCCACGTCGGAGATCGCAAGGCCCGCGGAATCCTCTTCCTCAACCAGCGCTATCCGGCCTACACCTCGCTCGCCATGGGGCTGGTCAACGCCGTCGTGCCTACGGTCAAGGGGCCGGACGGCGCGTTCTGCACGAAGCTCAGCGGCAGCCGGACCTACCTGGCGGACTGGAACACCGATCCCTGGGAAAACCCATTCGAGCGACGCGTGACGCCCGAACAGATCGGCAAGGCCCTCAAGGGCCGGGACGGTTTCACGATCGATCTCTCGCTCCTGGATGACGTCGTGGCGGACCTCTGCAACCAGATCGTCCACAAGTTCTCTGAGTGTACGCGCTACACCAAGGCCCAGGTCAACTATTGGAAGGACCTCGCGTGGCATGCGACGACACCCCATGCCCGCGACTGGCTTGCCCTGCACTACACCAGCCTCGAGCCGTACGAGGGAATGACGGCGTTTGTCGAGAAACGCAAGGCGGACTACGTGGGACTGCGGCGCCGCGCGGCCGACCCCGAGGGATCGAGCGAATTCCTCTGGGGACCTTACAGCCGCCAGTGTCCGAAGTGTGAGGTCAAGGGCATCCCGGCCCAGTTTGAGTTCTGTGGAAAGTGTGGAGCACCGCTCGCGGCGGCGAAGTAGGCAACGACGCGGAATGGACCGACCGATGGACAGTTCTCACCCAAAGGCCTTCGTGACCGGCGGAAGCAGCGGAATCGGCCGCTGCATCGCCGAGACGCTCGCCCGAGACGGCTGCGACGTCGGAATCTTCTTCCTCGGACCGGTCGAGGCGGGCCGGCCGGTCGTGGAACGGATTCAGCTCTTCGGCCGCTCGGCGTGGATGCGCGTGGGCGACGTGCGGGATGCAGGCCAGGTCAACGAGGCGATGGAGTCGTTCATCGGACACTTCGGCGGCCTCGATGTCCTCGTCAACTGTGCCGGCATCTTCCGCGACAAGGTCATCTGGAAAATGACCGACGAGCAGTGGCGCGACGTCATCGATATCGATCTGACCGGCGTGTTCAACACGTGCCGAACGGCGGCACCGGTTATGCGACAGGCCGGCCGCGGCGCGATCGTGAACATTTCGAGCATCAACGGCATGAGGGGCAAGTTTGGACAGACCAACTACGCCGCGGCCAAGGCGGGCGTGATCGGCCTCACCAAGTCCCTGGCGAAAGAATTGGCCCGATTCCACGTGACCGTCAACGCCGTCGCCCCGGGAATGATCGATACGCCGATCCTCCGTGCGATGCCGCCGGACGAGAAAAAACGCGCAGTCAGCGAGATTCTGCTGGGGCGCATCGGCACGCCGGAAGACGTCGCCGAGGCGGTCGCCTTCTTGTGCGGCGATCGCGCACAATTCATCACCGGAGAAGTCATTCGAGTCGACGGAGGACAGTATATCTGATCGGCGCCGGCGGTTTTGACACAAGGTGCGATCCGAGGTGAACAATCGATGAGCGATTATGAGTTTATTGAGGCGTCCGCAACGGAGGGAATCGGCGTCATACGCCTGCGCCGACCGCCGCTGAACGTGCTGCACACTCCGATGATGGAGGAGTTGAACACCGCGCTCGAAACCATGCTTTCCGGAGAGGAGCTTGCCGCGGTGGTCATTCGAGCGGAAGGGAAGGCGTTCAGCGCCGGCGTCGACGTGGCCGACCACACGCCGGACAGGGTCGGCGATATGATCCGCCTCTTCCACGGAATCTTCCGCAAACTCGCGGCAACCGACGCGCTCACCCTCGCGGCCGTGCAGGGCGCGGCCCTCGGCGGCGGGTGTGAGCTGGCCTGCTTCTGTGACATCGTGCTGGCGTCCGACCGGGCGAAGTTCGGCCAGCCGGAGGTCCATGTTGGGGTCTTTCCCCCGGTCGCCGCGTGTATCTTCCCGCCCCAGATCGGCATCCGGAAGGCCCTCGAACTCACAACGCTGGGCACCACCCTCAAGGCCGACGAAGCCCACCGGATCGGTCTGGTCAACCATGTGTATCCGGCGGACGAGTTTGACACGCGCGTCGAGGCGTTTGTCTCAGAGATCCGAAAGCTGTCGCGGCCGGTCATCAGGCTTGCCAAGCGAGCGACGATGCTCGGCACGCGCGAGTGCCTCCTGTCGCAGCTTGAACAGGCCGAAAAACTCTACCTCGACGACCTCATGAATCTGTCAGATGCACAGGAAGGAATCGCGGCGTTCCTCGAAAAACGAACGCCCGCTTGGAAACACAAGTGAGCGATACACCGTTCGGAACACGAACCACCAGAGCCTGATTCGCAGTAACTGG
>JBHHVX010000261.1:0-2477 GCA_046754505.1 Phycisphaerae bacterium | reverse complement strand
CCAGCGCCGTTGCTGCTGTGCCACGGAGCCACCTGGTAGTAGTTCTCCGCCTGCGCCGCGGCTGCGATGGCCGAGGTGCCGTCGTCGGCGGTCGTCCCCGCCACCACCGATCCCTTGGCGATGGTCATGGCGTTGGTGGCGCCGGTGGTTTCGATCTTTGCCCGCACGCCCCGCTTGGCGGTGTTGCCGATGATGAAGTCACCGCGCGGGCCCTTCTGAGCCGCCGTCACGGTCACATCGTAGTCGGCGCCGTTCACTGCACCTGAGGCGCTCACCTGAAGGCGTCCGTCGTCGGCGTTGTTGATCGCTGACACCAGGGCAGCGCCGGACACCGCAGGGGTGTCGCCGACTGCCACGGACAGCGTCACGTCCAGGCCGGTGATGGTGACCGTGATGGTGCTGGACTGGTCCGAGGTGCCGCTGAGCGTGAGCTTGCAGCTAGCCGCCGTGCCGCCGCTTTCCGTTACGGCGATGCCGCGGATGTTGGCGGACTGGTCCACCATGGTGTAGGCGCGGTACATCGCGAGCAGCTCACTGCGCCGCCCCCACCTGGTGATGGCGTCCGTCTCGTCGTTGATCGGCGTGTCGTCGTAGGTGTCCACCGTCGCACTGCCGGCGGAGGTCTTGTTGCCGTAGAACAGCACGTCGCGCGACGTTCCGCTGGTCGAGGGCCCCTGGTTGAGAAGCAGCTCTCGTGCATCATGCGGGGTCGGGTCGGTGGGGTCGATGCCGGTGAGTCCCATCAGCTAGTCTCCTTCTTCGCCTTGCGGCTGGTCACGCGGGGCGTTGCCGCGACCTTCGCCGGGGGTGTCTGCACCGCGACCTTCTTCATGGCTGCGTCGGGCCCGTCGGCCTCGATGACGCCGAGAAGCTCGATCTGCCCGGTCGCAACCGGCTTCATGATGTCCCGATGGTAGGGGACAGCCTGAACCGTCGGCTCGAACCGGTCGATCATGCGCTTTGGCTTGTCGCCATAGTCGAACGGGATCGGCGCTTGGCCGAGGAACCTGTTTGCCGCGAACGGGCTGCCAACCAACAGCCCCTTGCGGCCCTTCACCACCATGAACTTTGCCATTTTGGTCTCCGGGATCATGGCATCGCCGCTGCTCGCATGAGCAGCCAATCGGTGCCGTCGAAGTACAGATCCGCGAACGCCTTGACGCTCACGGCGAGAGTTACCAGCGTGCCGGCGGCAGGGCCGCCGTTGACGATGGCGTAGGTGTTCGCCGTCATGTCCAGGCGAGTCACCGTGACGATGTCGCCGGCCGCAGCGTTCGTCGTGCCGAGCGTGAGCTGCCGGTTCGCTGACAGCGTTGCGGCAGGCAATACCCGCCAGTAGTTGCCGCCCACCTGGATGGTGGCATCGGCGTCAGTCAGATCCGATCCCTTGATCGGGAGCCGCACCCGAAGCCACCGGCCGGCCGTGCCGCCGTTGTGGCTCAGCACTGCAACGCCATCCGCCGTGCTCGTGTCACCGACGGCGAAGCGATAGAGCGCCGGCATGTCGAGCGGCACATTGTAGTGCTCCACCATGGGGCCCACGTCGGCCTGAATGGCCGCCACGGTCGTCCTGATGGTCGCTGCTCGCCTTGGGTTGGCCATGTCGCTAGAGCTGCTCTGAGCCGTCTGGTGCCGTCAGAACGCCGTTGATGAGCACCACGCCATCCGTCGTCTCGCCGTCCGATCCGTAGATGGTCGCCGCGATGTCGTTCATCACGTCCGCCGGGTCGCTGAGCGTCTGAAGCGCCACGCGCTCCTCTACCTGCCAGTCACCCCGAAGTGCCGGCCAGTCCCGGCCGCTGCGCTTGGCGGCGCGACGCTCGGCAAGGGGGCCCTCGTCGATGCCGAAGCGCCCCATCTGAGCCCCTTGCCAGTCCCATTCGATCATGTTCGGATCGGCCAGGACGGTGTTGATCCATGATCCGGCGGGCGCCGTGCCGTACCCGTAGGTGTTGACCACCTGGCGCACGGTCATCTGAAACATCGCCGCGTCGATGGCGTTCATGAGCCCGCTACGGCGGTCCATCTCATCGAAGCCCGGTAGCTCGTCGAACACGTACATGAAGTTGACGTTCCGTACCCTCGTTGCGTAGAGCATCGTCTGGCCGAGCCAACGGCTTCTCCCGCCCCACCATACGAACAACGCCGGCCGGGGAAGCGTCTTGGAATGCCCTCGTGGCTCCAAGGGATCGAAGGTGAAGCGGTTCGCGGTCGGCACTGCGTCGCTCGGTGTGCCCGTCAGGTTCGCAAGCTTCGCGTCGATGGCCCACTTGATGTATGTCGCCGAGAAGTCGAGCAGCGCTTCAACCAACGGATCGGTGAACTTGTCGCCGGTCGCACCGGCCGGGACCGGAAGCTGCGTACCGCCAACGTAGCCGTTCGGGAGCGGCATTAGCCGATGGCCCTCGCTGCCTGTGCCGGATCATCGTCCCAGTCCGCCGGCAGCACCTTCGCGGCGCTCGCCGCCGCGTCGATGG
>JBHHVX010000260.1:0-2497 GCA_046754505.1 Phycisphaerae bacterium | reverse complement strand
GCAAGAAGGCGGACCGGAAGTAAGAGGACGTGGCTCGCTGATCCGAGCCCCAAGCGCCAGCGCGGGGTTGGCCGGCGATGCCGCGCCAATCAAGAATGTGGCACCCCGGCGCACCATCGCCGATCGGCCCGTCGCTTGCGCTCCGGGCTCGGATCCGCGCGGCCGCCCCGGTGTGCTACGCGAGATCGGCGCCCTAGTGATACGTCACGTAGTCAATGGCCGTGTCCACGCCTTGCTCGTTCCAGAGATAGCGCGTGCTGCCATGATGCGTCCATACCCGCCCATTCGCCGAGACGCATCCCGCCTCGCGCAGGCGGCGGGTCGTCCAGGCCTTGAGCTGTCCCATCATTCGATCGGGCGTGACGTCGGCCGTCCGAACCACGACGTGGACGTGATTCGTGCGGACGTTCAGGGCCAGGATGTCCCATCCTCGGCGCCGGCAGTGCGCCTCAATGGTATGCTCGACGATTTGTCGGCAACGCGCATCGAGTTCGACGGGCGGATTGCGAAGCCTCATCGTTTCGCTGGCGGCGCGCGAGGAATCCGGCGAGAGAAAAGGTGTGTCCGGAACATTGTGTTCGTCATCGACCGAGCCGCGCCGATCCCCATGGAGCCAGGTACCGTAGCATGTCCAAGTGATCAGATAGGCCAGCGGTTCGGACATGGCGGTAGTGTACCCGACCCGACCGAGAGCTCGCGAGCGACCCAATCCGAGCCCCAAGCAGGGTCGGCGGATGATCGATCCGAGCCCCAAGCGCCAGCGCGGGGCCGGCGGGCGATGCCGCGCTCATCAAGCGCTTGGTATCCCGGCGCACCACCGCCGATCAACCCATCGCTTTCGCTGCTGGTGTCCAGCAACGAGCAGAGGTCCCTTGAGCAGGTGGCGGTGTTCCCGCAGGCGTCGATGGCCGTGACGATCAGGATCGCGCCGGCGCCCTCGATCTCGATGATTCCGTTTTCGTCCTCGACCTCGCATTCGTCAGCTTCGCATTCCAGATCGATCTGCCGACCGCTTTCCACCGGTATCTGAAGGTTCCCGTCAGGACAGGTGATCTCGATCACGGCCGTCACCGTGACGGTGTCGCAAACGTCCCAGGCGCCGAACTCGATGATGAGGCTCCCCTCAGCGCCGTCTTTGCTCTCGTCATCGCCATCGTCGCTCAGGAAGAGCGTCCGCGATGAAACGGTCGGACCGCGGCCCTCGAACAGGCCGCCGGTCGTGGTCCGGCCGCTTGCCAGACAAGTGACCACAGGCGGGGTGGTATCGACAATCGTAAAAGTTGCCGAGCACGAGGCCGTCTGGCCGTTGACGTTGTCCATCACCGTCCACGTCACCATCGCCGAGCCGGTCGCGCCGCAGCCTTCCGACAGGCTCGAGAAGTCGTTCGTCACGGTGACATTGCCGCAGACGCCGCCGGAAGTCGTGACACCGTTGAGCCAGGCGTCGAGTTCGGCAATGTTGCCAGCGCCATCGCACTCGACGGTCAGATCACCCGGACACTCGATCGTCGGCGTATTGCCACAACCTCCGCCAATGGGAAAATCGATCGTGATGGCTTGGAACGGGGCGTCGATCTCGGCCCAGCCGGCGGCCGCGGCGATCGCGTTGAGGTTCGTCGTCAGCGAGATGTGCAGGTTGTCGCTCGGGTTGGGCACGAGACAAAATATCTCCGACTGCGCGACTCCATCATAATCAGCGAACGAGTTACCATCACCCGGCAGCACCTCAACCGGGAACGTGACCGGGGTCGTGATCATGGTGTAATTGAATTCACGTAGCAAGCCGTCATTTTCAACGATCCGTAACTCCGCGTTCGCATCGACCGAGGACCCGACGCCGGCCACGGCGAACTCGCCAAAGACCATCACGCTGACATGGATCAGGCAGAATCCCGGATGCACCCGTATGTCGAAGCTGACGGTATCGGAGACGGAACTCGAGGCGCCGCTGTCGCCACCGGGAACGGACAGTGCAAAGCTTCCATCAGTGAGAAAAACCATCGTGCCGCTGACGATCAGGGGGTCGCCGAAGCGGCCGTTCACGTCTTCCCCGTTGGAATAGTCGAAAGACTGAGTGCTACCGGACGGCACGGTCCACGGCGCCGCAATGGCCGTGGCTCCGCCGCACATGGCAAGGATCACTGCGGTCTCGCAGATTGGCAGTCGTCGTGGTGTCTTCATTTTTCAAGACTCCTCTCGTGTCCGTTCGTGCCCGCAGAACCGACCACGAGCAGCGGCGCGGCGATTTTCGGGACGAGAAGGGTCACGATTGCTCGATTTGCTCTTGCATGGTGAGGCTTCATGGCGACTTCTCCTTGGGCATTGTAACAGAAACTGCCTTGGTGGTGTACTCGTCCGGCGGCGCCTCCCTGACCTCATCGGTCCACGCCTGCTCGACGGGCTTACGTCCGTCTTGCATGCCTGCGGCATCGCCGGTCGTCCGCCGCTTCCTGACGGGCGCGGTTCTGATCGGTCGTTCAAGATCAGCATGCGCGCG
>JBHHVX010000259.1:0-2506 GCA_046754505.1 Phycisphaerae bacterium | reverse complement strand
TAATGATCGGCAGGAGTGCGGGCCGATGTGTCCGGTTCGGGCAGGTGTTTAACCAACAAATACGGAGAATGGATCTGTGAAGGCATTGCGCAGGAATTTGACTAGTATTGTCGTGATTGTGTCGGGGTTGGCCGCGTTGGCGGTGAGCGGCCCGGCGCTGGCCCATGAGGATCCGCGGTTCTTGCAGGATCGCCAGCCGCCTTATGCCCCGCCGGGGTTTGGTGGTGCTCCGTTCGGAGGGGCGTCAGTTGCGTTTCCGGCCAACGGCATCCAACTGCTGAGCTGGCTCCTGGTGACGGATTTTGATCCGGCGATGACCTCAGCCAACGATTGCTGGGGATATGTGTCGCCGTCCGGGCGGGAATACGCGATCATCGGCCTGTCTGACGGGACGGGCTTCGTGGAGGTGACCAGCCCGAGCAACCCGCAGATCGTGGCGATCCTTCCCGGCCCGAACAGCATCTGGCGCGACATCAAGACGTTTCAGTCGTTTGCCTATGCGGTAAGCGAGGCGGGCGGCGGGATTCAGGTTTTCGACATGAGCCAGATCGACACCGGGGTCGTGACGCTGGCGAACACGGTTGTCACGGGCGGCACGACTGCGACTCACAACGTGGCGCTCAACGTCGACAGCGGGTTCCTCTATCGGTGTGGCGGCGGGGGTGGCACGATCGGCCTGCGAATCTACGATCTATCGAACCCGGCCAACCCGACGTTTGTCGCGCAGTGGAACAACCGCTACGTTCACGATGCCCAGATCGTCACCTACACGACCGGCCCGTTCGCCGGCCGGGAAGTGGCCTTCTGTTTCAGTGAGGTAGCTTCCGGCGGCGGCACGCCCGGCATCAACATCCTCGACGTCACCAACAAGGCCAACATTATTCAGATGGCCTTCTTTCAATACTCATCGCCGGCGTTTTCACACCAGGGCTGGCTTTCGCCGGACCGCCAGTTTCTCTACACCAATGACGAGTTGGATGAAATCAACTTTGGAACCCCGACGACGACGCGTGTCATCGATGTGTCGAACCTGAACAGCCCCTTTGAAGTCGGGACGTTCACGAACGGAAGCTCCTCGATCGACCACAACCTGTACACCGTCGGCAATCTGATTTATGAATCGAACTATCGCAGCGGCCTGCGAATCTATGATGCGACCAACCCGGCGGCGCCGGTCGAGGTGGCGTTTTTCGATACCTATCCGCCGGACGACAATGCCAACTTCAACGGGCTGTGGAACAACTATCCGTTCCTGCCGAGCGGGATCGTGATCGGCAGCGACATCGAGAAGGGCTTGTTCGTGTGGTGGATCGGAGCGCCGCAGTTGCTGTTCGGTCATCCGGACGGGCTTCCGTCGCTGATTGCGCTTCAAAACCAGACGATCCGCGTACAGGTCGATGTGCAGAACGGCGGCGCGTTGGTACCGGGCACGCTGAAGATGCATTATGACGTCGGAGCGGGGGCGGTGACGACCGACCTGGTTCCGCTGGGCGGAAACCTGTACAGCGCCGTTTTTCCTCCGCTGCCCTGCGGCTCGCCGATCTCCTATTACTTCAGCGGACAGACGGCGAACAACATCACGTGGCGTGATCCGGAGACGGCGCCGGCGGCGACCTACGAAGCGATCGTTGCGACGGCTCAGACCGTAAGCTTCGCCGACGACATCGAGACCAACATGGGCTGGACGGTCGGCGCCCCGACCGATACTGCAACCACCGGTATCTGGAACCGGATGGACCCGCAGGGGACGGCGGCGCAACCGGAGAACGACCATACACCCAATCCGGCGGTGAACTGCTGGGTGACGGACGGGTTTGCCGGCGGCGGGTTGGGGGCCAACGACGTGGACGGCGGAGCGACGACGCTTGTCTCGCCGGCCTTCGACGGCACGGCGCCCAACTCGATTGTAGGCTACTGGCGGTGGTATTCGAACGATCAGGGGGCGTCGCCCAATACGGACAGTTTTGTCGTTGACGTGTCCAACGACAACGGAGCCACATGGACGAGCGTCGAGATTCTGGGGCCTTCCGGTCCCGAGACCTCCGGCGGCTGGTTCTTCCATCAGTTCATCGTGACCGACCTCATCGTGCCGACGGCGACGATGAAGATGCGGTTCATCGCATCGGATCTGGGAGCGGGTTCGATCGTCGAGGCCGCGGTGGACGATTTCAGCGTGACATCTCTTGATTGCACGCCGCCCTGCGCGGGCGCCACGGGCGATTTGGACGGCGTGGGTGGCACCAACGGCGCGGACATTCAGCCGTTCATCAGCGCGATGCTCGGAGCGCCGACGCCGACAGACGTCTGCAACGGCGACTTCAGCGGCAACGGGAGTCTCGGCGTCGAGGATGTGTCCGGGATGGTCACGGCGTTGCTGGGGCCGTAGGGTCCTGCGACGTTTGGATTGGCGGGAGGTGTGGGCGCCGCGTCGCTTCCAGGGATGGGGCACCGGCCGGTTGGGGGCGCGGGGCGAACAGGACGAACGCCGCAATGATGAGGCCGGCCG
>JBHHVX010000258.1:0-2520 GCA_046754505.1 Phycisphaerae bacterium | reverse complement strand
ACGACGCGGTTGATGCCGGGCACCTCGTTGGTGATACGTGTCGAGATACTGGCGAGCAGGCCCGGTTCGACGTGGACCCAGTCGGCGGTCATGAAATCGGTCGATTCGACGAATCGGACCGCGACCACCTGCTGATCGGCATAGGTCCGGCCATCTCCCATGACGCCGACCGCGGAAATCGGCAGCAGCACGCCGAAGGCCTGAGCGATCTTGCGATACCAGCCCGCTTCGCGAATCTCCTCGATGATGATCTGATCGGCCTTTCGGAGCACGGCGCAACGTTCGGGCGTGACCTCACCCACGATTCGCACGGCCAGGCCCGGACCCGGAAACGGGTGCCGCCACACGATCTCCTCCGGAAGACCGAGCAGTTCGCCGATGCGGCGGACCTCGTCTTTGAACAAGTCCCGCAGCGGTTCGATCAGCTCGAAGCCCATGTCCGCAGGCAGTCCCCCGACGTTGTGGTGCAGCTTGATGCCCGCCGCTGTTCCGGCCTGCGAATGGCCGGACTCGATGACGTCCGGATAAAGTGTGCCCTGGGCCAGAAAGCGGGCGTTCGGGATTTCGCGAGCCTGCTGTTCGAAGACTTCAATGAAGGCGTGACCGATCCGGCGGCGTTTTTCCTGCGGGTCGATCACGCCGGCGAGGGCGGAGAGGAAGCGGTCCTCGGCACGGGCGACGTGCAGGTTCATCTTGAAGTGGCCGTCAAAGAGGGCCACGACGCGCTCGCGTTCGTTGGCTCGGAGCAAACCGTTGTCGACAAACACACAGGCCAGACGCTCACCGACGGCTCGGTGCAAGAGGGTCGCCGTCACGGCCGAATCCACACCGCCGCTGAGGCCGCAGATCACACGAGCGTCGTCGGGAACGTGGTTTCGCACGGCGGCGACCGACCGCTCGATGATGGAAGCGGGCTGCCAGGCGCCGGCGGCGCCGCAGACCTCGAAGAGGAAGTTTCGAAGAACCTGCCCGCCCTCCGGCGTGTGGGTCACCTCGGGATGAAACTGGACGCCGTAGAGAGGCCGCGTGCGGTGGCGGACGACGGCGTGGGGACAGTTCTTCGTATGGGCGAGCGTGACGAAGTCGTCGCCGAAGCCGCCAACCGCGTCGCCATGAGACATCCAGACGTGTGTCTGATCCGGAACGTGGGCGAGGACAGGGTCCGGCGTCGTGAGGGTCAGCTCGGTCCGGCCGTATTCGCGGCGTCCGACCGGCCGGACCTGCGCCCCGAGTTGTTCGCACGCGGCCTGCATGCCATAGCAGATGCCCAGAACGGGTACGCCGAGGTCGAGGAGGCCCGCGTGCGGCTTGGGCGCGGCGGCGGCATACGTGCTGGCCGGTCCGCCGCTGAGGAGGATGCCGATGATGTCATGTTTGCGCAATTCCTCCGGCGCGACGTCGGGCGCGAAGATCATCGAGTGGACCTGGTTTTCCCTGACGCGCCGCGCGATCAGCCGCACGTATTGAGAACCAAAGTCGAGAATGGCCACGGTCTGGTTTCTCACCGGGGCAATCTATACGCGCCAGACCCGGGCCGTCAAACCGGGCCACGCGTTGTCAGGCCCATCCCGTCGCGCGGCGCAGGTCGAGGACGAACGCCTCACACGCGGCCGAGACAGACGCCGTCCAGGCGTGGTCGTCGGTCGCGTGCTCGCCGGCGTAGATGATGGAGCGGCCCGCGGCGACGATCGCGCCGGTGCCGTCCTGCCGAAAGCAGGGTCGCAGGTCATCGGCCGTGGCGCCTTGGGCGCCATAGCCGGGCACGAGAAAGATCGAGTTTGGCATGGCGGCGCGGAGGCGCGCCGCGTCGGCCGCGTTCCGCGTCGCCACGACCGCGCCAACGGCCGAATACCCGCGGCTCCCGATCGTGCCGGGGTCGGCCGCCCAGAGGGCGACCTGTTCGGCGATGACGTCGTGCATCCGGCGGCCGTCGTCGGTCGGCACGTCCTGAATCGCCGCGGCGGACGGGTTTGAGGTGCGAACGAGGACGAACACGCCGCGGCCCGCGACGCAGGCCGCGTCGATGAACGGGCGGGCGCCGTCGACACCGAAATAGCCGCTGATAGTGATTGCATCGGGCGTGGCGGGCGGGTTTGCCTCGGAGGGTTCGGCATCGCCCAGGTGGGCTTGGGCGTACTGTTCGGCAGAGTGCCCGACGTCGCCCCGTTTGACGTCGCCGATGACCAGCAGGCCGCGTCGGCCGGCGTGCTCGATCACCGCCTCATAGGCAGCGATGCCGGGCGCTCGGTATGGCTCGAAGAAGGCGGAGTTGACCTTGACCGCCGGAACGAGCGCGGCGACGGCATCGATGACCTGCCGGCAGAAGTCCGCCAGTGCGCCGGCGACAGCGCTGCGGTCCGAAGCATCGCGAAGGCCGTGGGCGGCGCGAATGGCCGCGGGGAGGCGTGCCGCCACCGGGTCGAGCGCCACCACGGCAGGAGCGCGTGTCCGCTCGATCGCCTCCATCAGCCGGTCCGCGAAATGGACTGTCATGGTGAACCTCGTCGGCCGGTTGCCGCT
>JBHHVX010000257.1:0-2525 GCA_046754505.1 Phycisphaerae bacterium | reverse complement strand
CACCGATTCGCCGGCGCATTGGCACCGATCCCGATGAGGCCCGGCGGGTCGCCGCAGAGACGAACGCCCGGCTTGAGTCGGGACGGCCGACGACGGCGGCGTTTCGACCGGTCGCCGTGACCGAACTCGTCCGAGATTGGTTGGACTTCCATGAGTCAGTCCGCCGTTCGTCGCTCGCGACCATTCGGCGATACCGGGCCGCGACGCAACACCTCGTCGATTTTGCGAGCGGACCGGACGGCTTCCGGAGTGCCCACGAGCTGGATACCCAACGGTTCGCACACCATTTGCGAACGGTGCCGGTCAGCTCGAATGGACACGCCAACACGCCGAAGCGGCTCCTGAGAGACAAGGGCGTTCAGTTCATCCTTGGGGCCTGCCGTTCATTATACAGCTTTGCCGCCCGCCGGCGCGTGCTGCCGCCGTACTTCGAGAACCCCTTCTCTGAGTTGGGCATCGAACGGCTGCAGGTCGAGGACGCCAAGTCGATCCATGTCTTTTCTTCAGTCGAGGCGGCCGCGTTCCTCGAGGCCTGCGACGACTGGCAGTTCCCGATCTTCTTCGCTTTGTGTCAGACGGGGCTGCGACCCGGCGAGCTGGTTCACGTCCTGATTGACGACGCCGACTTGGAACGGCGTGTCCTGCACATCCGTTGCAGGCCCACGCTCGGCTGGCAAACCAAGACCCGAAACGAACGCATCATTCCCATCTTGCCCGTGACGGCGGAGGTCCTTCGCCGGGTGATCGGCACCCGGTCGGCGGGTGTGCTGTTCCGTCGCCGGCGATTCACCGATGGCGAGCGGCCACCTCTGGGCGATCGTGACGCCCGGGCCCTGGAGCAGGCCCTGCGTGAGCGGACGGTGCGGTTCCGGAAAGGCCACCACCGCGAACCCTCGCGGCTGGAGCGGAGTGACCTCGCTCGCAGGCTCTGGTCGGATGCCGGGATGATTCGGCCGTCGCGGCTTCGGCTGGCCTTCATGCAGGTGACCGGACGAATCGGGCTCGGACACGTGACGGCCCCGAAGACCTGGCGGCACACCTTTGCGACGACCTTGCAGGACGCCAACGTCGACCCGCTGATTCGCCAGCAGGTCATGGGCCATTCGCCGGGAACGGGCCACCGATCATCCGGCGGACTTGGCATGACGTCTATATACACACACACTCGGCCCGAGACCTACCGCAGGCAGATCTGTCGGGCCCTCTCGTTGAATACAAAAGTCTTGGAGATCACCCGCACGCGCCTGGCGTGCGGCGACCGGGCCGCGCTGCCGGCCATGAATAAAGGGGGCATATAATGTCTATTTCGTCCATTCCCATGGAACCCGAGAATTCCGGACCGCTCCGGGTGTTGACCATCGGCCGCATTTCGACCGTTCACCAAGATATGCAAAGTATCGAGGCGATGTACGAGGTGGTCGAGCGCGCGATTCGCAACGTCTACGACGGTCCGTTCATTCTGGACAAACTCGGTGAACAGGCCAGCGGGTTGCTCGTGGACCGACCGACCATCGTCGAGGCCATGACGCGGATCGAGGCGGGGCGCTACGACGTCGTGATCCTGGAAGACCTGTCGCGGGCCTATCGGAATCCAGCGTTTCAGTATGCCTTCGTCCAGGACTGTGTGGATAACGACACTCGTTGCATTTGTTTGAACGACAATTTGGATACGGCCGACGAGAACTGGGAGATCAGCCTGAGTCTCGCCGCCGTGCGACATGGCATGAGCATCCCCGATACCCGAAAACGGATCAAGCGAACCGCGACCCACGCCTTCGAGCAAGGCGGCATGGTGATGCGACTGGTATTCGGATACCGCCGAGTCACGAAGGAGGCGGCCGAAGCGGGCACGGATGGCCCGAAGGGACTGCGCCTCGCCAAGGACCCGGCCTGCACCCCAGTCATTCGGGAGATAGCCCAGCGAGTGCTGCGCGGAGACTCCTACCCGAAGATCGCGGAATGGCTGAACACCTCCGGCATCAAGCCCGGGCCCTACGTTCAGAAGGGTCGCTGGACCGGCAACCGCGTCCGCGACCTGCTGCGGAACGACCTGCTGCACGGAGAACGCGTTTTCCGTCGGACGTTGGTCTCGACGGAGTATCGTACGGGCCACCTGCGGCGCACCAGGAACGTCCCGGAGAACTTTCTGCGCCAGACGTACGAGGAATTGGCGCACCTGTCGGTCGAAGAGCATGCCCGGCTGATCGCCGCCATGGATGAAAGAGCGGCCGGTAGGACGAACCACGCCCGCGGGCCGGATAGTCCACTCTTTCGCCGGCCTCGATCGCGGACGGTGTTTCCCAGACAGCACGCTACCTGCGGCATCTGCGGGTCGCTCGTCTATCCCGTTGAAGGCATCGCGCTCAAGTGCTCCCAGGCCTGCCGGCGGCAATGCTGGAACCGGGTGGCGCCGCGTGAGCCGGTCATCCGAAGGCGTGTCCTGGAGGCCGTGATGGATCTCGCGGCGAAGCAGGCCGGATTCCGAGTGGCGCTGCTGAACGAGATTCACACACAGGTTGCCCTGT
>JBHHVX010000256.1:0-2583 GCA_046754505.1 Phycisphaerae bacterium | reverse complement strand
GTCTTGATTACCGCGTGGTAGGCAGCCGTCGTGTTTCCGATTGGTCCTGCGATCCGTGCGCCACCGATCGAGGACACGCATCGTCCGACGCGCCGCGCCACCGCCGAGCGGTGCAACCGGCCGGACACAGCGGCGGTGTGCTCAACAACGGACGGGATGCATCGGCGGTAACTGTCTGCCGGATAAAGACTTGCGAACAATCCGGCTTCTTGCTATTTCGCACTTGACACGTGGGGGGGGGTATATTATCGGTAGATGGGGATGGTTTCGCGCGGGTCAGAACCATGGACCGCACAGTCTTCCAGCGTGCGTTTTCGCTCATCGAATTGCTCCTCGTCATCTCCGTACTCAGCCTGCTGGTCGGTCTGTTGGCGCCTGCGCTGGCCTCGGCCCGTCGCGAATCGCGGCGCGTCCGCTGCCTGGCGAATCTTCGCTCGCTCGCGGCCGGCTCGGCGGCCTATTCCGCGGATGACCCGAGGGACCTGCTGCTGCCGGTCCACCCGACCGCCGACCGCAACACTCTGTACGACGACGGCTTCTTTGATTTCGGCGGCGCCAGCGGTGCTGCGGACCTCTGGGACGGCCGCGTGGGTCCGAACAGCGATCGGGCGGCGGCAACGCGGCCGCTGAACCGCGTGCTCGGTCTGTCGGGCGGGACGAGTTCATTCGCGCCGCTCTTTCACTGCCCCAGCGACGCCGGTCACAACGCGCCCGCCGACTACTCCAAGGGCGACGGAATCGTGTGGGACGACAGCTTTCGGCGCCGCAGCGTCTTCGCCTCGGTCGGAACGAGCTACTGGGGCAATGCCTTGAAGGGCCGCCTCGGCGCCGCCGACGAAGACCCGGGCGAGGATCCTTCGGTACCTTGGCAGTCTTTTTCGGTGTTCCTGCGCCCGTCGACGCGCATCCCCTCGACCTCCGAGACCGTGCTGTACATGGAGATGCCGGCGCTCTTCGACGTGTCGTTCATGCCCGGCGCCCACGGGGTGCGATTCTTCAGCTACGGCTTGGCCGGCTGGCACAGCGGCGGGCCGCGTTTCAACTTCGCCTTCTGCGACGGCCGCGCCGAGACCGCGGCCATTCCCTATGGCTGGATGGCGGATGTCTCCCGCGCGGTCAGCCCGGCGGACTACGAGGCTCGCAAGAACGGTGTTCGTTTTGATTGTTTCCCCGATGCCCCGATCGTGGACCCGCCGGTCGGGGCCGACGCGAAACCGGATGCGGGTGATGGAGGTGAATCATGAAAGGTCTTGCGGTTCGATTATGCCAGATCCACGATAACAAAAAACCTTGCAGCCCTATCGTCCTCAGCGGAAACTGCAACGTCATCAGGTGCGGTTAGCCTGCTCTTCTTTGGATGAGCGTCCTTCGACAAATGGGGTGCACACTCGTGCCCGCTGAGTCCTACGTCGAGTGAAACAAGCACCCTGAGAACGATCTTGATGTGACCGCGTGCAGCACCCGTGGGTCACGATTCGCTACGGAGGATTCCTGATGGCTCAGATGATCAGAACTTGCGTCTTGGTCGGGATTTGCTGCGGTGCCTCCGAACCCGACCTCATGCAGCGTTGGGTTGAGCGGTCGGAACGGCTTGATTCCCTGTACGTCGAAGGCCGCATCGATCACTACCGCGTGCCGATCGACAAGGATCCGGCAGACCCGGCGAACTGGGAGTTCAGGCCGGACGTGTGTTTGCGCGTTGACTTTACGGCCTGGCTGCGCCGGCCGGACTACCGCGTCAACATACGCGACCTCCCACGCGAAAACGGCCTGGCGGGGCAAAATTCGGATTACAACTGGCTCGACGGAAAGGCCTGCGCTGTCGGCGAGTACAATCATCCGGAAAACATGGGAGGCACCTTCCAGTCGGATCCCCGAATCGGGCGGATGATGCTCGAGCCGTATCTGACACCGATGGAAGTGAACTTCTTTGGCAATGCCCACCCGATCGCTTCGTCGCCGAGCGACTTGGCTCAGTTGCCTTATGAAATCGAAGGGAACGTCATCACCGTCCGGCTTGACGAAGGCAGCGGTAAAAACACGCCGATGCTCGGGCGGATTGAACTCGATCCGCAGAGGGACTACTGTCCGACTCGAATCACATGCGTGACTGATTTCGAGCCACCCACAGAAGACTTGACATGGGACTTGCACACCTTGGAAACAACGGACGTGGGTGGCATGACGATGATCAAGAAGGCCCGGATCGTAGTGACGCAGCGCACTATCCTGCCGAATGAGCGCGTTGTGTATCTGTGGGAGGCCAAAGTCATTCGCGAACAACCCATTACGCGCGCCGACATCCAGATTGAGTTCCCCGACGGCATCCTGGTGACCGATTATACGACGAACCCCCCAACACAGTGGACTGCTGGCCAACCGGGCTCCAAGACGGAACTGGACCCGAAGGAGTTGGCGCTGATGGCCGAAGCGCTTCAGGCCCAACTTGGGGCACCGATCATCCGGGCCGAGCGGCAAACGGCCATGACGTGGATCGTGGTCGGGGCGTTTGCGGTCTCCGCCGCGGCCCTGGCGCTGGCCCTGATCATCCGCCGGCGCCGCTATGGGGCGCGGACATGAGGG
>JBHHVX010000255.1:0-2643 GCA_046754505.1 Phycisphaerae bacterium | reverse complement strand
TGTCGAGCACCTTGACGATGTTGGGATGATCGAGGCCGGCGACCGAGGCGATCTCGCGTTGGAAGCGGCTGCGCGAGGCCGCGCTGGCAAACGGACCTTCGTGAAGGATCTTGATCGCCACCTTGCGTTGGGTGGCGATCTGGACGGCTTCATAGACGACGCCCTGACCGCCGCCGTGGATCTTGCGAATGATCTGGTAACCGGGAATCCTGTCAGGCGGCAGCCCACCGGGCGCCGCCGGCGGCCCGCTCGTTTCCGTCGTGCCGAACGCACTTTCGCCGACAGGGGTGGAGTCCGGTTCCATGAAGCTCGCATGTTCATCATCCTGGGCGAGCAGCGCTTCGACCTCCGAACGCAGGGCGCGATTGTCCTTGCAGGACGCGTCGAGATAGGCCGCACGCTCCGCGGGCTTCAAGCCGCAGGCGGCCTGAAACAGATCGGTGACCTGCCTGTGGTGTTCCGGCGTCGTCATCGCAACCCTCGCAGCACGACTCGGAATCCATGGGCCTTACCGGCCCAATGCCCCGAGTCCTTGTCCTTTCTGATGCGCTTCCGCCCCGACACAAACGCGTAAACCGCGCCCGTGAGGGGCAGGAAGAATCCGGCCCGACATTCCCCTACCGTTCGATGCGCTGCCGCAGCCACGCCTTGGCGAACCGCCAGTCGCCCTTGACCGTCCGCTCGGAGACGCTGAGGGCGACCGCGACCTCTTTCACGGACATGCCGGCGAAGTATCGGAGTTCGACCACGCGAGCCTGGCGCCGGCTCAGCCTGGCAAGCTCATCCAGCACCCTGTCCAGGACGAGGAGGTCGACCTCATGGGCGTCCGCCGCCTCGGCCATGCCCTCATGAAGCGTGATCCGGCAGCGGTCGCCGCCGCGTTTCTCGGTGGCCCGCCCGCGGGCGGCATCGACCAGGATGCGACGCATCATTTCCGCGGCGACGGCCATGAAATGGGCCTTGCCCCGCCAATCGACGCGCGTCTGGTCGATCATCCGCAGATAGGCCTCGTTGACCAGGGCCGTGGGCTGGAGCGTGTGGTCCGGCCGCTCCTGCTGCATGAAGCGCCGGGCGAGGGCTCGCAACTCGTCATAGACCTGCGGGAGCAGTTTCTTCGCCGCTGCTCCCTGACCCTGCGCCACGGCGAGAAGGGTCTGCGTTGCCTCCTGGATCGAGGACATGTTCGCTCCGCCCGTCCGGCCCGGATCGGCGGCCCGGCCGTGGGCATTGTAACCAAACCGGCCGGATCGGCGATTGTAACCGAACCGGCCGGATCGGCGGCGGCCGGCGGCTACCGGAGCGCGGCGGGGGCTACCTCGGCACGAAGCTCACCGTGATGTGCATGATGGTCCAGTAGAGGAAGGACTCGGGGGCGAGGAGCCAGGCGAGATAGGGCGTCTGGTGCAGGCCGAGGGTCCAGACCAGTCCGATGGCCATCAGGACGAGCGCCATGCCGACGTGGAGGACGCGAAAGCCCTTGAAGGTGGTGCGCATCCGAAGCCACAGGCCGCGCGGTTCGGCATGAGGGGGGTGTCGTCGAAACTGGTAGCCGGCGAAGAGGTACCAGCCGGCCACGTGAAACAGAATAAGACTGTAGGCTCGTTGCGTGAGGATCAGCGAGAGCAGCAGCACGCCGAGCACGCCGAGCGTCACGCGAAACATCGAGACGTGCGCCCGCACGAGGGCGTCGGCGTCGGCATAGCCCAGCCGGCGGGCGTGGTGGCGCAAGACCCACCCGATGACGCCGAGCGACACGAGAAACGGACCGGTGGCCACGCCGCATCGAACCGCGAGCGGCCAGGCGGACAGGTCCCAGCCGGTCCGATCGTAGGCCACGCCCAGGGGCACTCCGAACCAGAGGACGGTCACGGTGGCGAACAGGAGCGCGAACATCCAGGCCCGCACGAGATCGTTAAAGGCCCGGCGGTCGGGGATGGTCGGGGCGTCGCCCAACGTCTGGTAGAACATCGCCTCGTCACGCATCTCGTGGACGATGAAATAGAAGTAGACGCCCATCATCAAAAAGACGTTGGTCTTGGCGCCGCCCGCGTGATAGCCGACGCACAGGGCCGCCCCGAGCAGGAGCAGCGCGACGACCCACAGACGCTTTGTGCGATTGCGATTCTTCGGCGCCGACACCATAAAGAGGAAGCCGATGATGATGTGCGGGATCGTGATGTACCGCATCCCGGCCTCGGTCGCCTCGCGGATGAAGCGGATGTCGCCCGGATGGCGGTGCATGACGTCACGCTCAAACCAGTAACCCAGCCCGAACACGCAGCAGATTCCGACCGTCAGCAGCAGCGCCAGGCGGAACTGCTGCTCGACCGTGCGCGATGGCACGATCGCGCGATCGAGCGTAGCGGTCGTCGCAGGGATTGAAGAGAGGGCTTCACTCACACACAGCGCTCCGTTGGCACACGGCTCATCCACCCGGCCCGAGACGAACACCCGACCATCCTTGGTCGGGAAGCATAGCCCGATTTCACGAGCGGGCAAGGGGCGGGGGCACTGGCGGACAAGCCGCCAGTGGCACCCCGGCGCTTTGGTCAGAGCCCGGAGCGCCAGCGACGGGTTGCACGCTGACCCACTCGCTTGCGCTCGGGGCTCGGATAAGGGCCACCCGCGGCGGTGTTGAGCCGC
>JBHHVX010000254.1:0-2647 GCA_046754505.1 Phycisphaerae bacterium | reverse complement strand
CGCGTTATTCCTTGTGTCGCGGAAGGTTGCACGATTGGTGTGGTCCTGTTATGCTCAACCATGGAGACAATTGCCATGCCTTGTCCCGGTTGTGAAAGCTACCGCCGATTGACCCGCCGCCGGTGGCTCGGCTCGGCGCTGGGCGTGGCCGGCGGGGCGTCGTTCCTCGGGATGCTCGACCCTGAAACGCTGTTCGCCGCCCCGCGAAAAAAAGACAGCACCGCCGACTCGGTCATCCTCCTCTGGATGGCCGGCGGCATGAGCCACATCGACACCTTCGACCCGCAACCCGGCGCCGAGGTCGGCGGGCCGTTCAAGGCCTTGCAGACCACCGCGGAGGGGATCGCAATCTCCGAGCACCTGCCGCGGATAGCCCGGCACTTCGAGCACCTCTCCCTCATCCGAAGCATGACGAGCAACGAGTTCGACCACACCCGGGCGTCGTACCAGATGCACACCGGGTACGTGCCGATGAGCGGCAGCAAGCACTCGTCGATGGGCTCGATCGTCGCCAAATACAAGGGTCGCAGCCCGCGCGATCCGAATCTGCCGCCCTACGTGAGCATCGGCATCGACTGGGCGGCGGGCTATCTCGGTCCGAGATACGCCCCCTATTACGTCGGCAGCGCCCGCGATGCCGACGCGAATCTGCGAATCCGCGACGCGCTGGGCACGCGTCGCTTCAACGACCGGCTCAAGCTGCTGAACGAACTCGACCGGCACTTCCGAATCCGGCATCCGCGAAGCGATGCCTTGGCCGCCTATGCCCATCACTACAAAGCCGCCCTTCTCATGATGCGCCCGCAGACCGCCCGGGTCTTCGACCTCGACGACGAACCGGACGCCCTCCGCGAGGCCTACGGCCTTCGGTCCGCCTTCGGTCAGGGCTGCCTGCTGGCCCGGCGGCTGGTGCAGGCCGGCGTCCGCTTCATCGAATTGTCCAACGGCGGCTGGGACACGCATCAGGACAATTTCGAGACCGTCAAGCGGAAGTCCGCCGAGCTGGACGTCGCCTTCAGTACGCTGATCCAGGACCTGATCCGAACGGGCCTGTACGGGCGGACACTGGTCGTGTTGACCAGCGAGTTCGGCCGCACGCCGCGGATCAACGGGAATGACGGCCGCGATCACTATCCGCAGGTTTGGTCCACGGTCATCGGCGGCGGCGGGATCAAGCCGGGCCGAAAGATCGGCAAGAGCGACCACGGCAAGAGTGTTGATCGCAGGCCCGTGCGGGTCGGCGAGTTGCACGCCACACTCTGCAAGGCCCTGGGCGTCGATTACACGCAGACGAATCGCTCGCCCGAACAGCGGCCGTTTCGCATCGTCAAAGACAAGGCCGCCCGCCCCATCAAGGAACTGTTCGCATAGCGAAGGGGCCGACTGCGGACGCCCGCATCGATCGCCGTAGCGTCGCGGCCCCTGTGCCCGACGAGAGGTCACTGGCCGAGCGACGCCGAGCACGGGGGGCACGTCGGCCGCAGGGGGCCGGCGCTACAGCCGCTTATCGAATCCGGTTGCACGGTCACGGTTCCCGGCGCGCCCGGTGTCACCGTCGCGGTCCGCATGACACGCGCGAACCGGCTATAGTACGCCGCATGGCGACCAAGTCCGACCAACCGGTCGACACCGCGTTCGAGCGCCTCGACCACGGTGGGTACATCTCCGGCACGAGTCGCGCCATCGGCGGCGGCTTCATTGCAGCGCGGGATATGATCGCTCGCGGTCTGATCGGCGTCGGCGCGACGCCGAACATCGTCACGACCGCCGGGTGCCTGGCGACGGCCGGCGCCGCGGTGTGTTTCTTTTGCGGCGGCGGCTTCACGCACGCGGCCCTGCGCGACAGCGGCGCACCGCCTTATCTGGTCTATGCCGGCGTCTTGCTGTTCATCGCCGGTGCGTGCGACATGCTGGACGGTGCCGTGGCGCGGATCGGCCGGCTCGGGACGCCGTTCGGCGGTTTCTTTGACTCGACGCTCGACCGCGCCAGCGACTTCCTGATCTACATCGGCCTGATCGGCCATTTCGCACGGACGGGAAACCTGACCTATGCCATCCTCTCCGCGGCCGCGCTGGGGAACGCGTTTCTGATCAGCTACACCAAGTCTCGCGCGGAGACTCTCATCCCCGACTGCTCCGTCGGCTATTGGTTCCGGGGCGAGCGGTCCGCCGCAGTGTTCATTGCCTGCCTCGCCGGACACCTGCCCGCCGTGCTGTGGCAGCAGGCGATCCTCCCGTTCCTGACGGTGGTGCGACGCGTGGTCTGGACGCGTCAAGTCCTCGGCGCCCAATCCGCCGGGCGTCCGATTCCCGCCGCAGGTCCCTCACCGGGCGTTGGCGGCCTGCTCCGACCGTGGCGCTTCCCGCGAGGGTCTATCCCCTACGATCTCGTAACCGGTGCGAACATCGCCTTTATCCTCGCCGGCCCTTATTTGCACCCCATTTTCACCGCAGGACGTGACCCGCTGGGTCGCCTGCTCGCGGGACCATAACCGCATTCCGAGCCGCTCGGATCGCAGGCTTGAGCAGTCGGCGCTGCGGTTGCAACGGCCCTTGCATTCTCCGGCGTCTGCGATACCATGTTCAGACGAGCACGGGGCGTAGCTCAGCCTGGTCAGAGCGCTGCGTTCGGGACGCAGAGGTCGGA
>JBHHVX010000253.1:0-2741 GCA_046754505.1 Phycisphaerae bacterium | reverse complement strand
CGCAACAGACCATGACAGGACGAGTGCCGGCTGCCAAGCTCGTACTCCACCTCGTGGCACGATTGCCGTCGGGTAGGGCGGGTTCCACCCGCCTCCCACAGGAGCCTGGAAAACGCCGCGGCGGGTAGACCCGCCCTACGCTCTACCCTCACAAGCACGCATCCAACCCACCCCGCGCGGAGCGCTGATCAAGACTATCCAATGTCGCCTCAAGCCCAGCCTCCGCCCATGCTGCGTAGGGCGAGGAGAAGTTTCGGATTTTTCCGGATTTTTTCACTTGGCCGAGGCCGAAAACGGTGAAAATAGCAGTCCCGGAGCGGATCGAGACCCTCGCCAATAAAAAAAATGTAAGCAAGTAACGCGGCCGCCGCGACATCCATGATCATCCGGCGCAAGACAACACATCGGAGTAAACCGATCAGAGAAACTATGAGCGTGCTCCCCGGCGCGGGATAATCGGCCCGACGTTTTTTAGGGTTTCGGTTATCTCGAAGCAGAAGGAGCACGCGATGATTAGTGTAGGTATGGACATTCATTCTGACAAGACGGTGTGTGATCTCTTCGATCCGACGGCCGAGCCCGCCCGGCAGCATCGGACGGCGACGGTGCCGACGACCGAGGAAGGGCTGGCGTCGGTGCTTCGGCCCTTGAAGGGCCGGTGCCGGGTGGCCTTTGAGGTGGGGACGCAGGCCCAGTGGGTGGCCGGGATCATTCGGCCGATGGCGGCGGAAGTGCAGGTGGCCAATCCGAGTCTGATCACCTGGATGTATCGTGCGGGCCGCAAGAACGACACACTGGATGCCAGGAAGTTATCGACGCTGCTATCGCTGAACCAGTTGCCGACGGTCCACCTTCCGCCGGCGGACGTCTCGGCCTGGCGGGCGTTGATCAATCATCGCCGCACCTTGGTCCGTCGCCGCACGATGATCAAGAACCAGATTCGGTCGATCGTGCGGACCTTCGCGCATCGTTGTCCGCACCGAAGCTGCTGGACGCGGATCGGAATGGTGTGGTTGCGTTCGCTGACCTTTGATGCGGTTCGGCATGAGATGGTGGGAGCATTGCTGGAGGATCTGGCGTATGTCTCGAAGCGAGTGCGCCGGGTCGAGGCCAGTCTGGACACCATCGCCAAGACCCAGCCGAACGTGGCGTTGTTGCGGACGATTCCCGGCGTCGGCCCTCGAACGGCCGAGGCGGTGGTGGCCTTTGCGGATGCGATCAAGCGGTTCGGCAATCGCAGGCAGTTCGCCAGCTACTTTGGGATGACGCCGACGGAAGACTCGTCGGGCCGCATCCATCGCCACGGCCACATCTCCAAGCGTGGTCCGAGCGTGGTTCGGTGGGTGCTGATCGAGGCGGTGCATCAGACGGTTCGACGTTCGCCGGCGTTTCGGGCCTATTTCGATCGGCTTCATCGCGGCCGGCGGGATCGGTATAAGAAGGCGATCGTGGCCACGGGTCGCAAGGCGTTGACCATTATGTTTGCGATGATGCGTGATCAGACGAGGTTTTCGGAAGATCGGGTGAGTTCGCAGGCCGCATGATTCCCTCGACGACAGCCCCCCGACCTGGGTGAGGGTCCGCCGCCGAGGAAATCATGCTTCGGTGTGCCGGCCCGATGATCCGGGTGGGTTGAAAAATGATCGTGGTGAAGAGGAAGATCAGAATGAAGAAAAGAGGAAGCAGAAGAGACGCTTGGGGGCTCTGCCCCCAAACCCCCGGCTTCTTTCCCCTCCTGCGGGGTGACGTCGGTCCGCCGCTGCCGAGGAAATCATGTTTCGGTGTGTCGGTCAGATGATCCGGGTGGGTTGAAGAAAGATCGCGGCGGATTCAATCAGGAGTTGTCGAACGTGGACGTGGTGATATGACGTGTTGTCGGGTCAAGGTGATGGGATGTACAGGCAGAGCCCGGGGATCGCGGCTGGTCCTCCTGGTGAGAGACCGTCTTCAGAGAATGGGCCTGCCCCATACGAACCTCCTGTGCCCCGGACGGCGGCCGATCTCGGCCGCCGCGGCGAGCACGAATAGAAGCATGGAGCATCTTCCGTCCCCCGTTCCCGCGCCTTGACACGAGAACGCTCATAGAAGCCGCGACCGTAAGGGAGCGGTCGGTGTTCGCCGGAGAATCGCTTCCTGACGGTCTCGGCTCTGAAACGGCACTGCTCGCGTAGGCACAGAGGACAAGCCAGGCATGGACCTCGACACCTATCTCGACCACGGCGAGGAGGAAGTCAAACAGGCGATCGTCCAGTTCGCTGCCCGACGCTCCTATCGCCTGCGCCAGCCGTGGTACCTGGAAGGTCTGCGCATCGAGTTGCCACCCGAGCGATCTCCGGATGAGCGTCGCGGTCGAGTCGACATCGAACTGAAACGAAAGCGCGGCAAGACCCGGTTGAGGATCACCGTCGGCCGCGGCAGCGAGAGCACCAAGCTGGCCTACGATTTGCAATCGTATCTTCAAGATGATCGGGCATACCACGCCCAATGCCCGCCGATGTGCCCCAAGTGCGGCAGCCCGGTCGCCAATCTCCACGCGCGATTTTGCGGACGCTGCGGCAGACAGCTGGTCGCCAGCGGCGTGAAGGAGTCTCGGCCGGTTGCATCGCCGGCCAGGGCAGCGCCGCCGCCCGTGCCGAGCCCGCCGGTCTCCGTGGCGCAAGCCAAGCCATTGCCCTCCCCCGTCGTCGTTGAACGCGATCCCATGCCGGAGCCGGCAGCGGCGATTGTCAAGGCAGAAGCAC
>JBHHVX010000252.1:0-2796 GCA_046754505.1 Phycisphaerae bacterium | reverse complement strand
ACGTCAAAACGTCAAAACGTCAAAACGTCAAAACGTCAAGACAAGCATGAGAGAGGGCGCCGTCGAGGAGGCGAAAGCCGAGATGTGAGAACGGAGCAGCGGCGTCTGTGAAGGGATGTCTACTACCGGGAGGTCTTCCATGAACGCGATTGCTCGAATGATTCATGCCCTTCGGCGGCCGGAGGGGCCGGCTCCTCGGCCGGGCGTGCTGCTCCGGCCGCGCAAGGCGGACACGCTGCGGGACTATCCCGCCGACGGGCTGACGCCGCAGCGGCTGGTGGCCATCCTGCGGGAGGCGGACGGCGGTTCGTTGTCGGCCCAGATGGAGCTGTATGAGCAGATGGAGGAAAAAGACGCCCATCTGTTCAGTGTTGCCCATACGCGGCGGCTGGCCGTGACCGGCCTGCCGTGGGAGATCGTGTCGGCGGCCGAGCTGCCGGGCCGCCGGGCGGGCGGCGGGGCGTCGCGGGACCGGGGGCCGGCGGATGAGGCCGCGGCGTTTTGTGACGCGACCCTCCGCGACCTGCCCGGCTTCGAGGAGGCCCTCGTTCACCTCTCGCTGGCGACCGGCCGCAATCTGGCCGTCGTCGAGCTGGTCTGGGAGGCGACGGCGCACGGTCTGAGGTTGGAGGAATTGGCGTCCGTCGATTTCGGACGGCTCACGCTCGGCGACACCGACACGATCCGTCTCCTGACGACCGACAGCGACTTCGAGGGCATCGCCCTGCCGCCGGACAAGTTCATCGTCCACGCCCCTCATGCCGTCACCGGTCACCCCAGTCGCGGCGGGCTGCTTCGCGCGACCGCGCTGGCCTTTTTGGCGAAGCACTTTGCCATCAAGGACTGGCTGATCTTCGCGGAGGTCTTTGGCATGCCCGTCCGGATCGCCCGCTACGGCCCCGGAGCCACGCCCGAGGAAAAGCGCGAGCTGATGAACATGCTCCGGCAGTTGGGGGCCGACGCGACGGCGATTTTTTCGAAGGCCGTCGATATCGAGATCAAACAGACGCGGGTGCCCGGCGAGACGAATTTGTACGAGAACCTCTGTCTCTATTTTGACCGCGAGATCAGCAAGGCCTGGCTGGGCCAGACGCTGACCACCGACGTGATCCGCACGCGGGCCAGCGCGGGCGTGGCCTCGGTCCACGAGCGGGTGCGGCAGGACCTCCGCGACGACGATCTCCGCAAGGAGGCCCGCACGATCCGCCGCGACCTGCTGGCGCCGATGGTGCGGATGCAGTTCGGGCCGGACGCCCCCGTGCCGTTTTTCCGTCGGCGCACCGACCGCAGCGACGACCCGGAGCGGCTCAGCCGCGTGTTGAGCGTGGCGGTCAACGAACTCGGCGTCCGCGTCCCCGCGCGGTGGGCCCACGCCGCGATGGGGCTTCCGGAGGCGAGCGACGGGGAACCGGTCCTGCCCGGCTCGGCGGGCGGCGGGGCGTGGCGGGCACTGCCCGCCAAGGGGCAGCGCCGCGCTGCGTGCGAGGTGGGCAGTGCCCACCCTACGTCTTTGGGCGGCGTTCGGAACGGCGAGCAAGACTGTGGGTGAGTTGGAAGAGATCGAGGCGTGACGGGATGGAGAGATGAGAGCGCGGCTGGACGGCGCGGGGATGTTCAGCCCCCGCCGGCAGGCCGGAGTTGGATCGGAGATGAATCAGAGATGGACGAGACGACGCACGCGAATGTAGACGGTCTGGAAAATGACGAACGCCCCGCGGTCGAGCAGGTGGTGCTCGAGTCGCTCGCCCTGTCAGAGGAGGCCGAGGCGCCGCGGCGGATTCTGGTGGCGCCGTGGGGCGAGGTGGTCAGCGCGATGGGGTCGTTCGTGGTGGATGCGGAGTCGATCCGCGAGACCATCGCGGCGTTCGAGCGGCACGGGACGGACCTGCCGATCGACTATGAACACCAGACACTGGGCGGGCGGTACAGCTCGCCGAACGGACAGGCTCCGGCGGCGGGGTGGATCAAGTCGTTCTCGGCGCTCACGCCAGCAGAGGCGGCCACCGAGGGGTGCGGGCGATTGCCGGGCCTGTGGGCGGAGGTGGCGTGGACGGCGGAGGCGGCGGTCCAGCTCCGCGAACGCAAATATCGATATCTGTCTCCGGTGGCGCTGGTCCGGCGGGCGGATCGGCGGCTGGTGGGTCTGCACTCGGCGGCCCTGACGAACAAGCCGGGGATCGTGGGGATGCGGCCGCTGGTGGCGAGCGACGGGGGCGCCGGGCCGGACGACACGGTCGAGCCGCTGGCGCTGTCGCAGTTGCGGAGGGCCTTGGAGATGGACGAGTCGGCCACGGAGGACATTGTCTTGGTGACCGCGGCGGAGCGCCTCGCCACGCTGGCGGAGGCCGAGCGCGAGCGGGACGCCGACGCGCGGGTCCGGCGGGCGTTGTCGGCGGGCAAACTGACGGCGGCGCAGCGGGCGTGGGCGGCGTCGCTGGCACGGCGGGATCCGGCGGAGTTCGACGCCTGGGAGCAGGCGGCGCCGATCGTCGTTCCGCTCGGACGCACGCCGGCTCCGGTCGCGACGAATGTCGCACATGGGCGGGCCGACGTCGAGACGGCGGCCCGGGCGGAGTGGCGTGCCCACCGCGCGCTGCTGGAGGGGCTGTGCAGTGAGGACACCTACGCGGCCGACGCCCTCCGCCAGGCCGCGCTCGAGGCGTGACCGCGAAAAGTCAAAACGTCAAAAAGTCAAAACAAAGATAAGGCAGAGCTTCGCGAGAGGGCGAGAGCCGAAACGCCGAAAACCGAAAGCAGAAGGCGTATGAGGTGGGCAGTGCCCACCCTACAACTGAC
>JBHHVX010000251.1:0-2801 GCA_046754505.1 Phycisphaerae bacterium | reverse complement strand
GGGGATTGCCCGGTTTCTCGGCCTGCGCAGGGGTTACGGTCGGCTGGTGGAACTGGCGGCGGCTCATCGCTTCGAGCGTTTGACCTCGCGGAGACGGGGCGAAGAAGACAAGACCGCGCACCTTCGCCGCGGCATCGTTGGCGATCATCGGAATCAGTTCACAGCGGAACAACAACAGCGTCTCAACGACTTGCTCGCCGAGGCTCTGTTTCGGATGGGGTATTCGAGCGATGCGTCCGAGGGAAACTGGGATGCCTGAGGTACTCGGTTTGATCACGGCTCGCGGCGGGTCGCGCGGGGTCCCGCGCAAGAACGTCCGGCCGCTGGCCGGAAGGCCGCTGATTGCCTGGACGATCGACGCGGCGCGGGCCAGCCAGTCGCTGGACCGCGTGATCGTGTCCACGGAAGACGACGCCATCGCAAGCGTCGCCCGCGCGTGGGGCGCGGACGTTCCGTTTCATCGGCCGATGTCCTTGGCGGGAGACGCTTCGCCACACATCGACGTCGTCTTGCATGCGTTGGACTGGCTGAATGAGCACGAGTCGTATTGCCCGGAGTATGTCGTCCTGCTGCAGCCGACATCGCCATTGCGGACGGCGGAGGACATCGATGCGGCCGTCGAGCTGGCGATCGAGAAAGACGCAGATGCGGTCGCAACGGTCGTCGAGACGCACGATCACCCCTATCTGACGCGCCGCCTGCTGCCGTCGGGCGTGATGGCGGAATTCGTCTCGTGCGATCTGGCCTATGCGCGGCGCCAGGACCTGCCGGCCGCCTATGCCCTGAACGGCGCGGTGTTCGTCAATCGGCCTCGCTCGCTGGTTGCCGAACGGATGTTTTGTCCGCCCCAATGTCACGCGTATGTCATGCCGGCCGAGCGGTCGGCCCAGATTGATACGCCGTGGGACTTTCACGTCGTGGAATTGATCCTGCGCGACCGGCTGAACACACCGGGCAGCGCGGTGAGGGTGGCGCGATGAGCGTGCGGATCATTCCACGCCTCGACATCAAGGGCCCCAACCTGGTCAAGGGCGTGCAACTGGAAGGGCTGCGCGTGCTCGGGCGACCGGAGGCGTTCGCGCGGCGGCATTATGAAGACGGCGCCGACGAGCTGTTGTACATGGACGTCGTCGCCAGCCTGTACGAACGGAACAGCCTTCACGACATCATTGAGCGGACGTCGCGCGAGATATTCATCCCGTTGACTGTCGGCGGCGGACTTCGAAGCCTCGACGACATCCGTGCGGTGCTTCGGCGCGGAGCCGACAAGGTCGCGCTGAACACTGCGGCCGTGCGCCGGCCGGAGCTGATCCGAGAGGCCGCGCGGGAGTTCGGCTCTTCGACCGTCGTCGTGTCGATCGAGGCGAAGCGTCGTGCGAACGGTCGCTACGAGGCCTATACCGACAACGGCCGCGAGCGAACGGGGGTGGACGTTTTTCGCTGGGCTGCCGAAGCGGTCGAACTGGGCGCCGGCGAGATCATGATCACGTCCATCGACTGCGAGGGCACCGGCGCGGGCTTCGACATCGAGCTGACGGCGCGTGTCGCGGAGGAGTCGCCGGTGCCGGTGATCGCCTGCGGCGGCGCGGGCGCAATCGACGACGTGTATGAGGCGATCACGCAGGGCCGGGCCGAGGCCGTCAGCATGGCGTCGCTGCTGCACTATCAGGTTGTCAGCGAGAACGGAGGTCCGACGGAGGACGCCGGTGCTCCGTCTCGTCCAGTCAAGGCTTTTTCGAGGATCGATCCCTGTTCGCTGCCGCGTCTGAAGCGGTACTTGGCGGAGCGGGGTGTCGACTGTCGATATGAGGAAGAGGCTGTGAATGTCAGTTATTGATGGATCGCCGACGGTGGTCATCGTCGATCACGGCGCGGGCAACCTGTCGAGCGTGCGGTTTGCGTGCGAGGCCGTCGGGTTGCGGGCGACGATCTCGGCCTCTGCCAGTGCGCTGCCGAGTGCCGATGCGGTGATTCTTCCCGGCGTCGGGGCGTTTGGGCGAGCGATGGCGGCGTTGGAAGAGCGAGGCCTCGTCGAGCCGTTGCGGGCATTCGCCGCCGGCGGCCGCCCGCTTTGGGGTATCTGCCTGGGGATGCAACTCCTGATGGAGGAGAGTGAGGAATTCGGGCGGCATCGCGGTCTGGGGCTTGTGCCCGGCCGGGTGGTCGGCTTCGCGCGACGCGGCGACGGCTCGCACCCTGCGAAGGTGCCGCACATCGGCTGGAACCGGATCGTCGCACCCGGCTCTGCGCCATCCGCGTGGGCCGGGACACCGCTGGCCGGATTGCCAGACGGGACGTGCATGTACTTCGTTCACTCATTCTGCGTGAAGCCGGCGGTTTCGGCGACCACGTTGAGCGTGACCGAGTACGCGGGCGTCCGATTCTGCTCGAGCCTTCAACAAGGCTCCATTTTCGGATGTCAGTTTCATCCGGAACGGAGCGGCCGCGCCGGGCTGGCGGTGTATCGCCGTCTCGCGTCATTATTGGGTGTCAGCGGACTGGACCGGGAGGATCGCCGTGTTGTTGAATGCGCAGTCCGCTAGGTTGGCGTCCGAAGCCTGCCGCGCCGAAGACGACGAGAGTCTTGAGGCCTATTACGGCCTTCCGAAGCGCGTCCTCTTCTGCCGGAAGTGCGTCATATCAAACCAGCGGCCGAACTCGACGGTGGAGGTGCACCACACCCCTTCCGAGCGGAAGGCCACGATCGAGTTCGACGCGGAAGGCGTCTGTGCCGCCTGCCGGTACGCGGAAATGAAGGCCCATTCGATTGACTGGCGTCAGCGTGAGGCTGAGCTGATCGA
>JBHHVX010000250.1:0-2874 GCA_046754505.1 Phycisphaerae bacterium | reverse complement strand
GACGTTTTGACGTTTTGACGTTTTGACGTTTCTGCCCGGGTGCCACTGGCGGCTCGTCCGCCAGTGCCCCCGGATGCGCCGGCCCGCCGATTCCGTCACCACCCCGGCGCGTGCCACGGTCACGCTTGCGTGGCCGTGCCGCCGGGCGGGCTGGGCAGACCCGATCCGAACCGCGACCGTGAGCGAGCGGACAATCCGGCCTTTTGATTTTTTGACGTTTTGACGTTTTGACGTTTTGACGTTTCTGCCCGGGTGCGCGACACTCACGGCAGCTTGACCCGACGCGGTGCTGACCCGGCGCGGAGGCGTTCTCAGAGGGACTACACCGGCGGGCCGCCGATGCTCCCCGGTCGATGCGGCCGTCGCACCCGGCCTCCGCTCACCGCCAGATTCGCCCTTGTCGCACGAACGGGCCCCGGCTATGGTGCCGCCACGTGTGTCGCTGCGTATGAATTAGATTCGTGTCTTTGTATGGGATCGCGGCCGGCGGACGCCCGGCCCGGCGAGCGAACCGGAACCCCGCCTTGGAACTTCAGGTCCAAACGGAACGCCCGCGCGAGCTGCGATGGTACCACGCCGGCAGCATGTTGTTCGGCGACTGGGGGACCAGCCGCCTCTACGTCCTCGGCCTGGCGCTCTTCTACAGCGGCAGCGCGTCGGTCTATCACGTCATGGCCATGTGCCTGCTCATGACCGCCGTCGCGTGGGCCTACACCATCGTGTGTCGCTGCTTCCAGGACGGTGGCGGCGTCTATTCCGCCGCGCGGGCCGTCAGCCCCCGGATCGCCGTCATCGGCGCCATGTTGCTCTTCGCCAGCTATGTCATCACGGCGGCGATCTCGGCCGTCTCCGCATTTCGTTATCTCGGGTTGGATGTCGAGACGTCCGGCCAGGCTGCGATCGTGGCCATCCTGGCGATCGGAGCGATCAACTTCGTCGGGCCTCGCTATGCGGGTCGGTTCGCCACCGCGGTCGCGGCCGGCACGCTCATCGTGACCGTGATCCTTGCAGCCGTCGCCGCACCGCACCTCGCCGCCGGTCTGGATCAAATCTCCTTCACCCCTCGCGGCGCCTTCACCGAATGGGAACGCTTCGTCCACATCATCCTGGCCCTGTCCGGCGTCGAGGCCGTCGCGAATATGACGGGCGTCATGGTCAAGCCGGTCCCGAAAACGAGCAAGAAGGCCATCTGGCCCGTCCTGGCCGAGGTCGTCATATTCAACATCCTGTTCGCAATCGCGATGCTGGGCGTGTCGGGCGTGGCGCTCGGAGCCCCGGCGCACGAGCGGGCGACGGAGCTGTCGCAACAGGCCGACGCCGGCGCCCTGACCAACGTCGAGCGGGCCGAGCTGGACGGAATCCGCGCGCGCCGAGACACCATTCTCAGCGTCATGGCCGAGCAGTACGGCAATCGCTGGTTTTCGCGGATCGCCTCCGTGATCTTCGCGCTGCTGCTCCTGTCGGCGGTCAACACCGCCGTGGCGGGGATGATCTCGGTGCAGTTCGTCATGGCCCGGGACGGCGAGATGCCGCCGGCCTTCCATCGGCTCAACGCCTTCGGAGTCCCCTGGGTCGCCCTCGCTTCGGCCTGCGTGACCTGCTGCGCCGTCCTGTCGGTCGTGACGGAGATCGATCAACTCGGGCACCTCTACGCCATCGGCGTGGTGGGGGCCATCGCCGTCAATCTCGTCTCCACTTACTTCAACCGCGCCGTCAACATCAGCCGGATCGAACGCGCGGGGCTCTTGGCGCTCGCGATGTTCCTGATCGGTGTCGAGCTGACGATCGTCGCCACGCAGTGGGCCGCGGACCTGTTCGTCATCACCGTGTTGGTTGGAGGATATGCCCTCCGCGTCGGGATGCGGAAGGCCCCGGAATTGCAGAAACAGGTCCCCAAGCTGGCCAACACCGTCGGCAAGCTCTTCGCGCCGCCGCCGCTGCCCGAGACGGGCGATGCGTTCGCGATGGCGGGCATCACGCCCTTCGATCCGGGACTAGGCAAGATCCTCGTCGCCACGCGCGGCAATCCGGAGTTGCTTCGATTCGCCGCCGAGGAGGCCGCCGCGCGAGACTCCAACCTCATCGTGCTGTTCGTGCGCGACCTCCAACTGGCGCTCGGCCCATCGGTATCGGGCATGTACCGACCGGAGGACGATCCGGAGGCCGTGCCGATCTTCGCACACGCCAACAAACTCGCCCGCGAGCACGAGATTCCGTACGAGCCGATCTACTGTGTGGCCCAGAGGCCGTCCGACATGATCCTGGATTTCGCCGGCACCTATGCCGTGGACTACGTCATCCTCGGTGTGACGCGCCGCGGCAGCGTGTTCCGAGCCTTGCGCGGCGACGTCATCTCCGCCGTGGCCACCAATCTGCCGCCCGAGACCCAACTGCTGATCCACGCGTAGCCGCCGGCACATGAACGCAGCGCCGCTGCAGCGCAGAACTCTATGACTCGCAACAGACTCGGCGGCGCCGCCTCAGCCAGCCGATCCCGATGAAGGTCAGCGGCGCCATCATACCGGCCGTCCCGCACAGACCGTCGCCACACGGGTCCGCCGGCCCGGGCTGCGGCGCACCGGGCGCCGCGCACGCATCGCCGATCCCATCGCCGTCGGTGTCGGCCTGATCGACATTCGACACGAGAGGACAATTGTCGACGCAGTCGGCCACGCCATCGCCATCGGTGTCGATATCTGGAACACCGCAGCCGCACGCGGCGGCAATTATCTTGCTCGGGTCGTTGGGACAACCGTCGACACAGTCGGCTGTGCCGTCTCCGTCCGTGTCGGCATCCGCGACACCGCAACCGCACACACCCGGCGCAACCTTGTTCGGGTCATTCGGGCAGCGATCATCGCAATCCGGCACGCC
>JBHHVX010000249.1:0-2967 GCA_046754505.1 Phycisphaerae bacterium | reverse complement strand
GAGAAGGGATTCTCGTTCCAGCTCGCCAATCCAGGCGTGACAACGCCCTACCAGCCTGTGTTAGAAGCGGTCCGGCGGCTGTGGCACCGGCTTCCAGCCGGTGAGAACACGGGCTGGAAGCCCGTGCCACAACATTTTGCCACAGGCTGCTACGTCCCGGGCGGTCGTCTCAGCGTGCCGCCGGTGGTCGTGACGCAGCGGCCGCCGATGCGCACCTTCCGGCCGTCGTCTTCTGAACCGCTCACGATCACGCGAACCAGCCCCGCGCGGCCGCCGGCCCGGGCCTGGGCGCAGAAGAAGTCCGCCCGGTCCCCGCTCATCGGAACGACGCCGCTGCGAACGAGGTGCAGGCCGAGCGGGCCGTGAACGCTGCCGGTGACCGGATCTTCATCGATGCCGACCGCCGGCGCAAAGAATCGCGACTGCACGGCCGTCGCCGCGGACAAGACGTTTGTCGTCGTCACGCAGACGCCGCGGATGCGGCTGCGCCGGCAGGTGCGGCCCAGTTCGGTCATCTGCGGCTGGAGGCCGAGCAGCATCGGCAGTTCGCGGACGGCGAGGATCACGTCCGCGTCCTGCGTTCGGATCGGCGGCAGGGCGGGATCGAGCGCCGAGGGATCAAGCCCCAGGTGTCGCGCAACCGCCGGCACGTTGACCGGCTCGCGGGCCGGTTCGCAATGCGGCATGTCGAGCCAGATCGTGTCGGGCAGTATCCGCTCGGGAGACTCCGCCTGCGCGCCGGCGCCGGGCGGAGACAAACGATCGACGGGCGACTCCTCCGCGGCAGGCTTCGGCACCGCGTTGCGCTCGGTGCGCACGGTCAGGACGCCCGCCTTCGTCTCGATCGGCAGGATCGTGCCCGGCTCGGCCAGACCGTGCGAAAAGCGGCCGGCCTCCAGCAGGGCATGGACCGCGGCCAGCGTGGCATGACCGCAGAAATCGACCTCGCTGCCGGGCGTGAACCATCGGAGGCGAACTGCGGCCTCGCGGTCGGTCGGTTCGAGGACAAACGCCGTCTCGCTGGCGCCCAGTTCGGAGGCGACGGCCAGCATCTGCTTGTCGGTCAGGCCGTCCGCGCGAAGGATCACCCCGGCGACGTTGCCCGTGAACGGAGACAGCGCGAAGGCGTCGACGAGTTTGTATTCGAGGTCGGTCGTCATGGGGCTATGAAGGCGGCGCGCGGTCGACGTCGATGTTGAGGGCGATCGGAGCGCTTCCGGTACCGTCGCGGGCGTTCAGTTGCTCTCGGCTCAATCGCGGAAACGCCGCCAGATCGCTCGCGACCGGAATCGTCACCTCGAGCCAGACGCAATCCTGTAGCGTCTTGAGCCGCGGGTTTTGCAACGCAGCGGGCAGGACGACCACGTCGCCGCGGGCGAAGGCTTCCATGCCGCCCGCGTGATGGATCTCACCGTGGCCGGCGAGCACCATCCAGCAGACCGGCTCGGCATAGGGGATGTCCTGCGCCATCCCGCCGGCGAAGCGAACCTTCTCGATGACAAAGCTCGGGCAGGTGACGCACCGCGTGACCGTCGTGAACACACTGGCGACGTGGGACTTTTTCTCGAACGCGGCCGGGTCGATGTCGGTGCGGATACACGCCAGACCCTGCTCGATATGCAGACCCGCGTCGCTGTCGGGACGAACGCGGCCCCAGTCATACAGGCGGTAGGTGATGTCCGACGGCGTCTGAATCTCGGCGACGACCACGCCGGCGCCGAGGGCGTGCAGCGTGCCGCTGGGCAGGTAATAGGTCCGGCCCGGCTTGACCGGAATGCGGTTGAGGAAATCCACGATCGCGGCCGGATCGCGCTTCATCGCCGCGGCGAGGGCCTCGACGGTCGCGCCCGGCCTCAGTCCGCGGTAGATCACCGCATCGTCCGCGGCGTCGATGATGTGCCACGACTCGTGCTTCACGCGGACAGAGCCACCGAGCCGCCGAGCCGTGTCGGGGTCGGGATGAACCTGAATGCTGAGGTCCTGCGCCGCATCGAGGAACTTGAGCAGGAGCGGAAAGCGTCCATCGACCGACGCGGCGCGGCCGAGCAGGTCGTCGCCCCACTCGGTGACCAACTCGTGGAGCGTCCTGCCCCGCGCCGGGCCGCGCGCGACGACGGACTGGCCCGCCTCCAGATCGGCACACTCCCACGTTTCGCCGATCGGCTCGTCCGGTGGCAGCGCTTTGTCCAACAACCGTTCGAGGTTGCGGCCGCCCCATATCTTGGGCTTGCAGATCGGCTCGAAGACGAGAGGGCAGACATTCATCACGCCATCGATTGTACGCAGACGCCCGGCCCGGGCATAGCCCGCGGATGGCCCAGCGCAGGAAAAAACGGACCGCCAACATCCCGTAGCGCCACCCCTTGCGGGTGACGCCGGAGGCGCTGTGCGCGGCGGCATCACACCGTGCGGGCGTTGCCGCCGTCATCCGAGCGTCTTACACTGCTGCGGCACGGCGCCAGCGGCACGGGCGTGGACAGACGGGTCCGCGGCACTCACGGCGGAATTGGGCAGGTCCGCTCCGAACCGCGACCGTGAGCAAGCGGACGCTCCGGCGTTTTGACTCTTCGACGTTTCGACTTTTTGACGTTTCCGCGCGGGTGCCACCGGCGGCTTGTCCGCCAGTGCCCCATGGATACGCAGCGGCCGTCGGCGTGCCGAGGCCGATTACAAGAGAGGGCGCATAATGAGCGATGCACCGGAAGCCGCCGAGACGGGTTCGACCATTTCCTTCGATGATTTTGCCAAGCTCGACCTGCGGGTTGCCAGGGTCCTCGAAGCCCGTGAACACCCCAACGCCGACCGGCTGCTCGTGCTGAAGATCGATCTCGGCACGGAGCAGCGCCAGTTGGTCGCCGGGCTGCGGGGTTACTACGAGCCCGCGGACCTCGTCGGACGCTCGATCGTCGTCGTGAAGAACCTCAAGCCGCGGAAGATGCGCGGCGAACTGAGCCAGGGCATGCTCCT
>JBHHVX010000248.1:0-2983 GCA_046754505.1 Phycisphaerae bacterium | reverse complement strand
CCGTGCCGTCGCCATCGGTGTCGGTGTCGGGATTGCCACAGCCGCACTGGCCGGGGGCCGTCTTGTTCGGATCGATCGGGCAGCCGTCATTGCAGTCGGCCGTGCCGTCGCCGTCGGTGTCCGTGTCTGGATTTCCGCATCCACACTGTCCCGGATCGGTCTTGTTTGGGTCCGTCGGACAATTGTCGACACAATCACCCGTGCCGTCACCATCCGTGTCGACGTCCTGAACCGTCACCGTGGCAGTACACTCGTTTACCTGGCCGTCGTCCTGCGTGACGCGAAGGGTCACACTTTGCGGGCCGAGATCGGCACAATTGAAGGTCACGCTGGGACCAAAGCTTCCACCTGCAGTCAACCTGATCTGGAGGTTCGAAATGGTGCAAGCACCGCCCGATGTGCTACCGCCGTCAACCTCCGCGGCCAGAACCGTGACCGTGCCGCCGGCGAGCGTGCGCGAGATGTTCTGACACACCGCCGTCGGCGCCGGGCAATTGTTGCCACACGGCGAGCCGGTGTTCGCAAGCAACAAGGTGCCCGCGCCCTGGGACCCCTGGTTCCAGCCACCCACACGAATGAGATAGGAATTGCCCTGCGTCACGGCGACCTGAATCGTGCTATGGAAGTTCGGACTGCCACCGCAGGGATTGTTGGGATCGTCGTCGTTACAAGCCAGCCAGGTTTGGCTGGCGCAGCTAACACCATCGTAATCGTAGATGACGAGATCGGTGTCGTAGGCCGCGCTGCCGCCGAGATCTTCGCACGTCGTGAGGGTCAACGTGCCGGAGCAAGGGGCAACATAGGAGTACCAGATGTCGTGGTAGGTCTGGCCGCCGTCACCCGCGAGATCTCCGCACTCGGCCAGGTGGGCCTGCCCGTCCGTCGTCGCGCCGGATGTGCTGTAAGGCGTCGTGCCTTCGGAAATGGGAATCGCATTGGCGCAGTTGTCGTTGGACGGCGCCGACGCGGGGACCATGTTATGCAACCCGAAACCGGCCAGGATTTCGGCGGAGTGTGGCGTGCCATTGGAAAGGTTGCCGTCGTCATCGTCGAGCGTCAGAAAATCAGTGGTGATCTGCGGCGTGATCAGGTCGCCCGTATGCAGCAAGATGCTGTTGATGGCCAGGTTGCCCAGGATATCACGATAGGTGCCGGGGTTGGTGAGGATCAGCTCATTGCGCGTATCCCAGACACACCCCGAGATCACCTGCCCGCAGAAATGGATGCCGCCGCTGCATGGATACTGGAGGGTGTTGCTCGCGTCGCGGAGGACACTCGCCGGACCGCAACCGCCGAAGAAACCGAGGCCGACGCGATTATCATCAAGGATGAGCACGCTCATGACGTCGCCCATCCCCTCACCATACTGCCCCTGACCACTACCGGCGGACTGGACCAGATGGTGACCGAATTCGTGGTAGATGACGCTCGACCATGCCGTGTTCGGGTTCGACCCCCCGGCTGAGCAAAAATTGATGGAGTAGCCCGTCGGGGAAGCGCCGTCTGCCGGGTCGTACCAGGCGTTCCCCGGGCAGAACCCGTCCGTTCGGTTCACTGTGACGGGGATGTTCGTGTCGGTGAACGTGGGGTAGGCGGGGTTGTGCAAGGCGGCAAAGTCGCGAACCACGTTCGCGCTCAGGTAACCGTTCACCTGTGCACGTACGAACTCGTCTGTGTTTGCTGAGTTAAAGAGCAGATTCGCCGGCGTCGTGGCCGACACAGACTGGCTCACCTCGGCCCCGAGGAAGTTGAACGTGTCGAACCACTGTCCTGTGAGGGAGGCGTCCACCGTGGCTCCGCCTGCTGCAATCGTGAAGTTGCCATTCAAGTCGGCGAACGTCGAGTTGGCTCCGGATGTGATGAGGAGATGGCGCAGGCCGGTCGGCGCTTCGGCCTCACACGTATCGGAACCGATGCCCTGGGTCGCATTGCCGCTGGCGTTGCCGTCAATGCGATAGAGCTTGAACTCACGATGCAGGATAGCGCCGGTCGCGATGTCGGCCACAAACAGCCATTTCTGATCCGATGCTGCATTGGGGGTGAAGTTGTCGCCCATGAAGGTGAGGGCCACCCGCGGCGCCACGTTCATGTCGTTTACGCCCGCCCAGACCACGACGCGCGGCGCCGTGAAATTGACCAGGCCGGGCACGGCCGCGATGGCCGTTTGCCTGGCAGCCAGGAACCGATTCCCGACGAACGCCCGTTGTGTCAGACTGTTCAGCAAGTTGGCGTCGACCGCGAATCCCCCCATGTCGCGCAAGCCGGATGATGCCATGACGACAGGAGACCCCGGAACATTGCGAGCAAGAAGCCTGAGGTCCGCACGAAAGACGGGGATGCCATTTGAAGACTGCGTATAGTAGATCAGCGTAAACTTATAGGTCCCCGTCTGGGAGTCGTACATCACCGGCTGGGTCGGCCGTCGGTCAGCGAGCAGGCTTCCCGGTTGAAGGTCCGCCGGCGAGACACCGAAGACACCAGCGTGGGCGAGGCGAAAGGCCTCCGCTGCATCGACCGGTGTTCGACCAACAGAGAAAGCCCGACCGAAGATGCGCGTCAGACGGCCGGCTCGCTCATGCAGGCCAACACCCGGATTTGCCTCGATCAGGACGCGCTTCGCAGCCTGTATCCGATTCTGCTGAATCTGCTGAGCCGCAGCAGTCGAAACCGCTCCGGCCGCCAGCATCCATATCCAAGAGAACGTGAAACAGCAACAATACGCCTGTCGACAGCCATTTCCGAGGCGGATCATCTTTCCTCTCCATAGACGTTGATCTGCATTAGCACTGTGCTGGGTCTTGTTCACACGGATGAGGTTTCGCCGAGGCGAACAGACGGTCCTCATGGGTGTGCCGCCGGTTTCAACTTGCGCAGTAGGTGGCTTGGCAACGTCGAACACGCCGGCACGGGGACCGAGCCCCGGCACCGGCGAATGGTGACACTGAGCCGGAGCCCAAGGCGCCGCGCGCAAGCGGCGCGGCGC
>JBHHVX010000247.1:0-2994 GCA_046754505.1 Phycisphaerae bacterium | reverse complement strand
TCATCCTCAAGTCGCTCTCGAAGGAGCCTGAGCGGCGGTATCAATCGGTCGCGGATATGGGTCGCGACGTCGCCCACTTCCTCGCGGGCGAGCCGATCGACGCCAAGCGCGACAGCGGCTGGTACGTGTTCAAGAAGCGCGTGGGGCGGCATCGGCGGGCGATTGCGACCGTCTCCATCATCGCCGTCGTCATCGCCGTGTTCGGCGGCATCGCCTTTCGCAGCATCTTGAAACAGCGGGACGCGGCACGCCAGGCCGACATCGCGCGGGACCGCGAGGCGGCGGAGCGACGCGAGAAGGAACGCTACAAGGGATACTACGAAAAGAAGAACGCGATCGAGGAGATTCGAGCCGCCTGCTTCGGACCGGCGGCGGCGCCGGCCGAACCACCGCCGGCGAACTGGGGCCTCATCGATCGCGCGGCGACCGTCCATCTGAGCTGCCCGGGCAACCCAACGATCCTCAATTCGATGGTCATGGCGACGACGGCCGACCTGTTTGTTTGCGAGCTGCTGTTCGAGCGGCTTTTCTGGCGAACCGCCGAGCTGCAGCTCGTCCCGAATGAGCATCTCGTCGAGAGCATCGAGCAATCAGACGATCGTCGAATCCGGATCGTACACCTCCGGCCCGGCCTGCGCTGGCACGACGGCATGCCGCTGACGGCCGCGGACTTCGTCTTCAGTTGGCGGCAGACCCTCAGCAAGGCTGTCGAGTCTTCCAAGCGCCCCAAGGCCGCTCGGCTGGCGGACGTCGTCGCCGATGATGCCACCACGCTCCGATTCGTCTTTCGCGAGATCGACGCCACCTGGCGATTCAGCATGAACTTCGAACTGATCCCGCGGCATCTCTTTGAAGAGGGCTTGGCCGAAGACCCCACGCTCAAGGCTTCCGAATACCATCAGGCCCGCATGCGTGAGCCGGTCGGCTGCGGCCCGTTCAAGTTCGCATCCTGGGGCGACGACGGCGAAACTATCACCCTCGAGCGCTGGGAGGATTACGAAGGCGCCAAGCCGCAGATCGGACGGCTCGTCATCCACTGGTTCGCCGACGCAGACGCCCAGCTCCAGGCCTTTCTCGACAGGCGGCTGGATCTCTTCGCACTCACGCCGGATCAATATCAGAAAGACAGCTTCGAGGACGACTTCGTGGCCATAGGGCAGGCAGCCGGATATCCCGACGCGACGTTCTACTACATCACGTGGAACTGCGACGCGGATACCGGCCCCTTCTTCGGCGACGCTCGTGTTCGCCGGGCCATGACCCACGCCCTCGATATCGAGCGCGTCACGGCCCAGGTGACCAACAACCTCGCCGCACCCTGCTACGGGCCCTTTGCAATCGACACGCCCTATTTCAACCTGGAGGTCAAGCGGCTCAGCTACAACCTGGATCGGGCCGCGGAATTGCTCGACGAGGCCGGCTGGCGGCTTGCGGACGATGGCCGGCGGTATCGCGACGCACCGCCCGGATCCTCCACGGACAAGGCCGTCGCGTTTCGATTCAAACTGTCGGTGCGCCGGGAGGCTGAGCCGTGGCTAAAGACGGCGGAGATTCTCCGCCGGAACCTCGCCAGGATCGGCGTTGAGGCGATCGTCGACAAAGTCGATGCGGCTGAGTACGGGCGACGGCTGCGAACCGGCCAATTCGACGCCGTGTTCGGCGGCAAGAAACCGCCGGTCGATCCCGATCTGTGGCGACCGGTTTTCTACACCGGCGGGCCACGCAATTTCGCTCATTATTCCAACCCGGAGGTGGACGACTTGTTCGACGACGGCCTGAAACTCCTGGATCCGGAGGAACGAGCCGCCTGTTATCAGCGGATGCACCGGCTGATCTACAAAGATCAGCCCATGACGTTTCTCTATCACAGGCCAGCGCTTTGGGCGATGAGCGAGCCCCTGCGGGGCGTGGCGTTCTCCGTCCGCGGGCCGTACCTGTTCCACCCCGGCATCCGCCAATGGTGGGTGCCGAAGGAGTGATTCCGTGGCGAGGCGACAAGCCCACTCCAGGCGACGGAGGCGGCCCGCCCGGTGCGGATTGCAGATCGCGCGGGTGCCACTGGCGGCTTGCTGCGTGGGTGCCCCATCCCTTCCAGGGGTGGGGGACGGACCGACGGCAATACAGTCGCACACGAGGGACGACCGTCGTGTAGTCCAATCAGTCCCCCGCCCTTCCGAGGGACTCGGCTGCGTTTTCAGGCTCCGCCCCCTTGAATTCGGGACGACGGAGAGGGTATAATGAACTCCACCGGAGACATCACCATGTCGCTCTCAGGAAACTGCCAGTCGTGCCGCGGGTCCGCCGGCCTTCCCTTCCTTGTGGCGGTGGTCTCTCGCCACCTCGCGCCGCGCCACATTCTCCCACTCGCCTGCTTCATCTGCGTTCTGCTGATGTCGATCTCACGCGCTCTTGGCCAGGACTGCAACGCGAACGGCATTCCCGACGCCTGCGACATCGACTGCGGCATGATGGGCGGAGCATGCGACGTGCCCGGATGCGGGCTGTCCTCCGATTGCAACGCCAACGCCATCCCCGACGATTGCGAGTTTGTGCCGCCGGTGCTCTTCGTCAATAAGTCTGCACTCGGCGCCAACGACGGCAGCAGTTGGGCGGATGCCTTCACCGATCTTCAGACTGCCCTTTGTGTGGCGGAAGGCAACCCCGCTGTGATCACGCAGATATGGGTGGTCGGCGGAACCTATACGCCTGCAGGACCTGCCGGCAATCGCGGCGCGACGTTCCAACTGCTCAACGGTGTGGGTGTCTTCGGAGGTTTCGCCGGCACGGAGACGCTGCTCAGCGAGCGAGACCCCGTCGCCAACGTCACGACGCTCAGCGGCGACCTCAATGGCGATGACGTGCCCGTGGCCGATCCCGCGAACCTGCTCACCGAACCCACGCGGGCCGAGAACAGCTTTCACGTCGTCACGGGCAGCCTCACGGACGCAACCGCGATCCTGGACGGATTCACCATCTCCGGCGGCAACGCGAACG
>JBHHVX010000246.1:0-3020 GCA_046754505.1 Phycisphaerae bacterium | reverse complement strand
AACCCGCGGGACGCCGCGATTGTCTCGTAGGTGTTCAGGATGTCGAGGAGTTCGCCGCGGACGGTGGCGGCACCGTCCCACGGCGCCGTACCGCCGCCGGCCACGTCCTGTGCGGAACCTGCGCCGTGGGTTGGTTCGGAGCCGCCTTGGTCCGGCGAAGCTGCGTCGATGACTTCAGCCTGCGTGTCCATGGTTGTTTGCGACCGAGTCCGACCGGCGGGGATGGCGCCGGCGTCGACCTCTGCGAACGCGACGTCGACGGACGACGCATCGGTCTGTCCGGGTGCGGGCAGCGGTGGCGCCAACACGCCGCAGACGCCGGCCGTCGCGGCCAGAACCAATCCCAACGGCAGCGCGAGGCCTTTCAGCCACATCGAGATAGTAGAATGTCTCGTTTTCACCTTCGGCTCCTTTTCGTCCAGTGTCGGGGCGCAGCGCAGAACGGTACGCCCGCCGGGCGCCAATCGCCCGTCGGTGGCATCCGACTGCGCGCAGTCAACGTCCGAGTTTCGAACAGCGGTCTTGGAAGTTGGCTCGGACCCGGAGACCATGATAACGAGGATGTGGTCGAGTTTCAAGCATGTTCGCGCTGCCGGGTTATGCCCTGCATGTCGGCTCCACACGTTGTGTGCCGGCGCCACGACAGGATCGGATGTGCATCTTGGAGGTCGCGGGCGGGTCATCGGCACCGGGCGTGGCGGCTGCGCCGATCACGTCGCGCCGGCGGCGACCAGCGTTTCCGGGCGGCGGCGAGAGCGGCGCCGAACCGGCGGAAAACGACCTGCGTCTGTGTACCAGCGGTCGAGCGCCGCGCGCCACTGCTCGGGCGTGCGGACCTGGAGGAAGTCCATCATGGCCTGCCGGCCGCAGGGGTGCAGCTCCCGATAACGAACGGCGAACTTGCGAAACAGGATGCTGGCTTTCCGATCGCCATACAGATCTGACATCAGTTCGAAGTGGTGCAAGATCGCCGCCCGCTGGGATGCGATCGAGGGCGGCGGCGGCAGCGGATCGCCGGCGAGCAGCGCCCGGGCCTCGCGGAAGATAAAGGGGTTGCCGATCGCGCCGCGTGCCACGGAACATCCGTCGACACCCGTCTCATTCAACATCCGCACGCACGCCTCGGCGCTGAACAGGTCGCCGCTGCCCAGGACCGTCCGGTCGCCCACGTGCCGCTTGACCCGCGCCAGAAAAAGCCAATCACTCGGGCCGACATACCGCTGTTGCACCGTCCGGCCGTGTACCGTTACCGCGGCAACACCGATCTCAAACGCCCCATCCAGCACTGCAAAGAACGCCCGCTCGGCGGCGGTCGAGTCGTCCATGCCACGCCGCAGCTTGACGGTCACCGGAACGCGTCCGCCGACCGCGTCGCAGACCCGCCGGATGATCTCGCGCGCCTGATCCGGCACCGACAGCAGATAGCCTCCGCGACAACGGCCGAGCACCTTGCGGACGGGACAGCCGAAGTTGATGTCGACGGCGTCATATCCGATCGAGACCATCTCGTCCGCGGCGACGGCAAAATGTTCCGGCTCGCTGCCCATCAACTGACCGCCCACGGGATGATCGCCCTCGGGGATAGCCAGCATTTGCCGCATCTTCTTTCCGCCGCGGCTCACGAATCGATCAAGCACGACCTCGTTGAGCGCATAAGGACAGCCGTAGGCGCGCGCCAGCAGCCGCATGGCGGCATCGCTGTAACCCGACAGCGCCGCCTGTACGATCGGGACGTCGAGTTGGATCTGGCCAAACACGAGCATAGTGTTGTGGTTCACTGAGGGTACGCCGGGGACGCCTCAAGCTGTCATCTATCATCCTTCGGAGAGGCTTGGGCATGGCCGGCGCGGCCGATCAAGATGGTAGGCGATGACGGGCTATCCCGCCGCCGACTTCGATTTCTCCGCCACGGCCTGAACAAACCGCACGATCCGTTTCATGACCTTCTCGCCATAGGGCGCCGCGAACATCCGCGTGCCATGGCGCTCGTGACTGCCTGGATACGGGTCTCCCTGCGCGACCCCCCCGGACGCCTTCACCAGCCGCTTGACGGCCTCGTACTCGCCCTCGGGCGACAGCAGCAGAATGGCTCGCTGGCCGCATGCCCGGATGTGGCGAATCGAATCGACGCCCATGTAGTTCGTGCCCGGCGACAGACACACGATCGCGCGGACCTGCTTGTCCTTGCTGCCATAGTGCAGCGAAATGCTGCACCCGATGCTGGCGCCGATCAAGGCGATACGATTCGTGTCGCAATTCGGCTGCGAGGACAGCCATTTTCTGGCCGCCTCGGCGTCGCGCCAGGCGTTGTTGAAGTGCTCCGAGTCCGGACCGTCGTATTTCTTGCGAAGCTGCATCGACGCCGGTTTGACGCTGTCGCCGTGCCCGCGGATGTCATACGCCAGAACCGCGAACCCCGCCGCCGTCAGACGCGGCGCCAGCGGCTTCCAACTCGTCCGATCCGCCGGATACATGTGTATCAGGATCGCCACTGGGGCCTTCTCGTCCTTCGCCACGGACGGCGGATAATAGTCCGCGACGATGCGGACGCCATCCGATGTGTCGAAGTGAACCACACGCGGCGCTTTTGGCGCCGTGTCTTTCTTAGGCTTCTGTTTTGGAACGGCCGAGCCGAACGCCACAGGCGGAATCGCCAACGCCAGGATCGCTGCACAAAGTCGATTCATCGTTCAGTCCTCCCAAGGGTCAAGACAGGAATATCATTTCACCGCTCCATTATGGGGATGTGCCGCCTCTCCTGCAAATGTCCTCACGTCGACGGCCGGGCCACGCAGGACGGACTCGATGCGACTCTGCAGCGTGGATTTGACCCGGTGCCGGGCCCCGCCAGCCCCAGAGGTCGGTTGACAGGCCCAACGGCCGTGCGAGAATGCACGTCTCGGGAGGCGCGACCCACATGACGCCGCCCCGGAGGAGAGATGTCCGAGTGGCTTAAGGAGCACGCTTGGAAAGCGTGTGTGCGGGCAACTGCACCGGGGGTTCGAATCCCCCTCTCTCCG
>JBHHVX010000245.1:0-3044 GCA_046754505.1 Phycisphaerae bacterium | reverse complement strand
AACCGCTCCACCTCTGCACGCTCGGAGAGCCGGCCCGCCACGGTGGCCTCCACGAGCCGCGCGATCTCCGCGTTCAGGCCGGAGCCCGGCGCTCGCGCCCGCGAGCCTGAAAGACCTTCGTGCGCCGCGTCGGCGGCGGGTCCGTCGGCGTCGTTTCTAGTGTTTGCTGCCATCTCTGAGTCTCCTTTTTCTGCCCCCGAAAAGGGCGTCGGTCTTTGCCCGCGTTCCCGTAATCTTCGCGTTCATTGTCCGGGGAGGCCGGCCTCCGCGACGTGACCCTCGTGACCCGCTGTCGCGAGGGCCGGCCGCACGTTCCCGTGTCGTCGGGTACCTGTGACATTCGCCAGGGAGTGGCGAATGCGTTCGGTCACGCCGCCCGTGAGGGGTGGTCCGTGTCCGAAGTAGACTGTTTCGATATTGAGGGTTGCGAGGTGTTCGAGCGCCCGGACAAAGTCGTCCTCATAGCTCGCCCCGCCGGTCTGAATGAGCAGCGGTGTGTCTCCGCAGAACAGCACACCGTCTTGTTCGCAATAGAGGCAGATGGAGTCGTGGCTGTGGCCGGGGGTATGGAGCACCTCGAAGTCGCGGTCTCCGATGCGGAGGATCTGGCGGTGCCGGACCAGTTTGTCCACGCCGTCCATGGGTGAGAAGGCGTAGACCCTGGGCCGCCAGGTTTTTCGGACGGCCTGGAGCATGCCGACGTGGTCGAAGTGCTGGTGGGTGAGCACGACCTGTTCCACGGGCGTCTTTCCGACGCCGGTCATGATTTTGGCGATGCGTTCGACGATGGTGGGGTCCATGCCGACGTCCACCAGGGTGTTGACATCCTCGAGGGCGTTGGAGCTGCCGAGCACGAGGTGTACGTTTCCGGTGTAGACGTTTGGATCGAGTGCCGCGCGATCGATCAGTTGCAGCACTTTCATTGAATCTATCCCGCCTTCCTGAAGAACTTTGCGTGGGCGACGACCGGTTCGAACAGCGGCGCCACCGGATCGGGAATGGGCTGGGTCTGTTCCATCGCGAGGTATCCCCGAGGCGACAGGGTGTCGTGAAACAGGCGGATCACGCCGCACTTTTGTTCGTCCGTGAGATGCAGCAGGACGTTTTTGCAGAGCACGACGTCCATGGGGTCGTCGGCGGGCGGCGCGAGGGTGAGCAGGTCGTGTTGTTGAAAGGTAACGCGTGCCCGGATTTCGTCGGCGATTCTGAAGCAGCCCGGCTCGTCGGCGGGCGAGAAATATTTTTCGCGCAGGCCGTGCGGGATGCGTTGGATTTGGTCTGCGTGATAGATACCGCGTTTCACGATTGGTCCGAACTGCGCGCTCGGGTCTACATCGGTGGCATGGATTTGAATGCGTCGAAAGCGGAAGGCCCCCATGGATTCGCGGATGACGATGGCGAGGGAGTAGGGTTCCTGACCCATGGCGCAACCGGCGTCCCATATGCGGATGGTCCGTTGCTCGAGCAGGTTGGGCAGGGCGCGGTCCTTGATCAGGGCCAGGGTCTGCATGTCTCGGAAGAAGAAGGTAAAGGCCATGGATGTCCTGCTCGCGGTCGACGCCGATTTTCGACGTAGGGACCTGGTTTGTCGCCGGCTGCGGTTGGGGTGCTAGCTAGCCGGCGCGGAGGCGGCGCGTTGGGCCTGGTCCAGTTTTGCCCTAACGTCTTCCTTCATCACTGCGTCTACATTGAGAAGGACCAGCAGGTGTTCTTCGAACTTGACCAGACCCGTGAGGTACTCGTGCTCGATGCCGGCCACGCTGGACGGCGGCGGCTCGATCTGATCGGCGTTGATGCGCAACACCTCGTTGACGGCATCCACGACGATCCCGATCGTCTTGTTGTTGACATTCAGGACGATGATTCGCGTGTGCTCGGTCTCGTCCTGCGCCGGAAGGCCGAAACGTTTGCGCAGGTCGACGATGGGAATGACGTGACCGCGGAGGTTGATGAGTCCGCAGATGTAGTCCGGAACCTCGGGCATCTTGGTGATCTGGCCCACGAGGATGATCTCCTGGACTCGCATGATGTCGACGCCGTACTCTTCGTTCGCCAGCCGGAAGCTGACGATTTGCGAGACGGCTCCGTCCTCGGTATTGGATTCATCGTGATCGGTCTCGTTGTTGAGGACGTCCGGTTCAGCAACTGCCGTGGCCATGGTTCTGATCCTTTCTTGAGGCGTTGATTCGCCCGCGTCGTTCTCCCAGTCGCGCGATCTCCAGAGCCTCGGAATCTGTCCCGTGGCTCGGCGCCGTCCCTCGGTCGGCATCTTCAAAATCTAGTTCGGTTGGGCGCTCAGACGTCTTGATGCAAATCCGGTCGGGGCCGACGGGTGGTGCCGGGAGACGTTTCAGCAGGATCGGTGAGGACCGAGAAGGGATTGTCGTGGCGGCAGGCGGTGAATGGCAGACCCGCGAAGCGGCGCGATCGATGATGTCATTCTTGCGGGGCGCCTCGGACCGAGAAGGGATTGTCGGTCGAGGACGGGCGTAAAGGCTCTTCTATTCTCGGTCGTCCAGCGGCTGCTGCCGGCCCTCGGCTTGTTCGCGCTGCGCAGCCTCGATCGAGAACGCGGCGTACTTCATTTGAAGCCGCCAGTCGTTGAGCGCCGTCCGCGCCCGGGCGAAGTTTTCCTGGATGTCTGCGTGACGTCGTCGCGTTTCTTCGACCATGCCGGACAGGCGCTCGCGCTGTTCGGGCGGAAGGGTCTCGATCCGCGTTTTCAGTTCGGCGAGTTTTCGGCGAAATGTATCATCGATCATGGGTCGTCTTCCCCCCTGGAAATCCGGCACTCCAAGGTGCCCGACACACTAACAAGTATACGACGCGCTCAGCACGAATGTCGAGCATGCCTCGGAGCCGTCGCACGCAACGTGCGGAGCCTCGGGTATTATCGGTTCGGCGCCGTGCATCCGGTCGCCGGACGCTGGGGGCCGTGTGCGCTGTGACGACCGATAAGGAGTTGCGCAAGAAGAAAGTGAACAGAGGACCCGCCAAACGGCCGAGGCGGCGGGGCAGTCAAGCCGCGGATTGCTGTGGTGGAG
>JBHHVX010000244.1:0-3052 GCA_046754505.1 Phycisphaerae bacterium | reverse complement strand
GCCGCTTCCTGACGGGCGCGGTTCTGATCGGTCGTTCAAGATCAGCATGCGCGCGGCCTTCCTGCGCGGCTTCGTGGGAGTGGGGCGGGCGTCCCCGCCCACCTCTGACGTCCGACGAACAGACTCGCTGCCTGCAAACGGTAATCTTCGGTCACCGACTCTTGCGGGGGCGCCGTTCGGTCTTGGCCCGCCGGCCGTTCAGCGGCTCGATCTTGACGATGTGAATCAGGTCATAGTGAACAATGTAATCGGCGACGCCCTGGTCACCGGCGACACCAACGGCAACCAGCGATCTGCTGACCAGAGCCATCTCCGGGTGTCGGATATCGACCGTCTGCCCGCTGCTGATGTGCAGCCGGATCGGCTCGAATGGCCTCTGATCAAGGATATGGCGTAGTTCATCCGCTCTCATCGCACGCTCCTACTACGACGGGCCATCTCGCAGATCATGCAACCGCATCTGTCAAGGCTATTATAGCGTTCTTGCCGTCGCCGCCACGCGCACGTTGACCTGATGCACGCGATCCGTCTGAAGCAGCGACTTCAGAAGGATCCGCATCGTGTGATACGCCTCCATATTGACGACATGGCCGGTTGCGTCGGACGGGCCGAAGGCGAACCACCGCTCGACGCGGTGATCGCCGCCGTGCAGATACAAACACACACGCTCGTCTTCGAAGCGATAGCCGTCCCAGTCGGGTTCGGATTGCAGGATATAGGGCGCCCCCTTGTAGCGACCCAGGATCCGCGGTGGTCCGCCGGAGACGTCGATGAAGAATCCGTCGCGGCCGGCCTGCCGCCACGACGCCTCGCTGCCGTAAAAGTTCGGTTTCTTGATGAACGGCCCGTCGTACTCGGGGCAGAAGGTGTCACAGTTGCCGCAGTCGTTGCAGAAATCGGCGAAGTTGGCGATCTGTTCGGCGCGCTCGACGATGATCTCGCCGGCGTCGCCGGGCCTGAGATCGCCGCCCTCGACGACCCAGTCGTGAAACGCCACCGTCTCCGGCTCCGTGCGATAGACGAAGTTGGCCGCGTTCGGGCAAACGGGGATGCACTTGTCGCAGGTGATGCAGTCGAACGTATCCAGCCGGGAGTCGATACGCTTCGGCGGCGTGCGGTTGTGGTCGGCACGATAGCGCGGGTCGCGCTGGGCCTCGGGGGCGATGATCGACAGGTTCCGCGCTGCGGCCCGGCCCGCGTCGGCACGCCCCCTCTGCCCCGCCGCCGGGTCCTCGGCGCTCCCCGGCCGCGCCTTCCCGATATAGTCGTCGACTGTGGCGGCCTCGACCGCGCGCATGGACTTGACCAACTCGTGCAAATACGCCGGTAGTCGGCCATAGCCGCCGGGCCGCAGCAGGTCCGTGCAAACCGTGACCGGACAGAAACCACACGCCACCATGTCCGGGAAGTTGAACCGGTCCACGCCCGCGCTGAACGTGATCGGCACGTCCGGCCCGACGGCCTGACGAAATGCATCGGCCAGCGTCAGCGTGAGGACGTGCAGCGGCTGGCCGGAGAGGTATTGAATCCTGTGCTCCGTCGTGAAGAAGTCGCGATGGTTCTCCACCTCGAGCGTATTCGAAAACTTCACACCCAGCCGCCGCCCTCGCGAGGCCGCCAGCCGGGTCAGCCGCCCGCAGATCTCGATCGACTCGTCGAATTGCAGCCCGGCGGTGTACGCCGCCTGATTCACACGGATGTCGGTGTACCCCAGCACGTCGTGCAGCAAGTGCTCCAGCCGCTCCCGCCCCAGCATCGGCGGATTCATCTTGATCACGACGTCGCAGTCCATCTCCGTGATAAGGAACGTGCAGATTCGCTCGATCTCCTCCGCCGGGCAGCCGTGAAACGTGGACAGCGTGATGCCGGTCGACAATTCCGTCGGATAGTCCAGGTCGCGCAGCCCCGTCAACGACTTCGGGATATCCTTCCGCAGCCGCTCCACGACCGCCGAGGCATCGCGCATCTGCTCGATGAACGATCGCACCGGTGCAGACCCGATCCCCGCCAGGTCGTAGCCGACGCTGATGTCGTAGATCGTGTCCGTTGCATGGGAAGTGAGCGGCGAATCGTCAACGATCCCGCCGTGGATCAACATGTGGATCATCATCGCCCCGGCGACATACTCCCGGAGCGACTCTGCGATCCGCAATTCCTGCGACCACTCGATGTTGTAGCCGACGGTGGTCGCGTCGATGCACGGCCGGCCAATCCGCAGCCGGTCGTTGATCTGGACCGTCTTGAGCTCGAGGATGCGGGAGCCGGCCAGCCACGAGAGCACCATGTTTTGGGCCATCTGCGACTGCGGCCCCGCCGCCGGCCCCACCGGTGTGCCCGCGGGCTGATCGTGAAAGCGTACCGACAGATCGGGACTGTTCGGATCGGGCATCCACCAACGCCGCTGCGGTAGATGAAAAATCGCCCCGTCACGAGCGTACTCAAGGCGCATCCGCTGCACGAGTCCGGCGAAGGGTTGAGGGACGAGCTCGGCCATGACAGCCCATTCTATCCCCAAACGCGCGGACCGGGTGCATCAAGGCCACCTCTCATTCGCAGGACAGTCGATTCACGCCGAAGCGATGACGATCGTGGGCTGTGTCGAGAATCCCATCACGACACATCTTCTGCGAGGATCCTCATCCTTTCCACGACCCGGTGAGCCCTGTCCGCCGCGCGGAAACAGACATGGGAGGGGACTCCCGTGCGGAGCGGCGCGTCGCGGCACGACAGGCGGTGCGGCAGCGGTGTCAACCCGCGTAGGCGACGAGGCAAACGCGGTGCTTGCCTGAGGGTGCGAGGATGCGGTACGATGACGGGCGACTTGGGCGGAGGATAGGGCAACAGTGGGAACCGACCCGAGCGCCGACTCAGGGGCCAAGCCCGGAGGATGGGCGGCCTGCACGCCGTCCGTCTTTCCCTGCCCTCCGGGATTGGCACCAAAGCGATAAATCCACTCGGGGCGAAGCCCCGAGTCCCGGCCTTGGCGCCTGTTCATCCAAGGGCGCCGGCCGGAGCAGGCGAGAGCGACCCACACCGGGAGACGGTCTCCCGA
>JBHHVX010000243.1:0-3136 GCA_046754505.1 Phycisphaerae bacterium | reverse complement strand
CGCGATTTGACCGGAGAATCCGGAAGTTCATAGAATCGCCGGTGGGCGGACGGCGGAGGCGGAGCGTTTCAGCGCGTGAATCGGACGATCGGAATCATCGTGACGCTGTTGTGGGTGGGCGCCATGGCCGCGCTGATCGAGCGCGACCTGGTCCCCTTCTGGACGGCCCAGGAGCCGCCGAGCCGCAACGCCCCGGAGAGCCGCCTGCAGGTCGGCCTCTTCGACGACGGCGGCCGGCGCGTCGGCACCACGTGGATCACGACCCACCGCGCTCCCGACGAGACGACCGTGCAGAGCACCACGAGCTTCGAACTCGGCCGGCTGACCGCGCTGCTGCCCGGCCTGAAGAAGCTGGTGCTGGACAGCAGCCTGGTCTATGACGCCGACGGCGGCGTCGCGGCCTGGCCGATTCTACTGACACGACGGCGCACGCGCCTACTGACCGTCTGCGCCTACCAATTCGTCACAGTCAGAATCAAGGCGTGAATCCCGGTGGGTCGCACGGAACCGGGTTCGTCTGCGGATCGGGTGGCCCAGTCGATGTGCCGCAACCCAGCGTCTCAATCTCGCAGCCCAGACCGCCGGAACCCTTCTGTCCGTCGATGTTCACGGCTTGCTGATTATCGCAGCATACTCCGGCCCAGAGCCAGGGGCCTGGCTCATAGCGTCCGCAAGCAATGTCCGCCGTATACTGCACCTCGCCACAGTAACGAAACGTGCCGCGTGCCGTGCGGTGGTTCATGTAGCTTTTCAGCCAGTATCGCACATGCACCGTTGGCGGAATCGCCGTACTGCCACATTGCACGCATAGTTCGTGCGAGATCGACGTGCTGTTGGCCTGCCCCTGCACGAACGACTGCTCCATCTCGATTCCTATAGACCCGCCCAACCCTGGGTTGACTTCGGCGGAAAACGAACCTCCGACCGACGACGAAGAGCTTATTGTACCCGTATCTGTCTTGGTCACGCACAGCGTCTGCACGCAAGTCATCGGAACGCAGTCGGTATCACAATTATCGCAGTCAAGAGATTGCTTTTCATCTACAACCAGCGGCGGCTCAGGGTCGAAAACAATGGTGTTCACGCCCACAAAAAACACCTGGCACCGCGTGTTGAAATTTCAGCCCGTACTCTCAGGCGCATCCCAGTAAGGGGCGGCGCATTCGGCCGAGCAGGTCGCCGCGTCGTTGATGTACACCTGCCCGCGGGATTGCAGTGTAAGACATGCCACAACAACTGAGGCTAATACGAAGGTGATGATGTATCGGTTCTGGTTCATTTCCGGCCCTCCTTATTCCTGTCTGAGGCACTCACTTGGTAGTGCAACTTCCACAGAAATTGGTCGGCTTGAGTGACGCTATCCAGGTACTTCACGTCGGCATGTTCCGCCAGGATGCGCTCGTACAGGGCCAAGGCTCGTTCGAGGTGCCGGTTCCATTCCGCCGAGCCGTGCGGGCAGCGTACCATCACCGCCTCGTGGCTTTCAGCGGCCTCGAGCATCAGAGACGCCTCGCGGGCACGATCCAGACTGCCCTTATTCTTGCCGGACCTCAACTTCAGGAACTCGGAATCGGCCAGCAACGCCTCGAAGATGGCAATGGCCTTGTGGTGTGCGTGTTGGGAGGCATAGTTTTGTGCGAGAGTGCCTTGCAGACCCTTGCGCAAAGGGTCGTTCGGGTCGGCGTTCAGCAGCAGATGTTCAAGATCGTCGACGAAGGCGGGGCTTCCGTGCATGAAGGAGTATCCGCTGAGATCCGCGCCGCCCGCGGGATCCTCCGTCAGGTGCCTGGAGACAACGGCCAGGTATCGATATTGAAGCGGCGACCACCAAATGTCGGGCGAGTGCTCGGGCAGGGACGCCAAATCGGCCAGTTGTTCATACAAGACGGCGGCCCGACGGCCACTATCGAGGCCCCCGATCTTCCGATAGGTGAGCGCCAGCTTGTACATGCCCTTCTCGCGGGTCTTGCCGAACTGCTTGAGCAGCGGATGGTCCCGGGTGTCGAGCATGCGCAGGAACTTGCGATAGCTCTTGGCGGCCTTCCGGTATCGACCATGAAAAAACAACAGGTCGCCGCGCTCGAGCGGGATCGCCCGAGCGAGGATGACGTCGCGCGACGCCACGCTCTGGGCCACGGCCGGAAGGCGGCCGGCGGCCTTGTCGGCGTCCAGCACGCGTTCCGCATCGGTCGCCTCGTCCGCAAGGGCCGGTATTTCCGACTCATACCGATCGAGCCAGGAGAGGGCCTCGTCCAGCCGGTTCGGACTGTATTTCGCGAAGGACGCCAGCGTCCGCCACACACGCATGCGGTCCGACGCCTTGGCCTTGGGATGATTCGCCGCCGCGATGAGGTGCCGGCGGGCTTCCTTCTCCTCCGCCGGGTCTTTCGTGCGTACCGAGATTTGGTGAGAGAGCACGCCACAGGCGATCTCGGCCTCGATCGCTCGCGAGGACTGCGCCGCCTCGCCATCGGCGAGCGCCGCGATGATCCGATCGCGCCAGCGTCGTTGAAACCCGGTGCGCTCGGTCCCCTTGAGCCGATCCAACTCTGTCCTATACGCCGGCCCCTGGTAATCGGACAGCACCTGAGCCAATTCCTGCCGGCCGCTGGCGGACACTGCGGCATACCCGATGCCGATGGCCGGCAAGGCCACGGCGGCACAAACCACACACGCCACGCTCCTTTTCATCGTGCCCATCCTTGTCTGCGGCGATCGTCGCGCCGCCTGCGGCGATATGTCGGCTCGCCAGCCAGCCGCAACGCCCGCTGGAAAGTCCGAAGTTCCCGTTCACGAGCGATGCAGTTATCGGCATTATACCCCCCCCCCCAAGAAGTCAAGCGAGATGACGTGGTTTTCTCGGTCTTTTTTTCAGAAAAAGACGGCCGACCGGGTCATCAGAGGTCGGGGCATCCTCCGAGCATGAAGCATGTCGGGCCGCAGCACGCCGCGGGCAGCGCGATCGACGGCGTTCTATCTCCCGGTCTGACAAAGCGCTAGGCGACTTCGAGTCGATCCTGCCGCTCGGTTGACCCCGTCGCCCCGCTGTTCATAGAATCGCCGGCGGGCGGACGGCGGAGACGGAGCGTTTCAGCGCGTGAATCGGACGATCGGAATCATCGTGACGCTGTTGTGG
>JBHHVX010000242.1:0-3155 GCA_046754505.1 Phycisphaerae bacterium | reverse complement strand
CTGAGTGCTCCTCGATATACTGAAGTATGATGTCGTCTGTGACGTTTCCGCTGGTTGCCCATTCCGGTGATCGCGACCGGTTATTCCGGCGGATCGCGACCATCTGTTCCGATTGATCGCGACCAGTTTTCGGGCGGCGTGGTCGGCACCGTTGAGTGATGTTGTTGATGTCAGCGCTTCGCCCTTTCGTCAAGCTCGGCGCAGGTCGTCCCCGTAGCCAATAGGAGGGACCCGCGCGCGACGCGGAGTGCCATCCACAAGGCCGACGCAGCGGCGCGCGTGGGAGGTCCCTGTTGGCCCACGGGGGCGAGCGTGAGGTTTGCTCTGATCATGCTTCTTGCTCCTTTTTCTTGCGCCTAAGTTTGCGCATGGACGGTCCGTCCAGCTCCAGGCGATAGGTGTTGTGCACGAGCCGGTCGAGGATGGCGTCGGCGAAGGTGGGCTCGCCGATGACGTCGTGCCATTTGTCGACCGGCAGCTGGCTGGTGATCAGCGTCGATCCGGAGCCGTACCGATCCTCGACGATTTCCATCAGGTCGCGGCGTTGGCCGGCGTTGAGGCGATCGGGTCCCCAGTCGTCCAGGATCAAGAGATCGGCCTTGACCAGGCTGCGAAAGAGGCGCGGGAAGCGGCCATCGCCATGCGCCAGCTCGAGATCGCCAAACAGCCGCGGCACGCGCTTGTAGAGCACCGTGTGATCGTGCTGGCAGGCTTTTTGGCCGAGCGCGCACGAAAGCCAGGTTTTTCCGATTCCGCATGGCCCGGTGACCAGCAGATTGCGATGATCGGCGATCCATCGGCATGTCGCCAATTGCTGGAACAGCGCCTTATCGAGCCGGCGCGGCGTGCGGTAATCGACGTCCTCGATCGACGCTCCGACGTGGCGCAGCTTTGCCGTTCGGACCCGGGTCTTGAAGCGCTTGGTGTTGCGGTTGGCCGCCTCGCGGTCGAGGAGCAGCGCCAGCCATTCGGCGTGACCCAGATCGCCGGCCTGATCCTGGGTTTGCAACTCGATGAAGGCGTCGGCCATGCCGTCGAGCCTGAGCTCCTTGAGTTGATCGAGCGTTGGATGGGTAAGCATCGTTGTCTCCTTCAGTGAAAGTAGTGAGCGCCACGGATGTTGGGGTGGGTGATCGCCGGCCCGTCCGTGGCGGGTTCGGGCCGTTTGCGATCAAGGTTGTTCTTGAGGATTGAATTGACCGAGGTGTAGGAGCGCGCGCCGATCTCGAGCGCCCGATCGCAGGCGGCCTCCAGCCGGTCGGCCCCATGGGTCTTGGCCAGCCGAAGAATGCCGAGACATGATCGAAAACCCTGCTCGGGATGGCGGCGTTCGCGCATGATCACATCGACGAGCACACCCGTATTCGGACCGATCAGCTGAGCTTTCCGCTTGAGCCGCTCCGGCGTCCAATCGGCGTAACGCCGGTGGCTGGACGGCATGTGCTCGCGCACCGTGGTGTGCCGGCGGTTCGACGACGAGCGGACATGGGCGGCGACCCGCTTGCCGCGATGAAAAACCTCGACCGTGCGCTCGGTGAGCCGGGCCCAGACCTTTTCGCGCAGGAGCGTGTGAGGGACCGAGTAGTAATGCTTCTCGACCTCGACGTGATAATCGAGCCCGACACGGCGTTCCTGCCATTCAGCGTACGCATAAGGCTCTTGCGGCAGCGCCTTCAGGGCCGGTCGATCGAGGTCCTCGAACAGACGCGAGCGGCTGGTCCCGAGGTGGCGCGTGACGCAGTTGTTGAGCTTGCCGAGGAGTTCGCGGATCGCCGCGTTGAGCTCGGTGAGCGTAAAGAACTGCCGGTTCCTGAGAGCGGCGAGAATCCAGCGCTCGACGAGCTGAACGCCGACTTCCACCTTCGCCTTGTCGCGCGGTTTATAAGGCCTGGCCGGCACGACCGCGGTACCGTAGTGGCGCGCCAGGTCGGAATACGTGCGATTGACCGCCGGCTCATAGAAGCACGCCTTGGTGATGCCGGACTTCAGATTGTCGCAAACCACTTGCGCGGTGACCCCGCCGAAAAAACTGAAGGCGCGGCAATGTGAACCGGTCCAGTCGGGCAGTGTTTGCGTCCATGTCGCTTCGGCGAACGTGTAGCTGGAGGCCCCAAGAACAGCGACGAACAATTGCGCTTCCCGAACCTCGCCGGTGAGCCCGTCCATGATCTCGATGGTCTGTCCGGCATAGTCGACGAACATTTTCTCGCCGGCCAAATGGGTCTGGCGCATGGTCGGCGACAGCTTGCCTTTCCAACGGCGGTAAAGCTCGCAGAACTGGCTGTAGCCGTAGCCTTGCCTGTGGACCGCCCGGTACTCCTCCCACAAGAGCCTGAGTGTTACGCCGGGTTTGCGCAGCTCGTGGTGGATGACGGGCCAATCGGGCGGCGGCCGCCGGTTCGTGTCGCTCTGAGCCGTTGTCGGAAAAAGCCGCTGCTCGAGGGCCTCGTCCGTCAGATCGTCCGGCAATGGCCATGTGAGGCCAGCCCGCCGGGCCCGTCGGATATATTCGCCCGCCGATGTCGTCCCGACACCGATGCTCGCCGCGATCTTCCGGTTCGATAGGCCACTGGCCCGCAGCCGCAACGCCTCGCGAATATTGCGCATGGGTAATCTCTGTCCTGGCATGCCCCGCTCCCTTTCAAAAGGGGCGAGCCTATGCCCGTCCTCAGATCACCCAACGGCCCAAAAACCACTCCTCCACAGCCTGGTCGCGATCACCGGAATCGGCGGTCGCGATCAATCGGAATGCCCGGTCGCAATCAATCGGAATCAGTGGTCGCAATGGCCCGGAATGCGCACGGATGTTATACATTTGCTGACATCCGCCAGTGAGTGTCGGCACCGCCGTGATATGACTGGTTCTGCAGGTAGCCGACGTCAGCGCTTAAAGATCACCCAATTGATCGACGCAGCCGCTGCGCACGCAGTTCCCGCCTTGAGCAACGGCAGCATACTGATCCGAAAGCGGAAACTCGGTGGCGTTTCGGCAACGGATCTCCGTTTCAAGAGGCAGCTCGCTGTGCAGTGTTGGCAGCAAAGTTCAAGTGCGGATATTGTCGATGGCGAGGCCTCGCCCGTGATGCGTCCGAAGGGAGTGGCGGCACATACTTCACTCTCCGACCATATATGCTCGACTTGCGTCTTTCTTAGTC
>JBHHVX010000241.1:0-3183 GCA_046754505.1 Phycisphaerae bacterium | reverse complement strand
GCGCGATTGACCTCGATCGTCGGCCGGTTAGAGTACGCAGGCGGCCGGCGCGCCGGGATGGGGTTGTTGATGGAACTGGATGGGCTGTTTCTCGATTTATACGGAACGCTGACGGATGGAGACCGGGCTGCCGTCGAGGGCGTCTGCGCCGACGTCGTGCGCGACCACGGCCTGTCGATGACGGGCCAGGCGCTGAGCGTCGCTTGGGGCGATCGCTTCTTCGCCACCATCGAGACCTCCAACGACGACGCCTTCCTGACGCTGTTCGACCTTGAAAACAAGACTCTGGTAGAAGTCATGGCGGCGTTTGGCGTCGCGGTCGAGCCAACGCCCTATGTGGAAAAACTCGAGCAGTACTGGCGGAATCCGCCCCTGCAGCCCGAGGTCGCCGAGTTTCTCCGGCGCTGCGACCGTCCCATTTGCATCGTTTCCAACGCGGACCGGTCCGACGCCGAGGCGGCCATGGCCGCGCACGGAATCCGCGTTGCCGAACTCGTCACCTCCGAAGATGCACGGTCCTACAAACCCGCCCCGAGAATCTTCGAGATGGCCCTCGAGCGGACCGGCTGGCGGCGCGACCGTGTCCTCCACGTCGGAGACTCCCTCCACAGCGACGTCGGCGGGGCCGTCGCCGCGGGGATATCAAGCGGCTGGGTCAACCGGTCGCACCGGATCTACGACGTCGGCACCGCTCGGCCGGACCACCGATTCGACGACCTGCTCCAGCTCGCCAACCTCGTCCGGAATCATCACCCGTCCGAACGGGTCGAGAGATAGGTCCCGAGCGCCTCGCGCCACGAGCGCAGCGGTGCGCCGGTCAGTTCTATATATCTACTATTGTCGAGGACAGAATAGGCCGGGCGGCGGGCCGGGCGGGGAAACTCGGCCGTCGTGACCGGGTCGACGGGGGTGTCAAGCCGCGCCCGCCGACAGATTTCGACCGCCAGCTCGTGCCAGGTGCAGTCGCCCGCATTGGTGACGTGAACGATCCCGTCGGCGTCCAGGCGCGCCAGCCGCTGGATCGCTTCGGCGAGGTCCGGGGCATACGTCGGCGAACCCCGCTGATCGACGACCACCCGAAGCCGCGGCCGCTCGCGGGCCAGCCGCAGGATCGTCGCCGGAAAACCCGGGCCGTCGGGGCCGTAGATCCACGCCGTCCGGACAATCAGCGCCGACGGATGTCGACTTCTCACCGCTTGTTCGCCGAGGAGTTTTGATCGGCCGTAAGCCGACAGCCGGTCTGGCGGGGCGGTGGGGGCGTCCTCTCGCAACGGCGACGTGGCGCAGCCGTCGAACACATAGTCGGTCGAGATGTGGATCAGCCGGGCGCCCGCTCGCGCCGCTGCCTCCGCGACGTGGCCCGCCCCCTCGCCATTGACGCGACAGGCGAGCGCCTCGCTGGATTCGCAGTCGTCAACGCGTGTGAAGGCGGCACAGTTTACCACGAGATCTGGCTGGAACGTCTCAAAGCAGTGCGCGACGCGTGCAGCGTCGGTGATGTCCAGCTCGCCGTGGCCCGGGGCCAGCACCTCGCACGCGGTGTCCGCCGCAAACCGCGCAGCCGTCGGCGTGCCGAGAAGCCCCGCCGCGCCGGTGATCAGGATTCGCCTGGGCATGTCGTGTGTTTCCGGTCCTGTCCGCCCGCCGTGCGGCGACGGGGTCTGGCAGACGTGTAGAGTGCGTCCCGGCCGCACCTGCCACGGCTCATCAGATTGGGGAGCGTCGGCGTCCCGCCGGTGTGGTTCCTCTGAAAACGCGTGAGCAATCTGGCCCACACCTCCCGCCAATCCAAGCCTGATAGGACCCCACGATTCTAAAACGTCGCCCCGTAGTCGCCCAGTCCCTTTTCGACGCGGCCGCGCTCCACCCCGCCGTCTTCCGCAAGGAGCGTCTCCGAGATCGGCTGCAGGATGGCGTACTCGAAGCCCATCGCCGATCGATTCCGCACCGCGATCTCCGGCAGCGTCACGCGCCACGTCTTTCCGTCGCGCACGCCCACGAACACCAGCGGGCCGCCGCGGGTGTCGGCCTCCAGCGCGTTCGGCGTCGTCATGGAGCCGCTGCGCCCCGACGCGTCCGGATCGTAGAGCGTCACGAGCCGCGTCCCCTCGATGGAACGATCCTCGAAGCGGACTTCGGTGGGAACGTATGTCTTCACCGCCATGGCCCGCGATGATATCGACGCCGCGCGCCCACGTCGAGCCGTATCACCGTCGTCGTGGTGCGACCACGGCCCCACTTGTCGCGTGCCACGGTCACGCTTGCGTGGCCGTGTGGCCGGACCGTGTGCCCCGTCGATACACCGGGTTGGGGGACGGATGCGACGTGCGTGAGAGCGTGCACGGCTGGAACGAGAATCCTTCTCGCTGGAACGAGAATCCCTTCTCCCGGCTGGAACGAGAATCCCTTCTCGTTCCCGTCCGCGACAGGAATCTTTCTTGCTGCCAGATAGCGGCGCCATTGGATCGCGACATGGGAAGGGATTCCCATTCGGCCAGGACCGAGAAGGGATTCTCGGTCCAGCCTAGACTAATGACTATGTTCGGTTTCCCACCCCTGGAAGGGGCGGGGCACCCGCGCGGGCGCACGGCCTTCGATCCGGCCGATCGCTCAGAAGGGCCAGTCGTGGGTGCGGCGGGCGGTTCGATGGTGCGGGCCGAGCGGCTCGATCTTCAGGTGCAGGACGCCCGGCTCGACCCACACGTTGAGGACGCGATAGTCGATCCCGCCGTTCTTCCACCACGCCCGCGCATCGAGGTGCAATCCGGCCGCCAGGTCGCCCCAGATCCGCGGGCTGCCGGGCCAGACCTTTTCCGGTTCGCGCTCGATCGATCGCGCGAGGTCGAGGCCGCCGAAGTCCATCGGCATCGAAACCGAGCCGCAGCGGACCGCCGTAGCCCGGAGGACGATCGCGCGGTCCTCGAAGACAGGAGCCACGTCGATCGACAGCACGACGCGGCCGGCCGGCGTCGAAACGCGGCCGGCGACGGCGATGCGGTCTGCGTCGAATCGAACAAACGGATCGGACAGCTCGGTGGGGACGAGTTGATCGATCAGCGGATAGATCTCGCGCCGCATGGCGATCCAGCGGTTGACGTCGTCTTGGAAAATGTGGTACACGAACGACTCGCCGCCCAGCCGCAGCCCCTCGGTGAAGGCCTGCTCGGCCGCCACGAGGTTGTT
>JBHHVX010000240.1:0-3256 GCA_046754505.1 Phycisphaerae bacterium | reverse complement strand
TCCTACACGTGCGCCGGCGGCTCGATCTTCGCCATCGAGCCCGCGGCGAGCTTCTCCTGGTACTCCCGCCACGTCACCGACGGCAAGACGCTGTCCGCCCGTTTCATGCTGATACAGTCGTCGACAGGACACACCAGCGAGCACATGTTGCAACCGACACACGTGTCCAGCTTGATCGTGAAGACGCCGACATACCCGTCGCCGCTGCCGGGAAGGACAAACACGTCGCCGCTCTTCCGCAAGTGCATGTCGGGGTTGATGAGCGAAACGCCGCCGCCCCGCCCGCGCGAATCGAGATCCGAGGCGTCCGGTGCAACGCCATATCGCTGAACAAACTCCGCCTCGGGCACCTTCTCCCACACGATCGACTGGTGACACCCGTCTTCACAGGCAATGTGACACAGGCCACAGTGAATGCACCGCGCCTGGTCGATCTCGGCCACCACCTTGTATCCCAGATCGAGATCGCTCCAGTCAACGATGCGGTCCACCGACCGCCCCCGAAAGTCGGCGGGCGCCTGGAACTCCTTCTCTCGCATCCAGTTCTTCATGCCACTGATCATGTGCTCCACAATGCGGAACCCGTAATGCATCACCGCCGTGCAGACCTGCACGCACCCCGCGCCGAGCAGCATGAACTCCACCGCGTCCTGCCACGTCTGGATGCCGCCGATCCCGCTGATTGGAATGTCCGCCTCCCCATCGCGCGCGATCGAGGACACCATGTTCAGCGCAATGGGCTTGACCGCCGGACCACAATAGCCCCCATGCGAACCCCGGCCGGCCACATGCGGCTTTGGGGCGAACGTGTCAAGGTCCACCCCCACAATGCTGTTGATCGTGTTGATCAGGCTCACCGCGTCGGCTCCGCCCTTCGCGGCCGCCCGGGCAATAGCGCAGACGTCCGTAATATTCGGCGTGAGCTTCACCATCACCGGCACGCTCGCGGCCTCCTTGACCCAGCTCGTGATCATCTCGGTATACTCCGGCACCTGGCCCACCGCCGAACCCATGCCGCGCTCCGACATGCCGTGCGGGCAGCCGAAGTTCAACTCCAGTCCGTCACAGCCCGTGTCCTCTGTCCGCTTCACGATGTCGTGCCACGTCTCCCGTGTGGACTCCACCATCAGCGAAACGAACAGCGCGTGATGTGGAAACTCCCGCTTGATCTGGCGAATCTCGGCAAGATTGACCTCCAGCGTGCGGTCCGTGATCAGCTCGATGTTGTTCAGCCCCATCACCTTCCGGCCATCGTAGTCCACCGCCCCATAGCGGCTGGAGACGTTCACGATCGGCTCATGGTTCAGCGTCTTCCAGACCGCTCCCCCCCAGCCGGCCTCGAAGGCCCGGCGAATCTGGTACGCACTGTTCGTAGGTGGCGCCGACGCCAGCCAGAACGGGTTGGGGGCCTTGACGCCGCAAAACTCGATGGAAAGATCGGGAGTCATGTCACATTCCTGCTGCAAGAACCGGGTCCGTCGGCACTGCGCCAACCTGGGCCCATTCTATCGAAGCCCGGCACCATGCCACAACCGACCCGGCCTTGCATTCTGCCGAGCCTCGAACACAATGCACCATCGCCGTCGGTGCGACACAGGGTTGGAAACTGTATCCCGTAAGGAAGACGCTCATGAATCGCAAGGCACTGGTCGTATTCGTCATCTGTATCGCGTTGGCCGCCGTCATCCCCGTGACCCGGACCGCCGGCCAGGCGGCCCCCGCCGCGTCGACCGGCGGCGGAAATCGAACCGCCGTCATCGACATCGTCCGCGTGTTCAACGAAAGTCTCCAGATACGCGACCTGAACGAGCGCATGCGCCGACAGACCGGCGAGTATTCCACCGAGGCGAAGCAGCGACAAGCCGCGCTGGCCGACGCCCAGTCCAGGCTGGGAGCGTTCAAGCCCGGAACGAAGGAATACGACAACCTCCGGAAAGAAATGATCCGCATGAACGTCGAGTTTCGCGCGTGGGCTGACGTCACGGAAGCCGACCTCGAACAACAGCGGTTCGAGTGGACCCGCATCGTCTACGAAAAGACCATGCAGGCGGCCGAACAGGTCGCCAAGGCTCAGGGCTACGACGTCGTCGTCCAGCAGACGACCTTCGACGCTTCGGAGATGCCTGAGCAGAGTGTCCAGGCCCTCCGAATGGCCATCCAGCGGCGAATCGTCATCTACCGCACCGACGAAGTTGACATCACCAATCAGGTCCTCGCACGCATGGATGCCGACTACCGCTCCGCCGGACGCCCCCAGCAGACCGCCCCCTCAAAGACCGGTCCCTGACGCCCGCTGGCAGCCGCTCTACCGCACCCCCGGATGTGCGAGGATTTCGGTCCGGCCACCCGCCCGGCAATAAAACCGCGCAAACCCCGCCACCATACCGTCCACGGTGTGGTGTTCCCGCATGTACGACTGTGCCGTCGCCGCGATACCGCGCGCAAACTGCCGGTCATCAAGGAACCGACAAATGCGATTGGCCAGTTCCGTAACCGCGTTCTCGGGAAACAGAAGGGCGGTCTGCCCGTCACGCAGGGCGTCGTACGGACAACCCTCGGCCGCAACGACGGCCAGCCCATCCGCAAGGGCCTGAAGCGGCTCCTCACGCGCCTCCGGAACCGCACGCGGCAAACAGAACATGTCCGCACCCGCCAGCGCCGACCGCCAGTTCCTCAGACGACCGGTGAACGTCACGCTCAAGTGGATGTTGAGGATGCGGGCCAGTTGTCGAAGTGACGCCTCGGCCGGGCCTTTGCCGACAAGGAAAACCAACAAATTAGGATATTGCTCCATCACATGTTTCGCCGCGCGAAGCATCGTGTCGCAGCCGGCGTTCAGCGTCAGCGGACCGACATGGATCAGCGATGGAGCACGGTCCGAAAAGCGAAAAGCCGCCGGGACGTTCCCAGACTCCACGCCAAGACAAACAGTCTCCACCAGCCGACCGGCAAACGACGTGTGCTCCACCCGCTCGCCGATCGCACGACATGGGACCATGATTCCCGCGCAGCGCCGCGCCAGCTCCGGCAGGATCGGATCCACAAACGCCGCCTCCGACGACAGCGTCACCACCAGCGTACCCTCGACCGCAGCAGCGATCGGAGCCGCCACATGAAGGGCCGGACCACTGAGGGCATGCACGATCACCGGACCCTCGTGCCGAAACGCCGCCACCTGACGCTGGACCGCCCCGATCAACCGGCGCTGCTCCCATCGGGCGAACAGTCCCGAACCCGGCCGATATCGAACCAACGC
>JBHHVX010000239.1:0-3335 GCA_046754505.1 Phycisphaerae bacterium | reverse complement strand
TCCCGGCCCGCCATGAGCGGGTCTGGCAGCCCGAGCGCGAACGCGACGAACACCAACACCGCGTTCGTCGCGACGAGACCGCCGAATAACGTCAGTTGCCGTCGTCGATGGGACATCCGTCTGCCTCTGTCTAATATCACCCATAATACGTGTAACCCAAACGGCCGGATTCTCCAATTCCGACTGAAGCAGCACACACGGGCCCGGCTCTGTTCATCTCGCTTCTCTTCAAACTCCTCCTGAAAAGAAGAGATAGACACTTAGGGTCCGCTGCGAGTTTGGGGATATATCTCGGAACCGAGGAATCCACCCCCGTTGCTGGCCCAAGAACGCGAGATCGCAAAGGCGTTCGGCAATAAATCCCCAAACTCTGCGCGGACCCTACGGCACTGCCGCTCGGCCGGCGTGCCTCTGGTGCGCATTCCGTTTAGAATGGCGCGTCAGGACAGTCGCAACGGGAGGCGGTGACGCGAATGATAGGCGAATATGATCTCGATCGTCGAATCAAGGATCTCGTCGGCCAGTTGGTTCGGAGTTACGCCGACGAACCACGGACCAGTCACATCGGACGGGGCTATCTGCCGAATCGGCAGCAGATCGTCCAGATCATCGACCTCCTGTTTGAGATAGCCTATCCCGGCTATTACGGCCGGCAGAATCTTTCGTTCCAAAATGTGGAATACCATGTCGGCGAATTGCTGCCGCGGCTGGCGCAAAAGCTGTACTCGCAAATCTTCCGGGCCTTGTGCCACCAGAACGAGGTCGACGGACATTATGATCCCGAAGGTCCCCTGAACCAGGCGGACCCGCAGGATCGAGCCGCCCGCACGCTTACGAGCGATTTTCTGGACCGGCTGGTCGCCGTGCGCGACATGCTGGCGGTGGACGTGCAGGCGGCCTACGACGGCGATCCGGCGGCGTTCAACACCGACGAGATCATCCTATCCTACCCCGGACTCGCGGCCGTGACGGTCTATCGGTTTGCGCACGAGTTGTACCGCATGGACGTGCCGCTGCTGCCGCGGACAATGGGTGAATGGGCGCACCGGACCACGGGGATCGACATCCACCCCGGGGCGAAAATCGGGAAGCGTTTCTTCATCGACCACGGGACCGGCGTGGTCATCGGAGAGACGACCGAGATCGGCGACAACGTGAAACTCTATCAGGGCGTGACGCTTGGGGCGTTGAGCTTCCTCAAGGACGAGCGTGGCCGGATGGTCCGTGGCTACAAGCGTCATCCGACCGTTCGAGACAACGTAACGATCTATGCCAACGCCATCGTGCTGGGTGGGGAAACCGTGCTGGGCGAAGGCAGCACGATCGGCGGCTCGACGTTCGTCACGTCGAGCGTTCCGGCAGGCAACACGGTTCTGAACACGCCGCCGGAGCTGAGGGTGCGCCCGCCGAAATCGGCTGCAGGTGTGGGTCATGATTTCAGCATCTAAGAGGGTGTTTGACAAGCAGCACCATGATCAGAGCCGCGACCCGATCAAAGCCGCGACCGTGACCGTGAGGGAGCGGGGACCGTTGCCAAACGCGGCCCGCTCCCTCACGGTGGCGGCTCTGAAGAGGCTCTTCAGAGCACCCTCCAAGTGCGCCCCCGGCAGCGCCCGGATCGCTCTCGCGGCTGCAATCCGGCGGCAAACCCGCACCCAAAGAGGCAATCCGTGATCCTGGCGCTGGCCCAGTTCAACCCGATCGTCGGCGATATCGACGGAAACGTGACCAGGGTTCTCTCGTGGATCGATCGCGCACGCGATCGGGGCGCCGACGTAGTCGTGCTGCCGGAACTCGCGGTCGTGGGTTACCCACCGAAAGACCTGCTGCTGAAACCGTCGTTTGTCGAAGCCAACGTCGCGGCGGTCGAACGGATCGCGGCAGAACGCCCGGCGCCGACGGTCATCGTCGGCTATGCCGAGCCAAGCCGTCAGCCTGCCGGACGCGGGCTGTACAATGCCGCGGCCGTCTGCCGGGGCGGCCGGATCGTCGCCGTCCATCGCAAGGCCCTGCTGCCGACGTATGATGTTTTCGACGAAAGTCGATATTTCGAACCCGCCGCCGACCAAGCCGTGGAGACGCTGCCGGCGGAATCGGGTCCGCCAACCGTCGCCGGCATCACGATCTGCGAGGACCTCTGGAACGCCGAGGGCGCCGTTCCGCGGCCACGGTATCACGCGAACCCCATCGCGGGGCTGGCCGAACACGGCGCGATCCTGATCATCAATATCAGTGCGTCTCCGTTCGACGTCCGCAAGGATGCGCTGCGACGCGAGTTGTTCGCCGCCCAGTGCCGGCGTTATGGCGTCACGGTGGCGTGCAGCAACCAGGTGGGCGCGAATGACGACCTCGTGTTCGACGGAGCCAGCGCGGTCTTCGACGCCGGCGGCCGAGTCGTCGCCCGAGCCAAGGCCTTCGCGGAGGACCTGTTGATCGTCGATCTCGACGCCGAAGGCGACGCCCGCGTGGAGCCGTATCCCGATCGGATCGACAGCGTGTTGCAGGCCCTGGTGCTGGGCACGCGGGACTATGTGACCAAGTGCGGCTTCAAGACGGTCGTCGTCGGCCTGTCGGGCGGCGTCGATTCGGCCGTGACGGCCGCCATCGCCGTCGAGGCCCTCGGGCCGCAGGCCGTCCGCGGCGTCGCCATGCCCTCGCGTTACAGCAGCGACCACAGCCTCGCCGACGCCCGATTTCTGGCCGACAACCTCGCCATTCGCCTGGACACCATCCCGATTCGAGACATGCACACGGCCCTGGAGGCCGGCCTGGCGGAGGTGTTCGCCGGACGGCCGCCGGACATCACCGAGGAAAACCTCCAGGCCCGACTCCGCGGCGCGATCCTGATGGCCCTGTCCAACAAGTTCGGGTCGCTGCTGCTGACGACCGGCAACAAGAGCGAGCTGGCCGTCGGCTACTGCACGCTCTATGGAGACATGTGCGGCGGGCTGGCGGTCCTCAGCGACGTACCGAAGACGACAGTCTATGAAGTGGCCCGGTGTCTCAACACTCGCGCCGGCCGGGAGATCATTCCCGAGCGCACCCTCACGAAACCGCCGTCTGCCGAGCTGAGGCCCGACCAGACCGATCAGGACACGCTGCCGCCCTACGCCGTGCTGGATGCGATCCTGGCGGCCTACATCGAGGAACATCGCTCGGCGGACGAGATCATCGCCGCCGGTCACGATCGCGCGGTCGTCCTCGACGTGATCCGCCGCGTGGACCGCAACGAATACAAGCGTAAACAGGCCGCCTGCGGCCTCAAGGTCACCACCCGGGCCTTCGGCACCGGCCGCCGGATGCCCATCGCCGCCCGGCACGATCCGTAGCCCGCG
>JBHHVX010000238.1:0-3362 GCA_046754505.1 Phycisphaerae bacterium | reverse complement strand
TTGGGTCAGGACCGAGAAGGGATTCTCGGTCCAGCCGGGATTCTCGGTCCAGCCGTCCCCCCGCTCCCTCACGGTCGCGGCTCTGACCGGACGCGGCCGAACCTTCGATCGCGACGGGCGTATTCGCGGAACGCCTCGTCGAGGTGTTCGGTGTGGAAGTCGGGCCAGAGCACGTCGGTGACGAACAGTTCGGCATAGCTGATCTGCCAGAGCAGGAAGTTACTGACGCGCATCTCTCCGGCGGTGCGGATCAGGAGGTCGGGGTCCATCATGCCCGCGGTATAGAGCGTGTCGGAGACGGTCTGCTCGTCGATGTCGTCGCAGGTGAGCCGCCCTTCGGCGACGCGGGCGGCGATCGCGCGGATAGCGTCGACGATTTCCGCGCGGCTGCTGTAGTTGAGGGCGAGGCAGAGCGTCATCCCCCGATTGTCGCGCGAGAGTGCAACGGTCTCGTCGAGTTCACGGAGGACGTCCTCCGGGAGGCCGTCCCGGCGGCCGATTTGAATCAGTCGGATGTTGTTGCTCATAATCTCGTCGCGCTCGCGGATCAGGTAGCGGACGTAGAGCTTCATCAGGTGGGCAATCTCGTCGAGCGGCCGGTTCCAGTTTTCGGTGCTGAAGCTGTACAGGGTGAGGCATTCGAGTCCGAGGCGGGCGCCGTGCGTCACGACCTCCCGGACGTTGGCGGCGCCGGCCTCGTGACCCTCGATGCGGTTCAGGCCCTGGCGCCGTGCCCAGCGACCGTTTCCATCCATGATGATGGCCACGCGGCGCGGCAGCTTGACGGCCGGGACGCCGAGGTGCGCTTCGGGGTCCAGGGCATCGGCAATCGTATCGGCCGGCCGGGCTTTTCTGTTCATCAGACACCTGTAGTCATTCGAGGTCGGATTTCACGAGACAGCGCGGCCTGTCGCTCGGCGCCGAAGCTGATCAACGTGATCGGGACGGCGAGCAGCTCATCGAGTCGTTCAATATATCGACGGGCGCCCGGCGGCAAGTCTTCGAACGATCCTTGCGGGTCAATGGGTTCGCTCCAGCCCGGCAGCGACTCATAGAGCGGCTCGACCTCCGCCAAGATCTCGATTTCGGCTGGGAACGCCTGCAGCCGCTTGCCGTGATGGCGGTATCCTGTGCACACTCTCAACTCCGGTATGCCGACCAGCGTGTCGAGATGCGTGATGGCGAGTTGCGTGATGCCTGTGAGGCCCACGCAGTAGCGTGTGGCGAACGCGTCGAACCAGCCGCACCGGCGTGGGCGCCCGGTCGTGGTGCCGAATTCGTGCCCGCGCGTGCGGAGGGCGTCGCCGGTTGCGTCGGTCAGCTCGGTGGGAAAGGGACCTTCGCCGACGCGGGTGGTGTAGGCCTTGAGGACGCCGACGTAGCTGTGGATGCAGGCTGGGGGCACGCCGGCTCCGGCCGCAAGCCCGGCACTGGTGCAGGTGGCGCTCGTGACATAAGGAAACGTTCCGTGATCGATGTCCAGGAGGCTGCCTTGAGCGCCCTCGAAGAGCACGCGCTGCCCGCAAGTCAGGGCATCGTGGAGGAAGTGCGTGGTGTCCGTCAGATGGCCGGCGAGTTGTCGGGCAAGCGCGAGGAAGTCGTCGGCGATCCGCCCGGCCTGCAGCGGATCGGCATCGTCGTACAGGGCGGCAAACACGCGGTTTCGGTCTTCGACGATATCGGCGAGGCGTTTTCGGAACGCGGTCGGGTGCAACAGGTCCGCCACGCGGAGGGCCGTGCTGCGGACCATCTTGTCGGCGTAACACGGACCGATGCCTCGTGCCGTGGTGCCGATTCGACGGTCCGGTGGGAGGCGTTGCTCGGAGAGCCGATCCTGTTTCTTGTGATACGGCATGACCAGGTGCGCCCGGTTCGAGATGAGCAGGTTGTCCGCGACCGCCACGCCGCGTTCGCGGAGTTCGTCGATCTCCTTGGCCAGGGATTCCATATCGAGCGCCACGCCGGGACCGATCACGCAGGTGACGTCGGGCCGCAGGATGCCGCTGGGAATCAGGTGCAGGGCGAATCGTTCGTCGCCGATGCGAACGGTGTGGCCGGCGTTGGCGCCGCCGCCGTAGCGCACGACAACATCGAAGTGCTCCGTCAGCAGATCGACGACCCTGCCCTTGCCCTCGTCGCCCCATTGCAGGCCGACGACGCTGGTGTTCCCGAGCGTGCTGAACCTCATCCGGATACGTTCCTCCGACCGTCCGATCTCCTGCCGCCGCTGTGGGTCTGCCGCACACGCGGTCCGCCGTTTTTCCTCGGTCGCACCGCGTGTCAGCGGTGGATTCTACCGCCCCACCCCTCGACCCGCATCCTCGGAATCGGCCCTCGTAGCGTCCGGCCCCTGTGCCGGACGGCGACGGACGAAAATGCTGCGTTGGCCATAGGGACACGTCGGCCATGGAGGGGCGACGCTACGGCACTCGGCCGGCCGTAGGGCCACGCGAGCGCGGCCGTGGCAGGCGCCGGCGGATGTCTACATCGCCAACGCCTCGGTCCGGGCGAGATACTGACCCGCCAGCTCTCCCAGGAACACAAAGACCATCGACAGGTAAAACAGGGCCGTCGCCGACTGCGTGGCCCGGCGGCGCACGCAGTCCCACACCATGTAGGCGAACACCGCCGTGCCGAGCAGGCCGACGCCCACGCGGACGGTCATCATCACCCAGAACCAGACGTAATCCGACGCGGGACGAAATCCGGCCGACCAGATCGGCGCCGACGCCGCCCCCACCCAGACGATCCGCAGGGCCACCGCCGCGAGATAGAGCCGCGCCAACCGTCGCAGCGGGGCGATCGGCATGTCCGTGTCGGTCAGGTAGCGGTGTCCGAGCAGCATCGCGGCCGTGGCCAGCCCCAACAGCGCGGCCCCGAGAGCCGTGCTCACGCCCAGCGCCAACAGGTGCGGCGTGGCGGCCCCCGCGACCCGTGATCCGCCGGCCAGCAGCGCGTCGGGCCGCTGGCTCAGTGCGACCGCCGCGACCATGGCCAGCACGCTCGCCGCCGCGGGCAGGACGCGTTGAACCCCGCCGATCCGCTCGCCCTGTGCCGCGTTCACAAACAGCCAGACCGTCGCCAGCAGCACCGCGCCGCCCAGCCCCGCCAGCGCCGCCGTCCGGTACGCATCTCCCGACGCCGCCGGCTCGCGCACCACCAGCAGCGCGGAAAAAAAACCGACCGCCAGCGACACCGCCGCCATGAGCCGCAAATACTTCCAGCCGCATTGTCGGATCGACGAAACGGCCACGGCGAGAAAGCAACCGGCGGCGAACTGTGCGAGAAAGGCAGGAGTCATAAAGCATCCACGCGCAGGCTTGCGCCTCGGGCCGACCTCACAACGAAGCAGAAAGACCTCG
>JBHHVX010000237.1:0-3367 GCA_046754505.1 Phycisphaerae bacterium | reverse complement strand
AGCGGTTCCGTCCTGCCGTGAGCGTCCTAGAGGGTTGGTTCCGAATGAAGGTACTCGTCACCGGCGGCAAAGGCATGGTCGGGCGGGCGGTCGAGGCGACGGCCGACGATGATGACGGCGTGTTCTACGCCGCGTCTGCCGACGCCGACTTGCGCGACGCGGCGGCCTGCGAGGCCCTGTTCGAGCGCGTTCGGCCCACGCACGTCCTCCATTTGGCTGCCCGGGTCGGCGGCGTGCTGCAAAACACCCGCTCCATCGCGGACTTCTTCCTCGACAACATTCGAATCAACATCCATGTGCTGGATTGCGCCCGGCGAGCCGGCGTCGCGAAACTGGTCAGCCTGTTGTCGTCGTGCGTCTATCCCGACGGGATTCGCCTGCCGCTCCGCGAGGCCGACCTCCACGCAGGCGAGCCGCACCCGTCCAACTTCGGATATGCCTATGCCAAGCGGATGCTCGATGTGCAGTCGCGGGCCTGTGCCCGCCAGTACGGCGTCCACTTCGTCTGTCTGATCCCGAACAACATCTATGGTCCGCACGACAACTTCCACCTCGATGCCGGCCATGTGATCCCGGCGATGATTCGGAAGATTCACGCCGCAAAGACGAACGGCGTGCCGGCGGTCCTCTGGGGCGACGGCACGCCGCTTCGGGAGTTCACCTATTCACACGATATCGGCCGGGCACTCTGGTGGGCGCTCCGAAACTACGAAGGCCCCCCGATGAACATCGGCACCGACGAGGAGATTTCCATCCGACAAGCCGCCGAAACAATCTGTCGTGTTTTGGGGTATGACGCGGCGAAACTCGAGTGGGACACGAACAAGCCCGCAGGTCAACACCGCAAGCCGACGGACACACGGCGATTCCGAGCCTCGTCGAATCTGGCGCCGATGCCCTTCAACGAGGGTATCGCCGAGGCGGTCCGTTGGTATACCGACCACGTTCCGCATGTTCGGGGTTACCCGTGACGCTCCCGGGCGAACGAGTCGCCCTTTGACACCCCACGGGCCACTCCTATAATCCGCCCCAACGCGGCGACCGCGCCCCATGCATGGCCGCACACGGCTTGCCGCACGCTGGAGGCGATGCGGGCGACATGAAGAAGCGTGTTCAACGGAGTAACCCCGCCTCGGGCGTCGCGCGCCATCCCTGTCCAGAACCGATCATCGATCGGCAGCGATCGGAGGCCGGATGGGCGTCCCGGAGCGGCCTGTTGGTTGCGGTCACCCTGTACGGCCTTGGGCTTCCGGCCTCGATACCCAGGGCATGGTCGGCGCCATCACCTCAGACCGACGCCGTTCAGCCCGTTCTTCCGCCGGGCATCAGCGACTTTGATATCGAATTCTACACCAGTCTGGCATACACCTGGCGCGGCGAGGACGGCGTCCAGGTGATCGAGTGTCTCGGCGATTTCAACGCCCGGATGGGGCACCACGTCCTTGCCGCCCAGGATGCCGTCATCTGGTTCAAGCGCACAACATGGGAAGACCGGCCCTACTACGACATGGAAATATTCCTGTGGAAGACCGCAGAGGTTCACCAGCCGGCGGGGACGCTCGAGACCGGCCCGGCCCTGGTGGTCACCCTTCGGACGTTCGGCCGTCTTCTGCTGAACGCCGACGCACAAGCCGACAAGTCGGACGCCGACAGCGAGCTTTATGGGGAGGGTCTTCGTGCCCGCGGCCTGCTGGATGCGGCCCCGACCGCTGAGCCGGAAGCAGCCGAACAACCCGTCCAAGTTGCGCCCACACTGGAGCAGATTCGCCTATCGAGGCCCAGGCCGCTCAAGAAGATCGATTTCTCCGCGAATAGTCTGATTCACCAGAAGATCGGCGACCTGTCCGTATTCATCGTCAAGGGCGACGTTCAACTTTCTCAGGGTTCTCCGGCCACACCGGGGGAGTATCTCGAACTGCGGGCCGACTCGGCGGTTCTGTATGTGAACGCGGACAAGCTTGGATCCGGCGTCGACGACCTCCTGGCCGGTGAGGAATCCGACAAGAGAACCGCTCCTTCCCAGCCGGCCGATGTTCCGCCCGCCGAGGAGCCGACGCTGACCGGTGGCGAGAAAACCCCGCGCCGCACCGCTCGAGAATGGATTTCCGCGGCCTACCTCGAAGGTGACGTCGTCCTGATGCGGGGGCAGCGAATGATCCGGGCGTCGAAGATATTCTACGACTTCAAGAACGATCAGGCGCTGATCCTCGACGTCGTGGCGCGGGCCTTGGAGCCGAAACTGGGCCTGCCGATCTACATCCGCGCCGAGGAGATTCGGCAACTCAGCGCCAGCGAGTACATGGCGAAGAACGCGCAGATCACCACGAGCGAATTCCACACGCCACACGTTTCGATCGGCGCGTCGCAGGTCCATTTCAAGGACCGCACGCCCCGCAACGCTCGAGGCGATGTCGTCGGCATTCAGGCCGGCACCTACAAGGCCTATCACACGACGCTGAACCTCGAAGGCGTTCCGGTCTCCTACTGGCCGGTTTCGAGCGGCGATTTCTCGCGCGACCGGATGGCCTTCCGCAGCGCAAAATTCGGCTACGCCGGCGACTTCGGGGTGACGGCGGAAACGCGATGGTATTTCTTTAACCTGCTTGGCCTCGAGCAGCCCGAGGGTTTCGACGCCACCTACAAACTCGACTACTTCACCGATCGCGGACCGGCAACCGGTCTCGACATCGACTACGAACGGGATAACTACTTTGGGCTGCTTCGAAGTTACTACCTGCACGACGACGGCGATGATGATATTTCCGGGCGCCCGAACACGTTCCGGATCAACTCGAGCGGCGCGCCGGATCGCGGTGATCGAGGCCGCTTCCTCTGGCGCCATCGACAGTATCTGCCGAAGGACTGGGAACTGAGCTTTGAGGTGTCGTATATCAGCGACGATCAATACCTTGAAAACTTTGAGCGCAACGAGTTCGAAAACGCCAAGGAGCAGGAGACGCTCGTCCGCCTCCTCAAACGCGAGGACAACCGGCAGTTCTCTCTCCTGGCGAACTGGCGGATCAACGAGTTTGACACCCAGACTGAGCACCTGCCGGACGCCCGCTTCAGCATCGTCGGCGAACCGCTCGCGGACCGGGGCGCGTGGTACCACGACTCCCGTCTGGGTGTGGTCCGCTTCCGCCCGGACGATCGCCGGTTCTTCAACGGCAAGTTCCGAATTGACAATACCGGTGAGACCGGCGCCGTCGGCCGGGGCGACCTCCGCGAAGAGGTCGAGTTTCCGCTGCGGCTCGGCCCCGTCAACCTGACGCCCTATATCGCCGTTCGCGGAACCACCTGGGACGACTCGATCGAGGGGGTGGGCAACCGTCACAGCCGCGGCGGGCAGAATCGAGCCTACGGAGCC
>JBHHVX010000236.1:0-3396 GCA_046754505.1 Phycisphaerae bacterium | reverse complement strand
CCGCAAGGCGATCAGGGTGCACAGGGCGACCAAGGCCCAGCCGGACCAATCTTTTTCGATGTCTTCGTGGACGACTTTTTCACGATCGACGGCGGAGCCACGGGTGGCCTGCCCGTCAACGCCGTCCGCGTCACGGAACCACTCCTCAGCCTCGACCGCCTCACTGGGATACTCACGCCGGTCGGGTACCGTGTGGCGATTCCGCCGACCTACGGCGGCACCAACCCGGTCACGATGCGGTTGTTCCTCCGAAGACGACCTATAGCACTGCCCCCCGCCGGGGCGATCGCAGCGGGTATCGGCCCGTTCGAGTTTGTCGTCTACGCGAAGCGCCTGACGGATGGCTCCGGGACCATCGACAGCTACGCGGCAGCCGACGGCCGTCTCGTCACCGTGGACGCCGCCACACAGCCCAACGAGTTCATGGTCATCGACCTGCCCCTGAATGTCGCCGTGCCCGGTGGGTTGGGCGGCACGCAGGACTTGGCCGCCGGTGATTTCCTGGCATTCGAGTTGGAGCTGCAACAGGACGACGACGCGGAGTATCTCGTGCTGGGCGTCGAGTTCTACGAAACGGCCGCGGCGCCGCCCGTCATGGGCGCGACGATCAATCCGTAGTCCGGCGCGCGATCGTCAAACAGCGGCACCGGCGGGATAGCCTGCCGGCCATCCTCGACGGGCCTCCGCAGGGCCGGGCGTCGGCCCACGGCACGGCTCGGCGGCCCTTGCGCGGCCGGTTTTCCGTTTGATTCAACTCTCCGGTCCACATAGAGTAAGATGATCTCTAATCCGGGCCAAGGCCGGAGGCCCGTTGCAGAAGTCCGCCCGGCCCAACGGATTCTGGGAATCCGTTATCTCTCGTAGGACGCCTCGCAATCGTTCATGGCAGATGAACCCGCTGACATCGAAAGCAACCCCGACGCCCGCTCCGAGAGCTTCGTCGAGCGAATAGTCGTTGATCTGAAGCTGGCCACCGCCGCCGAGGTGAAGGCCTGCCAGGCCAAGCAGCGCAGGCTCGCCGCAGCCGGAAAGCACGTCCGGCTCACCGACATTTTGATTCGCAACGGTTTTGTCACCGCCAGCCAGATCAAGCGTCTTCCGAATCCTTCCGAAGACTCCGGTTCGCGCCAGCTCCAGCAGATTCCCGGTTTCCAAATCATGCAGAAGGTCGGAGCGGGCGCCATGGCCACGGTCTACAAGGCCAAGCAGCTCTCGCTCGACCGTATCGTCGCGATCAAGGTGCTCCCCAGACGCCTGAGTGAGAATCCCGAGTTCGTCGATCGCTTCTACAAGGAGGGCCGCGCCGCCGCCAAGCTCAACCACAACAACATCGTCCAGGCGATCGATGTCGGCGAAAGCGGCGGTTACCACTACTTCGTCATGGAATTCGTCGATGGCATCACCGTCTACGACGAAATGTCCCGCGACCGGGGCTACGATGAGCAACGGGCCATCGACGTCATCATCCAGGTGGCTCGCGCCCTCGAGCACGCCCACGCCCGCGGCTTCATTCACCGCGACGTCAAGCCCAAGAACATCATGATCACCGCCGACGGAACCGCCAAGCTTGCCGACATGGGCCTCGCCCGAGCCGCCGGAGACGAGGCCACCGCCGCCGCCGAGGCCGGCCGGGCCTACGGAACCCCCTATTATATCTCCCCCGAGCAGGTTCGAGGCGAGGTCCACATCGATTTCCGCACCGACATCTACTCCCTTGGTGCAACGTTCTATCACATGGTCACGCGCAAGGTCCCGTTCGACGGCGCCACACCGGCGGCCGTCATGCACAAGCACCTCAAGGAGCCCCTGGTCCCGCCCGACCACCTCAACCCCAAGCTGTCGACCGGGTTGGCCGAGGTCATCGAACGCATGCTCGCCAAGGACCGCGACCGCCGATACGAATCTACGACAGACGTCCTGGTAGATTTAGACAAAATAAAACTCGGGGAAGCGCCGCCTCAGGCTCGAGCCGGCTACGACAATCAACTCCTGGAACATCTCGCCGACGGCAGCCGCGAGAACATCGACCGCTTCGAGACCCCACAGAACACCGCGCAAGCCGGGAACCAAACCGGCTTGCTGATCGTCGCGGCCATCGCCATGGCCGCGGTCATCGTCGTGCTCCTCCTCATCATCCTTGTGCTCGCGACGCGCTGATGGGGTGACGCCCGGACCCCGCATGTTGCGCAGCTCACGGCGCACCCGGCCGTTCCCAGATCGATATGCGCGGTGTCGACGTGGCGCCGATCTCGCGCGTTCTGGATGCGTGTTCTCCGCCCGGCCGGACTCGAGCGCACATTCTGCGCGGGACCACGCCGGCGCTGCGCTACGCCGCTCAGTAAAAACACCTACTATCCTCCGGGACTTCAACCACGCATGATCCTTCAAAAAAAACATTCTCCCGCTGGCAATCCGTCGTGGATCGTGGTACCATTATTCATGCCGCAGTGAAACCGAGCCTACAGGGAGGTGGCTCGCTATCTGAAACGCCGGCAACGATGCCGGACACGAACCTGCTTCTCATCTGACAATCAGTCCTGGTCGGCACGGAAGGCCACGGGGTTTGCGTCGTCGCACGATGCGCCAAACCCACGCGAACAAAGGAGTGTTCCCCATGAAGTCTTCGCGCCGCGCAGCCGATGCGCTGTGGAAACAGTACCTTGTCGACCATGCGATCGAGTATCGCAACAAGCTTGTCGAGCACTACCAGCCGATCGTCCGAATGCAGGCCGCCCGACTCGCACAGAAGCTCCCAGCACAGATCAGCTACGACGAAATCTGTTCCGCCGGTTACGACGGACTGATCGAGGCCGTCCAGGCATACGACCCGTCCCACAATGCCAAGTTCGAAACTTTCTGCCAGCAGCGAATCCATGGCGCTGTCATGGACTGGCTCCGGACGCTCGATCCTCAATCACGCACCGTCCGAAGCTTCGAGAAGCAGCGCCTGCGCTGCAAGGAGTTGCTCGACTCGGAACTCGGACGGCCACCGACGAACACCGAACTTGCCAAAGGCATGGACATCAGCCAGGAGCGCTTCACGGATCTCTCCCGGCTCTCGCGATTGGGCCACGAGGTCCACCTCTCCGCCGTCCAGAATGACGATGATGGAAACCCGCGCGGCCCCGCCGGAGGCTGGGACATCCGAGACTATCACGCGGTGGATCCGTCCCAGCGCGTCTCTCGCAAGATGCTGACGGAGTACATCACGCGCGGACTGAACCGCGAGGAGCGTCTTGTGCTCATCCTTTACTACACAGAAGGTCTGACAATGGCCGAGATCGGTCTCGTCCTCGACCTGTCCGAGTCGCGCGTCAGCCAGATCCACAAAGATGTCATCGAACGGCTCCGGCGCCGCTTCAAGGACGAAGGCATGGAAATGGTCGCCTGAAGCAT
>JBHHVX010000235.1:0-3526 GCA_046754505.1 Phycisphaerae bacterium | reverse complement strand
GCCGCCGTCCCAACTGCCCGCGTCGTTCTTGAACGCGGATTTGATCGCGGGGTCTACGACCAACATCACGATCGCACAGGCGCGGAGCGCGTGGGTCGCGCCTGTCCTTGGCGCCCAGTTTCCCTATTTCGACACCAACGCCGACGGGATCGTCGACCTCTACGACGCCGACGGCGACGGCGTGCCCGATTCGCCGATCAGCTTCCGCATTCCGCTCGGGTCGTCGGACCCGAACGATCCCGAGACCCTCTACGCCGTCGTGCGGATCGTCGATCACGCGGGGATGTTGAATGTCAACGTGGCGTCAAGCTGGAATGGTTCGCTGGGCGGCGGGCTGATGTTCAACGAGTCCAGTCCCGACCTCCAGCGCCGTGGACGGCGGCTGACCGAATTGCTGCTCGATCCGGCCCTGCACGCGGGCGATTTGCAGGCCGGCTTCGCCAATCGGGCTTCGGGCCTGGTCAATCATCGTCGGGGCACCGTGAATCAGTATCTTCCGTGGGCCTATGACGTGGACGTGGTCCGGCGCGACCTGCTCGGGGGACTGACGGGCGGCTTCGGCTATCTGCTGTATGGCGGGAGCGACGAGGCGTCGCTTCGGCACCGCGGCCTGCTGGCCCCGTTCGGTCTGCGCGATTTCAACAAGGCCCAGCAGCAATTCAGCGATGGGTTCGAGTCGATCGACACCGCGTTGCCGTGGACGCTGCTGTGGACGCGATTGGTGGACGCAAACGCCAACTACCTCAACGACCGCAGTCGTTGGACGCGCTTCAATGCGAATCTCAGCGCGCTGCTGAACTCGGATCCGACGGACAATCTGAATTTCGAGGGCTTCCTCGACAGTAACGGCTTGGGTTGGCGCTCCCTGCTTCAAGAGGACCACCCGGCGGCGATCCGGCGCCAGATGTTCACCACGGTGAGCCACGAGGTCGTGCCGCCGGTGACGGCACCCAGCGTGTCGCCGGTCGGGCAGTCGCTGGGTCAGGTGATGCTCTCGCAGGCATCGTTCCAGCCCGTCACCGTTGCGAGTGCGAGCACGCCGGGCGTGAGCCTGCCGGTGAGCATGCGTTTTCCGGTATCACCCGCCGGGCCGGCGCCGCTGAAAGTGCGGCCGGTCGACCTGAACATGACGCTTGGCACGGGCGCGCAGCCGGCACAGGTCGAGGGTCTCAAGCGGGACTACATCGGCGCCTTGGCCGGTGCGATGTATCTGGCGATCGGCGAGTTGGTTGGAAATGGCCAGAGCGCGACGTCCTTACATGGCTTGGAGATTAGCCCGCCGACTCCGGCGAGCGACGTCAACCGCCAGCGCCTCGCGTGGCAGTGGTCGCTCAATATGGCCGATTATCGCGACAGCGACGGCCTGCCGACGCGTCTGGACTATCCCGATGCCACCGCGCCGGGCGGGGTGCGGCACCTGTTCGGGCTGGAGAAGCAGCCGTTCCTGACCGAGGCCTATGCCAGAGTGGAGTACCAGGGCGAGCAGCCGCCCAACCCGCTTGACGACAAGTGGTTCTATGCGGTCGAACTGTTCGTGCCCGCCCCGTGGATCATCGATCAGCAGATGGTCAGCCGGCTGTGGCTGCGTGTCAAAGGCGTGCCGGACGCCAGTCAGAATCGAATCATCGCACTCCGCGAGTTCTTCAACAACAGTGGTGCAGGGGTTCCGCCGTCTGAGCTGAACGGCTACCCCACGCCGGCGACGTCTGTGGCGGGCGGGCGATACTTCGTGTTCTATGGCGGCGATGTGTCGGCCGCGCCGGGCGCCTTTACTCCGGGAGTGGATAAGTTTTACAAGAGTATGTTTGAGTTTGCCGACACCGGCAACGGCAGCGTCGAACTCGTGTACTCGACGACGGGCACGCCGAGCGACCCGGACTTCCATGTTCTTGATGTAATCGATCCAGATAACTCCGGGTCGTCATTTCCCGGTATCACCGGACCCAATGGAGGTCCGTGGGCGAAGCGAGCCGTAGCGCCCAAGACCAACGATGTCGAGGACTTCTCGCTTCTGCGGAGCACGAAGGACTGGCGCTTCACCACGGCGTGGCATCGGCTGGTCGGCAGCGGTAGCAGTGGCGGTATCGGAGCACAGCCATCGAAGCAGTCCCTTGGCGGCCCCAATTCGACGAACGGCGTCTCCGACACGCCCCAGCTTGACGATGCCGTGGCCCCGTGGGTCTGGCCCGGGCGCTCGCGGCTGAGCACCGTCGATGCCTCGGCGGTCGCGGCCGGTGAAGTGTTGGGCGGATTCGCGTCCGCGACGCCCTATGAGGCATTCGACTCTGTCGGAGAAATCAGCCGCATCCCGATGATCGGGCCCGCGTTTCCGGGTTTCCCGCTGCCCGGCACGTTGTCGAGCGTCAGTTCGGCGACGGAGCACCTGGCCAAGATACTGGAACAGGCCCCGGGCAGCGGACCACCCGATCCCGCCACCGGCCGGATCGACTTCACCCAGCCTTGGGCGGCGCGGCTGTTCAGTTTCCTGACGACGCAGAGTGCGGCGTTCTTCATGGCCCAGAGTCAGCTTCAGCTCGGAGACTTCATCGACAACGACGGCGACAACCTGACAGACGAGGCCGACGAAGCCGCTCGTGTGCTCTACCGCGTTGCCGGCCGGATCAACATCAATACGGCCCCGGTGACGGTCCTGCGTACCGTGCCGTTCATGAGCCTGCTGCCGACGTCACCTGAGTTCAGCGGCTTCGGCACGGGTGACGCGGTCACCGATTTCAACACTGCGCCGAACCAGTTTTGGGATATGGCGTCCGCGATCGTCGCTCGGCGAGAGGAGCGCCCGGTGCCGTTGCGATTGCCGAATGCCACGGGTCAGATGCTGACGGTGGCCGAGGCCAAGCTCGCACCCGGAGCGGGCAGCAATGAGAAAGGGCCGTTCCGCAGCGTGGCCGAGTTGGCGACCATGACATCCGCGGCGATGGACAATACCCTCCTCGGCACCGATGCCCCGTTCAGCGTGGATCGGTATGTTGCGCCGGGCCTCAACCCGCCGTTGGCTCTGAACAACCACAACACCAGCAACGGGCTGCCAACGATCGGCGTCGACGACCCGTTCTCGCCGGACTTCCGCCTGCGTGAGGGGCCGACGGTGGACTACGCTCCGACCGGGCTTGGGCCGAACAATGACGCCGGCGGCATTCGCGGGCGGGACATCTACCTGGCTCGGTGGGCGGGCCTGCTGACGACGCGGTCGGACGTCTTCACGGCCTACATCGCCCTGATCGATGAGGACGGGAATTATGTCCGGCGAACGCAGGTGACGCTGGATCGGAGCGTGTGTTTCCGGGAGGTGCGGGAGCCGAACAAGCCGGTGATCGCCGTGCTGCCGACGATCCTGGGTCGGACGGACGGCAGTTACACGGACGACGCAAAGTGAGGGATTGGGTATCAGGAATCAGGGGCACAGTGTAGGGTCCGCTCTGCGGACCGGTACGCCAGTGGGCTTCATTGTGTGGGGAGCATCGGTGTCCCGCCGGTGTATTTCCTCCCTGCTGGACCGAGAATCCCT
>JBHHVX010000234.1:0-3666 GCA_046754505.1 Phycisphaerae bacterium | reverse complement strand
CGCCGACGATCACGGACGACTACAAGGGCGACTTCAACGAGATCAAGAACAACCTGAACTCGTGCATCGACGTGATGGACGGCCTGCTCGACCAGACCCAGGGCGCGGTTGACGCCTCGCAGAAGGGCGACCTGACGGTTCGGATCAAGACGGACGGACTGCCCGGTGCATACCAGACGCTGGGCAAGGGCGTGAACGAGCTGCTCGACAAGTTTGGCGAGGTCGTCAAGCAGATCGCCGAGGCCGCCGAGCAATTCACCGACGGGTCTCGCGTCGTCGCCGAGGGATCCACCTCGCTCTCCGATGGCGCCCAGACGCAGTCGGCCAACGTCGAGGAGATGACCGCCTCGATCCAGTCGCTCAACAAGATGATCCAGGGCGTGGCGGAGAACGCCCAGTCGGCGGACAAGATCGCGGGCGAGACGAGCCAGCGGGCCGAGGAAGGTGGGGCGGCGGTCGACAAGAACATCGAGGCGATGAAGCTGATCGACAAGTCGTCGGAGCAGATCTCGGAGATCATCGGCGTGATCAGTGAGATCGCCGCCCAGACCAACCTGTTGGCTCTCAATGCCGCGATTGAGGCGGCCCGGGCCGGCGAGCACGGGCTGGGATTCGCGGTGGTCGCCGACGAGGTCCGCAAGCTGGCGGAGCGGTCGAGCCAGGCGGCCAAGGAGATCACGACGCTGATCAAGGAGTCGACCCAGCGGGTCAAGGAGGGCGCCGAACTCAGCGAGCAGACCGGCGTGACGCTTAAGAAGATCATCGACGGCGTCGCCGTCACGGCGAAGAGCATCGGCGACATCGCCGCGGCGAGCGAAGAGCAGGCCTCGACGGCGAACGAGGTGAACACCGCCGTTCAGAACATCGCCTCGATCACTGAAAACAACGCCTCGGCCGCGGAAGAGATGTCGGGATCGTCCGAAGAGTTGGCGGGCCAGGCCCAGCAACTCAAGGAGCTGGTCAGTGCGTTCAAGGTGAAGTCATAGCAATACGGAGAGGGGATCTGTTCCCCTTCAAAGGGCCGCGTTCACGGCGCGCCGCTGCCACTTTATGAGTCTCAGGCAGCGGCGTTGCCGTTTTTCTCTTCCCGACTTTGCCGGGCGATGGCGTGTTCGCCACGTCACCCACACGGGGTGACGCTACGGGATCGTGACGATCGGTAGCGTTGGGGCTTGTCCCCGACGTCGGCGGGTGGCGGGTTCTGAGGGAGTATCAGGCGGGCCGGCCTGATAGCCAGATCGGAGCATCATGACATCGAAGCTGCCCAACAACTCGGGTGAGCCGCGCCGCCGGAACAAGCCGGGCCGTGGCTCTCTATACCGGGCGTCGTTTGCCAATTCGCCGCCGGGGCGCTGGGCCGCGGCCCGCTTCCTGCTCACCATATTGGCGACGGTCTTCGCCGTCGAAGTCCTTGTCATGTTCCTGCTGCCGATCCTGCTTCCCGCCGGTGTCGGCGCTTTGGTCGAAGCCATTCTGGACGCGTTTCTGCTGGCCGCGATGGCGGCGCCCATCCTCTGGGGGCTTCTGGTCCGCCCGTTGGAGGACGCGGTCGGACATCACAAGACGCGCTTCGAAGCGATCATGAACGCGGCGGCCGACGGACTGGTGGTCATCGACACCCACGGCATCGTCGAGGTCTTCAACCCGGCCGCGGAAGAGATGTTCGGCTTCCGCGCCGACGAGATCATCGGCAAGAACGTGAACGCCTTGATTCCACCGCCCTACCATGAACAACACGATGATTACCTCCGGCGTGTGCAGTCCGGTGATGCGAAGATCCTCTGCCTGCGGCGGGAGGTGAGCGGGCGGCGGAAGGACGGCTCGACCCTGCCGCTCGAGATCAACGTGTGTAAGGTGTCTTTCCATCGCCGGACGTCCTTCGCGGCGATCGTCCGAGACATCACCGATCGCCGGCGGGCGGAGGAGGAGATTCGGTTGCTGGCCCGGTTCCCCGCCGAGCAGGTCAACCCCGTCATGCGGGTCGATTCGCTCGGGATGATCGTGTACGCGAACCACGCGAGCATGTCCCTGCTCGAGTCCTGGGGCGTCCGGCCGGGAGAGCCGCTGCCCTACCGTTGGCGGCGGCTGGCGACAGAGATTTATGCGGCCGGCACCCGGCGTGAGGTGGAGGAGGTGTCCGGAGACCAGGTCTTCGCGCTGATGCTGGTGCCGGTGGAAGACAGCGGTTACATCAATCTGTATGGCACGAACATCACCCGGCGCAAACGGGCCGAGCAGGACCTGCAAGAACACGCCGCCGCGCTGGAGCGGGCCAACGAGTCTCTGCGCGTTGCGAATCACGCCGCCGAGGCTGCCAATCGGGCGAAGAGTGAGTTCCTCGCGAACATGAGCCATGAGATTCGCACGCCGATGACGGCGATTCTCGGATTCACCGAGAACCTGCTCGACGCTGAGCTGCCCGCCCCGGAGCGCCGGCAGGCCATCCACACCATCCGCCGAAACGGCAAGCATCTTCTGGAACTCATCAACGACATCCTCGACCTGTCCAAGATCGAGGCCGGCAAGATGGACGTGGAGCGTCTGCGGTGCTTCCCGTGTCGCGTCCTGGCAGATATCGTCTCGCTCGTGCGCGTGCGGGTCGAGGCGAAGAGACTGGCCTTTGACGTGGAGTATGCCGGGCCGATCCCCGAGATGATCCGGACCGACCCCACGCGGCTGCGGCAGATTCTGATCAACCTGATCGGCAACGCCGTCAAGTTCACCGAGACCGGCATCATCCGCCTGGAGGTTCGGTTTGTGGAAGCGGATCCGCCCATGTTGCGGTTCGATGTCGTGGACACCGGCATCGGCATGGACGGGGAGCACGCTTCTGAACTCTTCAAGCCGTTCATGCAGGCCGATTCGTCGACGACGCGAAAGTTCGGCGGGACGGGCCTCGGCCTGGCGATCAGCAAGCGGCTGGCTCAGATGCTCGGCGGGGATGTTGTACTGGTCGAGTCACAACTCGGGATCGGAACCCGCTTTCGCGCCACCGTGGCCACCGGTCCGCTCTGCGGCGTGACGATGCTTACCGACCCGATGGCCGCGACCGTGATCGCCGACAAGCGTGCGCCGGCTCGGAGCGAGGGCGACGGTGTGCATTTGTGCGACTGCCGTATCCTCCTGGCCGAGGACGGGCCGGACAACCAGCGGCTGATCTCGCACGTCTTGCGCAAGGCGGGCGCGGAGGTCATGGTGGTCGAGAATGGACAACTCGCGGTGGACGTTGCTCTGGCGTGTCACGGGACGGGCGAGCCCTTTGACATCATCCTCATGGACATGCAGATGCCGGTCCTCGACGGCTATCAGGCGACGGCGGCGCTGCGGAGCAGGGACTACATCGGCCCGATCATCGCGCTGACGGCCCACGCCATGGCCGGAGACCGCGACAAATGTCTCCAGGCCGGTTGCGACGACTATGCGACCAAGCCCATCCAACGCAAGAAGTTGATCGCGACGATCCAGGCGCGGCTTCACGCCGACCCGGTCGCATAGAGCGCGTCGTGGTCCGCACAGCGGACCGTACGTTTCTCCGTAGCGTCGGGGCTTGTCCCCGACGTCGGCGGGCGTCGGCGTGTGCGCCACGTCGCCCACAAGGGGCGGCGCTACAGGCTTTGCAAGTCCCATCCGGATGGGACCGAGAAGGGATTCTCGGTCCAGCGTGCG
>JBHHVX010000233.1:0-3692 GCA_046754505.1 Phycisphaerae bacterium | reverse complement strand
GCGTTCACCGTCTCTTCACGGCGAACAGATCATACGTCAACGCCCGTGACCGGAGCTGGGATTCGATCAAGGCGAGCAGCACGCGTCGTCCGCGAAAGCCGCGCGAGGCCCACCACCCGAACTTCCGCATTTCCGCTCGACCCTCGGCCAGCGAGGTCGCGATCGGCTGCGAAGCCTCCTCGTGCCACGCCACGTCGAATCCTGTCTCCGAAAACGCATCGGTGTAGTCACTTCTGGACCAGAGATGCACGTTGCAGTTGAACTGGCTGGGCAGCGCGTTCAGCCACCGCACCGGCGCGAAGAAGGACTTCGCGTTGGTCGTGATGTCGCCGAGACAGAGCGTTCCATTCGGCTTCAGGATACGATGACACTCCACGAGAAAGGCCCGCTTGTCCGCATAGTGCAACGCGGACTCGAGGTTGAGAATTACGTCGACCGAGGCGTCCGTCAGCGGCAGGTGATGCGCGTCTCCCTGGATAAACGACATCCGATCGGCGCCCCGGGCGTTGTCCCGATGGGCGGCGGTCACGCTCGACCGGAGATACTCCAGTCCGATCGTCTGAGACGGATGATACCGCTCATATATCCACCGGACGGGGCCGCCGATGCCGCACCCGACATCGAGCACGGTGCTGTCTGCGTCAATGGCCGTGTTCCCCAACAGACGCCAGACCAAGGCCTTCTGATACCCTGCGAACGCCCCGCAGCCCGGCGACTCGGCGTAGCCGCAGTTGTATGCCGCCAGTCCGTGGGCCTGCGTGAGGTTCCAGTTGGGTTGGTAGTGCGCCTCCATCGTCCGCTGTGACATCAATTGGTTCCCGAATGGGCGCACCCATTTGCGCCGACGGCAGTATATCGTCATTGCCGTTCGGATGCCGCATCCTTGACAGAGCGTCTCGACGGTCCGATGGTCGCCCCGAAAGGAAACACAACCGTGCCACCGCCACCGGCGTCCAGCCCGACGCAGCCCGATCTCTCCGTCCAAATCGGCCACCTGCGCCTCAAGAATCCCGTCCTCACGGCGTCAGGCACCTGCGGCTACGCGCGCGAATACGCCTCCTACCTCGATCTCAGCCGACTTGGCGCGTTCACGACCAAGAGCATCACCGCCGAGCCCCGGCGTGGAAACGAGCCACGGCGACTCGTCGAGACGCCGGCCGGCACCCTGAACGCCATCGGATTGGCCAACATCGGGTTGGAGGCGTTCGTCCGCGAGAAGATCAGCGAAATCGCGACCCTCGGGACGGCGGTCCTTGTCAACGTCGCCGGCCATTCGATCGACGACTATGTCACCGTCTGTCGCCGCCTGGATCCGATTCCCGAAATCGCCGGCATCGAACTGAATGTTTCCTGCCCCAACGTCGCCGACGGCCTCACCTTTGGGACCGATCCGACCCTGTTGGCCCGGTTGATGGAGGCCGTTCGCCCGGTCGTGACGCGAGGTGTTCTGGTCGTCAAGCTGTCGCCCAACGTGACCGACATTTGCGAGACCGCCCGCGCCGCCATCGACGGCGGTGCCGACGCCCTCTCGCTGGTCAACACCTTTCGCGGCATGGTCATCGACATCGACACGCAAAGGCCGGCCCTGGCGAACGGCTCTGGCGGCCTGAGCGGACCGGCCATACGCCCGCTCGCCATCCACCTCATACACCGCGTCTACCGTGAAATGGCCCGCGACGCCGCCGTCCCGATCATCGGCATGGGCGGTATCCAGACGTGGCGGGACGCCGTCGAGTTCCTCCTTGCCGGAGCCACCGCCGTCGCCGTTGGCACGGCCCTCTTCATCGATCCCACGACCCCCGTCCGAATCATCGACGGCCTCGCCGCCTACCTTGCCGACCGCAACCTCGCCGGTCCCACCGAACTCACGGGTCGCCTCCGCACCGGCGTGGCCTGACGGTTGCAACTCTCACTCGTCGCGGCCATAATCCCGAGTCCGGTACCTGTGCGAGCCGACGCCGCGACCGTGCGATACGGCGGATTTGTCCACGGAGGCCTATCATGCACCTCGAACGCCCGATCCAGCGAATCTCGAAACTGCTGATCCTTGCGCTGGTCCTTCCAGCCGGCTGCATCATTTCATCGTACTCCACGATAAGCGGTCCCTCGCCGGGCTTTCGTGCCGAGGCCTCCCGAGAGGAAGACTTTCCCCTCGACCTGCGGCCCGATGACGCCCTGATCGTCGCGTCGTCCTATGGCGACATCGACATACAGGCGGATGACACGACCAAACCGCACGTCCTGGTGTCGCTCCGGGCGTACGCCCGAACCGAGGAAGACGCCCAGGCGCTGCTCGATCAGTACCACCTCCGCACGGAACGGACGGCTCGCGGCGTTCGTCTCGTTCTCGACGGAACGCCCCGGAAGTACCGAACGGCCTTCGGCGTGACCCGGATCAGACCCCAGGTGCACTTTGAGGCCGTCGTGCCGGCGAAGTCCAAACTCGACGTCAGTCTGAGGAGCGGTCGCATTCAAGCCAGCGGGCCGTTCGGTTCCTCCGACTTGTCCACGCGATACGGCAGTATCGATCTGACCGACGTCGCAGGCGATGTGTCCGTCCGGACACGATCCGGCAGCATCGCACTGCGTCGCGCACACGGTGACACAGTCGATGTGCAGACCGGCCACGGAGCCATCCGGCTGGCGGAAATCGACGCGGGATATGTCCGCGCGGAAACGTACTCCGGGCGCGTGACGCTCGAGGATATCGACTCGAAGCGCCTGATGGTCACGACCTCCTATGGCCCCCTCAGCATGACCCGCGTCAGCGCGCAGGTCACGGCTAGGACATCGTCCGGATCGATGACGCTGACCGACGTTCGCCGGGGACCGGTGGATCTTCGGAGCGGCTACGGTCAGATCGAGGTTCGCAAGGGAGCCGGCGAACTGACGGCCCACACCGCCAGTGGAAATGTTCGCGTGGAGGACTTCGACGGCCGCGTGGATGCCGAGACCAGCTACGGATCGATGGCGCTGGACGGCGTCTTCTCATCGCTCACCACCGTGAGCCATTCCGGCGCCATTCGCGTGACCGCCGCCGAAGGCAGCAAGCCGACGTCTCCCTGGTCGCTCCGCTCCGGTAACGGCGGTCTCGAGTTGACCGTCCCCGCCGACTTCGACTGCCGCCTGCAGGCGCAGACCGGATTCGGTTCCATTGACGTCGACGTCCCCATGCAACTGGAGCGAACCCGGACCTCGGGACGCAATGAACTCTCCGGCGTGCTCGGCAAAGGCGGCCCGGCCGTCTCGCTCGAGACCGCCAGCGGCTCCATCCGCCTCGGCCAACTCGCGAAAGCGAAACCGGGCGCCTAAGGATCAGCGACAGAATAACTTCCCGGCGGTCGGGATGGCGACGCTACTACGGCCGGCCAGGGGCATTCCGAAACCGGGAAGTTATTCAATCTGCGATCCTAAAGCTCAAACCGAACAACGTGCAACTCGGTCGATCAACCGGGGTGAGGGACCGCCCGGATCGCGGAGCGGGAGACGGCTCGGTCCGTGACGCTCACGGCGGACTGGCCAGGCCCGATCCGAACCGCGACCGTGAGAGAGCGGCAGTCTTGCGGGTGCCTCATCCCTCCAGGTTGTGGTGGATGCTGTGGCATTTGTTGTGGCGCAGGTTTCCAGCCTGCTCGGGCGCCACTGGCAGCTTGTCCGCCAGTGCCCGGGATTCGCCGCCGCTCCCCGGCGGT
>JBHHVX010000232.1:0-3722 GCA_046754505.1 Phycisphaerae bacterium | reverse complement strand
ACCCCCTCCGCGAACAGGAGGGGATGTGCTATACCTGCCACGATGCCGACGGACCGGCCGCGTCAGACATTCAGTCCGCATTTGCCGCGGCGTATCACCACGACGTCAGCGCGGTGGATCAGGCCTCCGGCTCCCACGTCGAGTGCATCGACTGCCACAACCCGCATACGGCCAGCGCCGCGTCTCCGTTGGCAAACCCGGATGCCGGCGGCGCCACGCAGTGGACGGGCACGGGAGAGGCATTCTGCCTGACCTGTCACGACGGAACGGCGCCTCCCGGCGTGGCCTTCCCGGCCACGGCGTCGGGGAGCGGTTACGACAAGTCGACGTTTGTCGGAAGCCGCCACGCGGTTCAATTGGGCTCAGACAGTTGTCGCCAATGCCACAACGCTCACGGCTCGCAGTATCGATCGATGCTCGGTGCCCGATATGTCACCGCCGACTACAACCCCTATACGCCGGGCGACGGAGATTACGGAGCGTGTTGGACGTGCCACAGTGAAAACGCCATCGTCCAAGGTAACAACGCTTTCGGCAATCTCCACAAGGAGCATGTCGACAAAAAGAAGGCGCCCTGCATCGTGTGCCACGACGCCCACGCGCCGTTCGACGCCGGCGAACAGGGGCTGATCAGTCTCGACTTCGCCGTCCGCAACGGCTACGACATCAGCTTCATAGACGGCCGCGACGGCAGTACGGCGTTCTGGATCGATGCGGGACAGAATGTCGGCAACTGTTTCCTCCGCTGCCACGGCGAGCAGCACCAGCCGAAGAGCTACAACCGACCCTGAGGAGTGGCGAATGAGCCGCTTGGGGACGGCGCGATGGGCTGAAGCGGCGCGGGGCCGGCCGGCTCGATCTGCGCCGGACCCGCGCCTCCGCCACCCTTCTACCGGACCGGTGGCTCCAGTGTGTCTCCGTCGGAAATCATCACGCCCGTCGCGAGCATCGTTACGACCTGCTGGGGTCCTTTGATCTGCTCGATCTCCTCCGCCGGCTTGTCGTCGTCACTGGCGTAGTGCCGGGCGTCGTCTTCTGAGATCGTCTCCTGTTTGAGCATGCCTACCGCGTAGGCCTCGTGGCCGGCGGCGTTGCGAGGCAGCAGGAATCCGTCGGTACACTTCTCGCTGGCCGTGAAGCGCACGCGTACGTCCCGTTCACCGTCGGTCAAGAGCATCCAACAGCCCATTTTACGACAGACCTCTCCGATCTTGGCCTTGACGCAGACCGGCTTTCCGGCCTGCTCATCGACATGGGCCACGGCGGCGGACAATGGCATGGCGTCATTCGGCTCGAACTGAGCGCCAAATGCGGCGTATCCGCGTAGTTCGGCGTGTTGACAGCCCACGCTGGCCATCGCGACGAGAATCAGGGTCGGCATGAGACATTTGCGCATCGGTCGTTTCTCCTTCCTGATGCATGGGGAGTAAGAATGACGCCGCCGAGCCGACTCCCGCGGGTCGGCGGCGAATACCTGTCGTCTGTTGCGGTTTCGCGCATCCGGACGGCGTACTCGACTATTGCGGAGCAACACAGCCGATCATCGTAACATCGCCCCCTACCGCTCGCAAGCGACCCTCGCGGCGAATACACGGGCGGCCGGTCGCTGTTTCGAGCGATGTTCGTCCGTCGCTTGCCAACATCCGAAGGATATCCTATACCGATCGTGAGGGCTTGGTGCACCGAGCAACGCAGATCGGAAATGGGTCGAACGGCCCGCGGTCTACGTGCGGCACACACCGGCCGAACGATGAACGTCTGGCAAGATGCAAACGATGTTGAAAGTCTTGGTAGCGGGAGTGGCGCTGTGCGTGGCCGGGTTTGGCGACCGGAGGCCGGCACGGCCGAACGAGGTCGCAACGCCCGCCGCCGAAGCCCGTCGGCCGGTCCGATCGGACGGACCGTTCCGGGGACTGTCCGTCCAGCTCCACTGCAACTCAGCCAACCCCGACGTCTACGACCACTACCACGCGCTGGTCCCGGAGGTCGCCAAGCTCGGCGCCGACACGATCCTGTTCGTCGTCCATGCCTGGCAGGAACACGCCGGGAGCCTCGACCTACAGCTTGACCCGCGACGGACCCCGAGCGAGCGGGATATCGGTCGGCTCTGCGACCTGGCTCGAACCGAAGGGCTGCGGGTCATCCTGATGCCGGTCGTGCTGCTCAAACAGCCGCGCAACAACGAGTGGCGCGGACAAATCGTTCCCAAGGACCACAACTGGGACGGCTGGTTCCGGCGCTATACGCAGGTGATGCTTCACTTCGCCAAGCTGGCCGAACGCCATCAGGCAGCCGTGCTGATGATCGGTTCGGAACTGATCAAGGCCGAGCGCTACACGGCTCGCTGGCGTCGGCTGATCGAGGAGATCCGGCAACACTATCGAGGAAAGCTCGGTTACTCGGCCAACTGGGACCACTATCAAACAGAAAAGATTGGCTTCTGGCCCGAGCTGGACTACGTGGGCATGACGACCTACTACAAGCTCGCCGATGGACCGAAGCCATCCGAAATTGAAATCGAGGCCCATTGGAAGCGGATCAAGTCGGACATCCTGGCGTTCCAAAAGGAGGTCAACCGGCCGATCCTCTTCACCGAGGTGGGATGGTGCAGTCAGGAGGGAGCCGCGAGCGAGGCTTGGAACTATTACCACAACCAGAAGGCGACGCCGGAAGGACACGCGGAGCAGGCGGCGTGTTATCGCACCTTCCTTCGCGTCTGGGCCGCCGAACCGGTCGTCGGCGGGATCATCTGGTGGGAATGGGACGATACGGCCGGCGGACGAGGCGACTACAACTATACCCCCCGCGGCAAGCCCGCCGAGCGGGTCCTGCGCCGGTGGCTTGCCGGCAAGCACCGGTCCGATCGTGCCGATGAGAAGGAGCCGGTTCCGACTGCGGTAGATCGCGGGGCGCCCCCGTAAGCGTTCGCGCAGCGTCACGGACGGCCATTGGAGATGAGTGTGTCATTGCCATATCACGAACGCACGCACGATTGCGGCGCGCTTCGATCCGGAAACGCCGGTGAGACCGTCCTCCTCGCCGGCTGGGTCGACAACTTTCGCGACCTCGGAGGCATGGTCTTCATCGACCTGCGCGATCGGGGTGGAATCACGCAGCTTCGATTCAACGCCGACAGCGATCCGGCCTCCCACGAGGTGGCGCGATCGCTGCGCAGCGAATTCGTCATCGCGATCCGCGGGACCGTCCACCACCGCGGGGCCGACAAGGTCAATCCGAAGCTTCCGACCGGCGAGATCGAGGTCGTGGTTTCCGACATCGACCTGCTGAGCAAGTCTCAGACGCCGCCGTTCGAGATCAAGGACGAGATCGACACCAACGAAGACCTGCGGCTGCAACACCGCGTGCTCGATATCCGCCGCACGCCGGTCAAGGAGGCGTTGCTGCTGCGCCATCGCATCACGAAGACCATCCGCGACTATTTCGACCGCCACGGCTTCGCGGAGGTCGAGACGCCGATCCTCAACAAGTCGACCCCGGAGGGCGCCCGGGACTACCTCGTGCCGTCGCGGCTTCAGCACGGCTCGTTCTATGCCCTGCCCCAGTCGCCGCAGATCTTCAAGCAGTTGCTCATGCTCGCGGGAATGGACCGCTATATGCAGATCGCCCGGTGCTTCCGCGACGAAGACCTCCGCGCCGACCGCCAGCCCGAGTTCACCCAGGTCGACGTCGAGATGGCCTTCGTCCAGCCGGAAAACGTCATG
>JBHHVX010000231.1:0-3885 GCA_046754505.1 Phycisphaerae bacterium | reverse complement strand
CTCATTCTATTCCCGGAATCCCGAGATTCTTCAGAAAGAATCCGCCGCTCCGGAAGATCGGGGTGCAGGGTGTGCCTGCCCTGCCACGCGGGGGCGACGCTACGGGCACGTCGACCACGGGGGGCCGGCGCTACAGCCGCTCATCGAGTCCGCCTACACGCTCACGGGCCCGAGAACACGGGCTCGGGGCGCTCGCGGGCTGACAGGCGCGCGAGCGGGCGATACGATGGCCCGCCGTGAATACGCGATGGACCATAATCGTGCTTGCCGGTTTCGTCGCGGTCGTTGCGGCGCTGTGGGGCTATCTCGCCGGGACGGACTCGGACGATTTTGCTCCGTCGATTCGGCCGGGCGCCGGGGCTTTCGACGACCGGGGACTTGCCGATGCCCGGCCATTGGAGACACCGGAACAGCCGCCGCTCGACGGCGCCGCGAGGTCTGTTCGTGACCAGAGGATGAAGCGAATGGCGGCGCGGCGCAAACAGGCGCTACGCCGGCTTATCGCTACCACAGTCTCCCACTTGGACGATGTCTCCGTACGCGTTCGAGCAAGCCTTTCGGAAGAGCCGTTCTTCCAACTGGCGTTCGGCTTGATGGATGCCCACGCCGGCCGTCATGACGCGGCCCTCCGCCACTTTGCCCGGGCGCTCGAACGTGTGCCGGACGAGCCTGCGATCCGGTCGGCTCGCGCGGCGAGCCTGATCGCGATGGGTCGATTGGACGACGCGGCGCGGGCCTATGAGCACGTCCTTGCCCGGTCGCCGCGTGATCCGACTGCGCTCTACAACGACGGCGTGCTCCTGGTTCGCCGCTCCCGTTTTCACGAGGCCGCCGAGCGGTTTCGGCGGCTCGTTCGCTGCGATCCCCGTCACGCCCGAGGCTACTACAACCTGGCCTCGCTCGCCCAGCGGGCCGGGCGCATCGGCGAGGCCCGCGAGGCATGGCGGGCTTTCACGCGGCTGCGCCCGGAGGTGTACGATGGGTGGTTCAACCTGGGGGTTGTCCTGATGGATTTTCACGATCCGGCCGAGGCCGCCGCGTGCTTTTCACGAGCGATTGGATTGGAGGGGCGCGACCCGAACGGCTATGTCAACCTCGGCTTGGCGTATCTTGCCGATGGCGACGCCGAAGCCGCGCTGGACGTGATGCAGACGGCCGACGCGCTCAGCCCGTGCGACCCGGTTATTCGACGACGACTGGCGGTCGTGCATGAGTCACTGGCACGCCGGGGCGGCGAGCAGGCGGCCTATCATCGTCGACAGGCCGCCCAAATCCTGGGAGAGACGGCCGGCGCAATGAAAGCCTCAACGGATTCGGCGTACCTTGCTGGCGACTGGAATCGGGATATCCCGTAGCGCCCGAAGGCCGGCGTGCGGCCTGTCATTGGAGTCGGTCCCGAAGGTAGTCCACGACGCGCGACCGGTCGATTCGTTCCTGTTTCCCCGTGTCGCGGTCACGCACGGTGACCGTCCCGTCGTCCTTGGTCTGGCCGTCCACGGTGAAGCAATACGGTGTGCCGGCCTCGTCCATCCGGGCGTAGCGTTTGCCGATCGATTGCCGGACGTCGTACTGACACGCGTAGTGTTCCTTGACCTCCCGGTAAATCGGCTCGGCGATTTCGGGGAGTCCATCCTTCTTGACCAGCGGGAAGACCGCCGCCTTGATTGGGGCCAGGCGGGGGTGGAACTTCATCAGTTCCGGGCTGGGGCGAGACTCGTCCACCGTGTAGGCCTCGCAGATGAACGCGAGCGTGCTGCGGTCGGCGCCGGCCGACGGCTCGATGACGTTCGGCAGGTACCGCTCTTTCCGCTCGTCGTCGAAGTAGGAGAGGTCTCGTCCGCTGTGCTTCTGGTGTTGCTCGAGATCGTAGCAGCCGCGGTGGGCGACACCCTCGAGTTCCTGAGGCTCATCGGCGAACGGAAAGCAGTATTCGATGTCGGTGCAGGCCTTGCTGTAGTGGGCCAGTTCGTCTTCGGTCTGGCTCCGAGGCCGGAGATTGCCGCTCTTGAGGCCGAGGTCGACATACCATTGAATCCGGATGTCCCGCCACCATTCCCACCACGTCATCGCTGTGCTCTTGTGACAGAAAAACTCGATTTCCATCTGCTCGAACTCACGGGAGCGAAACGTGTAGTTGCGCGGATTGATCTCGTTGCGGAAGGCCTTTCCAATTTGGGCGATTCCGAACGGCAGCTTGACGCGACTGGTGTCGACGACATTCTTGAAGTTGACGAAAATGCCCTGGGCCGTTTCCGGGCGCAGGTAGACCTTGTTGGCTTCATCACGAAGCGCGCCGGCGTGGGTCTCGAACATCAGATTGAAGGCCCGCGCCTCGGTCAGTTGACAGAGCTTGTGGTCACCGGGCCGCTTGCTGGGTTTGAGGGGGCAGTCGGACTCGGCGATCTGGTCCGCCCGGAAGCGACCTTTGCAACCCTCCGCCTTGCAGTCAATCATCGGATCGCTGAACCCTCCGACGTGTCCGCTCGCTTCCCAGACCTTGGGATTCATGATCAGCGCCGCGTCGAGACCCACCATCTGAAACGGTTTCCCGTCCGGGCCGACCGGCGGATTACGGACCATATTCCGCCACCACGCATCCTTGATGTTTCGCTTCAACTCGACGCCGAGGGGGCCGTAGTCCCAGAACCCGTTGATGCCGCCGTAAATCTCGCTGGACTGGAAGATGAAGCCCCGCCGTTTGCACAGGGCCACAATTCTCTCCATCCGCTCCGTGGATTTCGCCATCGTCCGTACCTTTCGTCATCCATCCGAACCGCGCCTCTAGGAGTCTGTCCGAGAAACCAACTGGGTCGACGAGGCGTGGGTCTCGGAATCGGCCAAGCCTCCGCGTCGCCTCGCGGGGGTTTGAAAAACCGGAAATTCAGGAGGTCGCCAGCATCGCACCTTGCCTGCCGATCGTGACGCAACGGGCGAAGTCGGCAATCCCCGGCCGATTCCTCAAACCCCCGCGGGCTGCCAAACTTGAAACAGCTTCAATAGGTTGTGTGTCATGCAGATCAACCGCCATTCGCCACGCATCTTGGCCATCCCGCGCAGCAGGAACTGGCGAAACCCGCGGGCCTGCTTGATCTGGCCGAAGACCGGTTCGATCATCCCCTTGCGTTTGGCATACGTCTCACGCCCCTTCTGCGTACGCAGCTTGCGGGCCATGTCCTGCTTGGGCGTCAGGTCGTTCGCTGGGCGACCCTGCGGAACGAGAGAAATCTTCTCGTGGTGCTTCAACCGTTCCGTCGCAATGTATGGATCAATCCCTTCCGCTTCGAGATAGGAAACGTTCTCCTCGCTGAAGTAACCGGTGTCGGCGTCGAAGGCGCCGATCTTCTCTTTCACGCCGGCGGCTTGAAGATTCTCCTGCGATTGCTCGACCATCGGAACCACCTGCCGTTTGTCATTGGCTTGCGGCGTCACGTCGGCCGCGACGATGATCTGCCCTTCATTGGCCACCGCCTGCGCATTGCCGCATTGATCGAACCCCTTGTTGCTCACCTTCATGATCTTTGACTCGGGGTCCGTGAAATTGTATTGCGCTTTGGGCTTGGGAACCGTATCCACCGGCTGGCGCTTCCGTACCGTTTCACCGGCCTGACGACGTTCCTCATCTTTGGCATCGCGACGTGTTTCCTCCGCCCGAGCCGCTTCCACAGCCTGTATTTCAAGGGCCTTTTTCGCCTTCTGGATCCTGGCCAGGCGGCTCTCCCGACGCGCCAACTCCTTCGGCAGTTCGTCCCCACGCTTGTCCGAACCATGCAAGGCGTCTTCCGCCTCATCGGCCGACTTCGCCTGGGCCAGCAACTCGGCAATCTCCTTGTGCAGACGTTGCTCTTCCTTCTGCATGTATTCGTAGCTCATCGCCTTGTGACGCGA
>JBHHVX010000230.1:0-4016 GCA_046754505.1 Phycisphaerae bacterium | reverse complement strand
TGGCCGGTGCGGAGGTCGACCTCGGCGTAGGGACCGACGGCCATGGACGCCCCCCACGGCGGGGCCGCGCCATCGGGTCCGGCGCCCGCAGGCAGCGGGAACCCGAGAGTGGGGCGAGTGGCAAACGCCACGGCGAGTGCGGCAACGAACGGGATTGCGAGGGTGGCCGCGCGGCAGCGGTGTTTCAGGTGCGTGTCGGGGTTATAGACGCGCGGTGTGATTCGAGGCCCGTCGCCCACAAGGGGCGGCGCTACGGATTTCGGATTTCGGACAGGACTTTCTTCGTCCGCCCCCATGCCGAAGAACGGTGAACGCGAGTCATAATACCGCCCCTGCGGAACCGTGTCAAGCCCTTTTTTGGGACTGACAGGGCGTTCTTCGGTACGCACTTACGAAAGAGTCGTGAGATCGGCAGCGAGAGCGGGGCAGGGCACGCCGCGCGTGCGGCCTGGCGTCGACCCGTGTTGCGGCATGGCAACATGGGCGCAACCTTCGCAATTGTCGGATGCTAGCCGTCCGGACGACGCCGCCTCGCTCGCACACGTTGTCCGAGCACAACATGAGGGATCCGGAGGCCGAGCGATCGCGTCACGATGTCCCGTTTATAACCGGCTTTCAGCCAAGCGCTTAGCGTGAATATCGGCTATTGGACGAGCGACGCGCTGTCATGGCGCGCTGATTGCTAGTCTATGACGCGAGGAAGCTCGACGGACGATCAGCGGCGGGGGCGGGAACGGAAGTTTGCGAGACGATCAGCATAGACCACAGTCCGGCGCGGGGGAGCGGCGGGCCCACAGGCGCCTCGCGTTGCGTATCCCCGTGGAATGTCGTCGGGGCGATCGGATCGTCCGCACGCTCACTCAGAACATCAGTACCGGCGGCGCCTACCTCGAAACCGAGCAGGGAGACTTCCAGCCGGGCGATCGGCTTGACCTGGCGTTGACGCTGCCGGCGGCCGACGGTGTATCACCCTATCCCGGCGACGCCGCCTGCACCGCGGAGGTGTTGCGAGTCCGGCCGACCCCGCAACCGCCGGCCGAGGCGAGTCCGCGCGATGGCGTCGCGCTCCGGTTTCTGGACCGGTTGCGAATCACCTATGCGATGGATCAATAGCCGGCCGTAGGCGTTGAGGTCGTCGCGCCGGCTCCGGCGGCGCATCGACCGCAGATCGGAATGACCGGGAAGTCGGCCGGATCAATCGCGTCACGAAAGCTCCGGTCCGGAGTGGGCAGCACGTCCATCAGCCGCACGCGAGCGTTCGTGCCGGTGCTGCGACCGACGTTCTGAAGCAGCGTCATTGGGGCGTTCTGGAGTCCAGCCGGGAAGACGCCTGGGTTCAGCACGACGCGCAGGAATTGGGCGTCGTGTTCGAGTACCTGGCGCGCCGTGGCGGCGGTCGCCATCAGGTCGCGCGAGTCCCCGGTGTGCTCGAGTCCGAGGAGGTGGCCCAACTCATGGGAGGCGACGTTGGCGACGGCCTGTGCGATCTCCTCGGCGCTCGGGCGCAGGGTCTCGAAGAGCCGGAGCGTTTCAGTGTAGATGATAGCCTCCTGCTGAAGGCTGGCGTTGCCGGTATCGACATTGTCCGCCAGCCCGAGATAGCGATTGCTGAAGTTTCCGAAGAAGAGTTCGGAGTGAGGCTCCGTCGGTCGCGGATCATGACGGCTGTCGAGCAGGACGACATCGTAGTCGGCGAAGTCGAGGGCGATCAGACCGAGCGCGCGCTCGATGACCTCGTCCGTCCGGCCGGCCAGCCGTGGGGAGATGGCCTCCGTGCCGAACGGATTCATCTGCTCGATGGGTTCCAGACCGATCTGGACGCGATCGCCGCCCTCGAAGTCGAGCCAGACGATCTGGCGACGGAGCGCAGGAGGGAGTTCGCCGGCCTCACGCCGGACCTTGATGGTGTAGGAGCCGGAATCGAACCGGCCCTGGTTTGACGCAAAGAACGCCGCACTGGATACGGCGACACCGAGGAAGCAATTGGGGGCGTCGGTCCGGATGACTCGCACGATCCGAGGATCGAGGCGTCCGCCATAGAACGACCGGTCGTCGTTGGCATCGATGAGGTCTCCGTCCGCATTGAACAGGGCGGCGACTGTGTTCAGGCCGGCATGTCCGATGACGTCGATGGTCAGGCGGTCGCCGACGGCGGCCGGACCGAGGGCGTAGAAATCGACGTCGCCGCGCATATCGATCCGCCCCTCGAGCGTGAGGTCTTCGCCCAGTGCCACGGTGGCCGCCTGGGCCTCGTCGAAGGCGTCGTTGTTGTCGGTGCGTTCGATGATCACGCCCTCGACGGACGAGACCTCCGCGGTCGCGCCGTCCGGCTGCGTGCCGCTGACGGATAAGTCCGGGATCAGCGAACTCAAGGCCCCGCTGAGGTCGAGAATCGGCACCGTGTCGCACCCGAGCGCGCCGAGCGCCAAGGCGATTACGGCGAATGCGGTGGTTGTACGTCGGATGAACGAGTGTGCCATGAGCCGGCCCCCCCGGTGAGTTCCTCCGGCCTGCCTCTGGAGAAGGGCGGCCGTCTGGCTGACCCTTCGGCTCGGTGGTGTTGCGGATTCAGTGTTTTTGTACGATATCAATACTGACAATGCCGCTTGGTCCGATGCGTGTCGGTGCCGCGGTCCGGCAATGTCACGCCGGACGAGACTGGTACGGACGCCGGATGTTCGGACGGAAGTTCCATGACGTTCAAACTGGCGGATTATGAGAATCGCCTCGTGGTCGCTGGCGGTGACTTTGACCTGGCACTGGAGGCTCGCGGGTGCGCGGCCGTCGCCGCGCCCGAACTCGTCCGCGAAGTGGCCGAGGTCTTTCTGGACGCGGGCGCCGAGATCCTCGTCACGCACACCGCGGGCGCCCATGCGACGGGTGAAACGTGCGGCGATGTCGAGGACATCGCGCCGATATATCGTCGCAGTGCGGAGATCTGCCGGGCCGCCGCCGATGAGCATCCGTCCGGGAACCGACGCGTGTTCGGCGCGGTCAGACCGCCGGCCGGGCTGTTTGCCTTGGATGAGGTCGACAAGGATGCGTTATTCGCGGCGTACGCGGCCGAGGTGTGGGCGCTGAAGGAGGGCGGTGTCGACGCGCTCCTCTGCCGGTCGTTTACTGAGATCGAGTCGCTCTGCGTCGCCGTCGAGGCGGGGGCGGCTGCCGGTCTACCGGTCATCGCGGGCATGACCTTCGACTGCGGGCCGGAGCGCCGCGAGACCACCATGGGGGTGACGGTTCCACAAGCGTGCGCGGCCCTGGTCGAGGCGTGCGTCGTCATGGTCGCCTGCGACGGCGGGGAAAGCCCGGATACGCTCGCGGAGGTCGTGGCGCTCGCCCGGGCGTCGTGCGACCTGCCGGTCTGGGTGACATTGGGTTGCGGACTGCCGGAGCTGGTGGAAGGCTGCGCTGTCTGCCGCGAGTCGCCGGAGGCCTTTGCGAAGCGGCTTCCGCCGCTCGCGCAGCACGGCGCGGCGTTCATCGAGGTCGGGCCGGGCGCGACGGCCAACCACGTTCGGGCCGCTGTCGAGGCCGCGAAACGCGCGAAGCGATCGTGACGGCGCGACGTTCCGTCGTCTCACACGCCCGCATCCTGTAGCGTCGTCCCTTGTGGGCGACGCTACCGGACCCTGTGCGCGGCAACGTCGGGGACAAGCCCCGACGCTATTCATGAAAGGCATTGTCAGGTCAAGGGCAGACTGTCCGCGCGGGGACGTCTTCGTCTTGGTCCCCGGAGGAGGGAAAAGAAAAGGGGACATCACTGATTTATAGCTTCCTCTGGCGGCTTTCTGGGGCGGCCGGGGTTTCTGGAAAAGAAAAGGGGACATCACTGATTTATAGCTTCCTCTGGCGGCTTTCTGGGGCGGCCGGGGTTTCTGAGAGTGAAGGTCAAGCCAAGGCGTTCGGCGGTGCGTTGGACCCAATGCTGCTCGCCACACGGTCGGCCGGAAAAGAAAAGGGGAAAAGAAAAGGGGACATCACTGATTTATAGCTTCCTCTGGCGGCTTTCTGGG
>JBHHVX010000229.1:0-4104 GCA_046754505.1 Phycisphaerae bacterium | reverse complement strand
AGGGTGACGCCCTTTTCGGCCAACATGCGGGCGACGAAGTTGTCCGGCTCGCGGAGGAGGGCGAGGAGGAGGTGCTCGTCTTCGACCTGGCCGTGGCCGAGGCGGTTGGCGGCATCGACGGCGAGGATGAGGCGATGCCAGAAGCGGGGCGAGCGGAAGGCCTTGGCCAGTTCGCCCTGATGAAGCCATTCGTGGCCGTCGTGACCGTCGGCGCTGCCGGCATGGTCCTCGTCGGTGCTGGATCGCAGCAGGGTGAGGACTTCCTCGCGGAGCTGTTCGACCTGGACGCCGCGCTGGCTGAGGACGCGGGCGGGGATGTTGTTTCCCTCGCGGAGGCAGCCGAGGAGCAGGTGCTCGGTGCCGACGTATTTATGGCCGAACTTCCGGGCTTCCTCGATGGCGAATTGGATCGCCTGGCGGGTGTCGGCCCGCTGGGCCATCTTGGTCTGTTGCAGATTTCGTGAGCCGGGTTCGACGAGTTTGTCGACGTCGGCCCGAAGGGTTTCCAGATCGATGTCGAGATTTCGCAGTATGAGCGCCGCCACGTTGGAACTCATCGACAGGATGCCAAGCAGGATGTGGACCGGGGCGAGGTAGTCGTGGTGCAGGCGGATGGCCTCCTGGTTGGCCAAGGCCATCGCCCGGCGGGCGCGGTCGCTGAATCGTTCGTGCATGGGCGGATCTCCGGATCGGGTCGTGAATGTCGAGTCGCGCTCGGTCAGGAGTCGCGCAAGAACAAGGTGAATGGCAGGCCCGCCAAACGGCGAAGCCCACCGGCCAGCCAAGCCACGCAATCGATCATGTTGTTTCTGCGCGACGCCTCATTTCTTCTGCTTTCTGGCGGCCTCGATGATATCGGTCTGGACCTTGGCCGGCACCTTCTTGTACCGGGCGAACTCCATGGTAAAGGATGCCTTGCCTTGTGACAGCGAGCGCACGTCGGTTGCGTAGCCGAACATTCGGGCGAGGGGCACTTCGGTGACGATCGTTGTCAGGGGTCCGCGCGACTCGGTCTCCATGATGATGCCGCGGCGGGAGGAGAGGTCGCCGACGATCGGTCCTTGGAACTCGGTTGGCGTCTCGACCTCGACGGACATGATGGGTTCGAGCAGGATGGGTTCGCTTCTGAGAAAGACTTCCCGGAAGGCGTCGCGGGCACAAATTTGAAACGCCATATCGGAGGAATCGACGGCGTGGAAGGACCCGTCCGACAGGACCATCTTGACGCCGACGATCTGAAAGCCGGCGAGCGGTCCCTTGGCGAGCATGGACTTGAAGCCCTTGTCGACGGAGGGGATGTATTCTGTGGGAATTCGACCGCCGACGATTTTGCTATCGAACTCGTAGCCGGTCTCGTGGTCATCGGGCAACGGCTCGAGCGTCCCGACGACGTGGGCGAATTGCCCGGACCCACCGGTTTGCTTCTTGTGTTTGTGGTTGTAGGTCACGGACCTGGCGGGAGATTCGCGATAGCTGACCTTGGGTGCGCCGACCTCGACGTCGACCTTGTACTCGCGCCGCATTCGCTCGCAGTAGACCTCCAGGTGCAGCTCTCCCATGCCGGCGATGAGGGTTTCGCCGGTTTCGGGATCGCTCGACACGTGAAAGGTGGGATCTTCCTTGGAGAATCGGTTGAGGGCCTTGGAGAATCGGTCGCGATCAGCGGAGGTTTTCGGGCTGACGGCGAGCGAGATCACAGGCTCGGAGACGTGCATGGACTCCATGGCATAGGCGTCGTGGTCGCCGCAAAAGGTGTCGCCCGAGACGCAATCGAGGCCGACGACCGCCACGATATCGCCGGGGCCGGCCGTCGTGAGGTCCTCTCGGGCGTCGGCGTTCATTCGAAGGATGCGCCCGAAGCGTTGGGTTTTTCCGGTGCGGGTGTTGAGGTATTTGTCTCCGCGCGTCATCCGGCCCTGATAGATGCGCATGTAGGTCAATTGCCCGAACGATTCGTCGACCAGCTTGAAGGCCAGTGTGACGAGGGGGGCGTCGGGCGTGGCGGTGAGGGGCGTTTCGGCCTCTTCGTTGCTCAGGTCCAGCGCGAAGATCTCCCGGTCGAGTGGTGATGGGAGATAGCGCTCGATGGCGCTCAGCAACGGCTGGACGCCCTTGTTTCGATAGGCGGAGCCCATGAGGACCGGGGTCAGCTCATTGGCGAGGGTGCCGCGGCGAATGATGGCGTGTATCAGGGCTTCCGGCACCGGCTTGTCATCCAGCAGGAGGGCCAGCAATTCGTCGTCGTAGAGCGACAGGGCGTCCAACATGCCGGTTCGGGCGCTGGCCGCCTCCTCCTGCATGGATGCGGGGATGTCTTCGATACGGACGCGCTCGCCGTTGTCGCCGTCGAAGTAGAGGGCCTTCATTTGAATGAGATCGATCACGCCCTCGAGGTCGGCGGCCAGGCCGATAGGAAGCTGCAATTGGACGGTGGTGAGTCCGAGCTTCGTTTCGAGCGACTGGATGACGTTGACCGGATCGGCGCCGGCTCGGTCGAGCTTGTTGATGAAGGCGATGCGCGGGACGCCGTACCGCTTCATCTGTCGGTCGACGGTGATGGACTGGGACTGGACACCGGCCACACCGCACAACACGAGCACGGCCCCGTCGAGCACGCGCAGGGATCGCTCGACTTCGACGGTGAAGTCGACGTGGCCGGGCGTGTCGATGATGTTGACCTGGTGGTCATTCCATTGAACGGTTGTGGCGGCGGAGGTGATCGTGATGCCGCGTTCGCGCTCGAGTTCCATGTGGTCCATGGTGGCGCCTTCGCCGCCGACCTCCTGAATCCGGTGGATCCTGCCGCTGTAGAAGAGTATCCGCTCGGTGAGCGTGGTTTTGCCCGAATCAATGTGTGCGGAAATCCCGACGTTGCGCATTCGAGCCAGGGGCGAAGCGGTCATGGGATTGTGTGCCTCATCGAGTTGAGTGCGTGTTTGCACGGCCATCTCCTGCTCTTTCTCCTCCACCACGCGGCTCGCCGCGCGGTGCGACTCTCGATCCGTTACTGAAAAATCGTAAAAGAACAGTAAGTATATCAGCTTACACTGGGTTAGCAAAAGCGATTCTTTCCGGAGCGTGGTTTTCGGGCCTTCCGGGCGGATCCATCCCAGCCGGCCTCCGCGGATCGTGGATGCCTTCGACCTGCGCACCGCGCTGTCGCCCATCGCAGGCACCCGAGGTAAACGCCTGTGATTTCTATCTTTATGCAACCACAGGCTAAGTTGTGTGTTTTATAGTGTAAATCACTCGTGATTTGTGTAATCCAAGTCGTGGTCAGTAGTAATTCCTATCTCAGGGGCACGGATTTCGTCCGGCCATCGGCGGCTATCGGAGTATTCGTGCTTGCAGAGCGGGGTCCGAGTATTGTAGGATTCTCGGTCGTCTTGCGGTCGGGGCGGCGCATTCGGGGCCGGACCTGTGGTCAGGTTCGGCGAGCCGGCTGCGAGCGGTTGAAAAACATTCGTGCGTTGTGCAGCGAATGGCCGATTCTTTGTGGTGACTCCCGTGATGGTGGCGGATGGGTCCGCGCCATGCATGCGGGTCGTGTTTGGTGAGGAGAACTCAAGACCATGGCGATTGATCTCAGCTCTTTAAGTTCCGTTCTGTGTCCGTTTATCAGCGTGTTTCAGCAGGTCATCGATTCGTTGTTCGGTGCGTTCAGTTTTCTGGGCGTTTCGGCACCGTCGTTGAGCAGCCTGCTTGGTGTCACCTGCGGCTAGATCGCCCGAGCACGGTACATGATTCGAAACTGATCGGCCCCGGCGTTGCCGCGAATGTACGGCTGCGCCGGGGTCGTCTGTTTTTGCCGTACAGACCGATGTTTCGGGCCCTTCTCGCCATTCCTGTTGGTCGACTATAATCCCCCGACGAGTCCTCGCCGGTTGTGGAGAACAGCGGTATGTCTGATTTCTGTACCACGGTCTTTCCGGTCCTTACGTCTGTTCAGGCGTTTTTGAACTCCTTGATCGGTGCTCTCGGATTTCTGGGTATCCGTGCTCCGGACTTCGTGTCATTGTTCAGTTTTCTGTTTGGTTGCACGCCCGGCGCTTAGGAATCGCGCGGGACCTTGGATGCGGAACGAGAAGGGATTCTCGTTCCAGC
>JBHHVX010000228.1:0-4116 GCA_046754505.1 Phycisphaerae bacterium | reverse complement strand
AAGCGTAAAAGGTGTCAGGAAGAATTGTTTTGCGCGATTAGCGGCGGGTGGTGTCCTGGACCGAGAATCCCTTCTCGGTCCGGGCCGTATGGGAATCCCTTCTCGGTCCGGGCCGTCCTGGACCGAGAATCCCTTCATGCTGGACCGAGAATCCCTTCATGCTGGACCGAGAATCCTTTCTCGGTCCCTTCCGCATGGGAATCCCTTCCCATGTCTTTTTCACCACGGCGGACCCGGCTCGTCGGATTCCGGAAAGGATGGGAATCCTCTGAGAAGATGTGTCGAGAAGGGATTCTCCACACAGCCCGCGACACGGCGCGCGAATAATCGTGGATGCACCACGTCTCGTAGCCTCCATCTTCGTAGTCGTGCCGGCGGGCTCCGGAATCGCCCTTCCCCGGAATCGCCCCTGCCGCTACCGCCAGCGGCCTGTTCCTGCGTTCTCGCCTCTTCCTCTTTCGTCATTTTCAGTAGAATAGTCACGACATCGTCAAACCCCGCCGCCCATCGCCCGGAGCCGTGCATCCCGGATCGACGAACGGCGTTATGATCCCGGTCGGCCGCGACGTGCGCCGCTCCCGGAGGGGGAGGCCCGGCCGATCGCTTCGCCGTAGGGAGGACCGAGCCGAATGACACAGGCCAAGGACATCACCCCGTTCGTCCATCTGCACTGCCACACCCACTACAGCCTGTTGGACGGCGCCAACCGCATCGACGAGCTGGTGCAGACGGCCAAACAGATGGGCATGCCCGCCATCGCCATCACCGACCACGGCAACATGTTCGGCGCGGTCGAGTTCTATCGCGCGGCCCTCGCCGCCGGCATCAAGCCGATCATCGGCATGGAGGCCTACATCGCCCCCGGAAACCGCCGCAGCCGCGACGCCCGCGGCATGAAGGAGGCCAGCTATCATCTGCTCCTTCTGGCGATGGACCAGACGGGCTATCACAACCTCCTCAAGCTGACCTCGATCGCTTACCTTGAAGGCTTCTACTACCGCCCGCGAATCGACCGCGAGGTCCTCGCCACGCACCACGAGGGCCTCATCTGCACCAGCACCTGCCTCGGCGCGGAAATCCCCCAGGCCCTGATCAAGCACGATCGCGCCGCCGCCGAGGACGTCGCCGACTGGTATCTGTCGGTCTTCGGCGATCAGCGATTCTTCATCGAGCTGCAGGACCACGGCATCGATGAACAAACCATGATCAATCCCGAACTGGTGGACATCGCCCGGCGCAAGGGCGTCGGCCTCGTTGCCACGAACGACGTCCACTACCTCACCCACGACCACGTCGAAGCCCACGACGTCCTCTGCTGCATCGCCACACGCGCCCGCCGAACCGACGAAGACCGCTTTCGATTTCCGAGCGACCAGTTCTATCTCAAGACGCCGGCGGAAATGGCCGTCCTCTTCGCCGACCACGCCGAGGCCATCGACAACACGGTCGCCATCGCCGCAAAGTGCAACGTCGAACTCGACCTCAACACCCGCCACACGCCCGTCTTTCATCCGCCCGGCGACGCCACCGCCGCCGACTACCTGCGCGAACAGGTCTACCGGGGGGCCGCCGAACGCTACGAAGCGGTCACCGACGAAATCCGCGAACGCATCGACTACGAACTCGAGGTGATCGGAAGCCGCGGGTTTTCCAGCTATTTCCTCATCTGCTGGGACTTCGTCCACCACGCCCGCAGCCGCGGCATCCCCTGCGGCGCCCGGGGCAGCGGCTGCTCCTCTCTCGTCGCCTACTGTCTCCATCTCTCGCAGCCCGACCCGCTTCGATACGGCCTCTACTTCGAACGCTTCATGGACCCCGACCGCGACGAGTTGCCCGACATCGACATCGACATCTGTCAGGATGGACGCGACGAGGTCATCCGCTACGTCCGCGACCGGTACGGCCACGTCGCCCAGATCATCACCTTCACCGCCCTCAAGGCGCGGGCCGCCATCCGCGACGTCTGCCGCGTTCAGGGCGTCCCGCTGGCCCGGGCCGACCAGGTCGCCAAGCTCGTCCCGGAAGAGCTGAAGATGACGCTCGACCGCGCCCTGGCCCAGGAGCCGGAGCTGAAGCGCCTCTACGACGAAGACGACGAAATCCGCGCCGTCATCGACATCAGTCGAAAAATCGAGGGCCTGGCCCGAAACGCCAGCGTCCACGCGGCGGGCGTCGTCATCGCCGACCGCCCACTCGACGAACTCCTCCCGCTCTACAAACCCGCAAACTCCGACCAGGTCATGACCCAGTTCGAGGGAACCACCGTCGAACGCGTCGGCCTGTTGAAAATGGACTTCCTCGGCCTCCGGACGCTCAGCGTCGTGGCGCGGGCCTGCGAACTCATCAAACGTCACCACGGCCGGGACGTCGATCTCGATCACCTCGACCTCACCGACCCAAAGGTCTATCGCCTCTTCGAAACCGGCCAGACCGCCGGCGTCTTCCAGTTCGAATCCGGCGGCATGCGCGACGTCCTGATGAAGATGCGCCCCAATCGCATCGAAGATCTCATCGCCGCCAACGCCCTCTACCGCCCCGGTCCGATGGTGAATATCGACGCCTACATTGCCCGCAAGCACGGCGAACCGTGGAAGACGCCCCACACCATCATGGACGACGTGCTCGCCGAAACCTATGGCATCATCGTCTATCAGGAGCAGGTCGCCCGACTCGTGAATCAACTCGGCGGCATCGAACGCAAACGCGCCTTCCGACTCGCCAAGGCGATCAGCAAGAAAAAAACCGAGATGATCGAGGCGGAGCGCGAACCCTTCATCGAGGGAGCGATTCGCAACGGACTGAACAAGGCCACCGCCGAAGAGATATTCAACCAGATTCCGCCGTTTGGGGCCTACGCCTTCAACAAGGCCCATTCCACCGGCTACGCCCTCGTCGCGTTTCAGACCGCCTACCTGAAAGCCCACTACCCCCTCGAGTTCATGGCGGCGCTGTTAACCTACGAGATGCAGGACGCCGGCAAGGTCGTCGAGTACATCGGCGAGTGCAAGCGGCTCGGCATCGACGTCCGCCCGCCCGATATCAACGCCAGCGAGGCCGACTTCACCATCGTCCCGCCGGACGCTGACACGCCCGGCAGTCTTCGGTTCGGCCTTGCCGCCATCAAAGGCGTCGGCCCGAAGGCCGTCCAGTGCATCGCCGACGGGCGGCGCGAGGGCGGACCATTTGAAACCATTTATGACTTCTGCGAACGCGTCGACCTGACCGCCGTGAACCGCGGCGTCATCGAGGCGATGATCAAGGCCGGCGCGTTCGACTCCACCGGCGCCATGCGAAAGGCCCTGATCAACGTCGTCGACAAGGCCCTCCGCGTCGGCAGCGAGGCTCAACGTGACCGGCAGATCGGCCAGGCCAACATGTTCGGCGCCTTCGGCCACGACGCCGCGCCGCCGCCGGCCATTCCGAACGACCAATGGACCGAAGCGGAAATGCTCGCCCATGAAAAGTCCGTCCTCGGCTTCTATGTCACGCGACACCCTCTGGCCAGCCACGCCGACACCATCGAGCGCTTCGCGTCTGCCGATTGCACCGACCTGAAACAAATCGACGACGGTGCGGAAGTCATCCTCGGCGGAATGATCAGCCGCGTGCGGACCGTCATCACCAAGGGCGGCCGAAACCCGGGCGCCAAGATGGCCGTGCTCACCTTTGAAGACCTGAGCGGCAACATCGAGTCCGTTGTCTTCAGCGAGGATCTCGAACGCCACCGCGACCTGATCGGCCCCGACAAGCTCGTCTTCCTCAAGGGCCGGGTCGACCGCCGCCGCGAAGACCCTTCCCTCCGCGTCTCCGAGATCATCCCGTTCGACGACGCCGCCGCCCGCCTGGCCGACGCCGTCATCGTCGACCTCAACACCCTCGGCCTCGAATCCGCGACGCTCAGCAAACTGCGGGCCGTCTGCCAGGCCCATCATGGTGATCGCCCCCTGCTGCTCCGCATCCATACTCCGGACGCCCTGACCACTGTCATCCGCAGTGGCGATACGCTCGCCGTTCGCCCCGACGAGGCGTTCGCACGCGACATCGAAAGAGTGCTAGGGCCCGGCGCGATGAAAGTGGTGGGACGCCGCCGGCCGGACCGCGCGCCCCGCGACGCCG
>JBHHVX010000227.1:0-4171 GCA_046754505.1 Phycisphaerae bacterium | reverse complement strand
CAGAGAGGCTGTTGAAGCCTGCGGATCGTCGCCAGAGAGGCTGCTGAGGCCCGCGGCACATCGCGACCAGAGCGGAAATGCTGGCGGGAGGAGCGGTATTCCGATAAACTCTATGCGGCCGGAGCTTCGCCAAGGGGGTTGTGCGGGCAAGGCGATGGATTCGAGATCGGGCCTTGAAAGACAGGTGGGAAGCCGGTAACATGAACTGGAGAGTGGGGTGAGCAACCTCGCGGACACGCCTTGGCATGCAAGCCCTTGGAACAGACCTGCCTCGGGGCTTGCGGGAGGAGCCTCCGAATGAGACGAACAGTTCGATTGATGACGATGCTTGCCGCGCTCTGCACGGCCGGCATGGTCTTTCAGACCCAGTGTATCGCGACCGGCATCAACCTCGGCCTGGCGGGCATCGACTTCTGCGCGTTGCTCGGTCCCGACTGCACGCTCGGCCCGATTGCGCCGTGCGGGAACCCCGACAATCCGTTTGACAACCTGTTGGTCGACTGTCCCGGCACGATCATCATCCCGACCGGCGGCGGCGGCGGCGGCGGCGGCGGTGGTGGCGGCACCGGCGGTGGTGGTGGCGGCGGCGGCTTCGGTGGCGGTGGCGGCATTTGAGTTTTCCGGTCGCCGAGAGCATGGACTTCTGTTGTCTGTCTTCACGAACGAGGTTTGAATCATGCGACGTGTGAGGCTTCTTCAAAAAACATTGCTGACGGCGGCGGCGGTGCTCGGCGGCGGCGTTGTCTTGGGCAATGGCTGCGCTAACCTGGCGCTGTCGATTACGCCGTGTGGGACCGTTTTCACGTTCTGCACGCCGGGGGATCAGGCCAACCTGATCTTTCAGTTCCTGGACTTTCCAGATTTCAACGCCGATCCGTCATGCACGATTCCGCTGGCGTGCGGCGGCCAGGGTGGCTCTGATCTGTTGCCGCCAATAGATGCAGGTGGCGGGAATCCGGGGCCTACCGGTGGTGGGTCTACCCCGCCTGACCAAGGCACCGGCGGCGGCTTCGGCGGCGGCGGTGGTGGTGGCGGCGGTGGTGGAGGTGCCGGAGGCGGCATCTAGCCGGCGGTGGTGCGAGCACCGAGTCTCGACCGCGCCTGACACATTTGACAACGATCTCTGCGGCCTGCCCGGCTTTGACCAGTAGCGATTCCGGGCGGGCCGTTTACGTATCCGCGTCGTGTTCGCGGCGCAGGATGCGGCCCAAGTGCAGGCGGTAGACCACCTGCGGGGCGAGGTCGCGGCGCCGCGAGAATCCGGGCGGGCAGCCTTCACCAAACAGATAGACGGACTCACCGGCGATGCTGCAACGCATGACTGCGTGAAACTGCGCGGCAACGTCGAACGCCACCGCGACCTCGGCATCCGCAATCGGCTCGCCGGGCGCGACGTGATCCACGATCCGCTGCGCTTCGGCTGCCGCGTCACAGTCCGCTGCGGACTCGGCGTCCGCTTGTGCCACGCCCATCACCAGCATGAATCGCGTTCCCAGGTGAAGATGGTAGGCGTCCTCGGCATCGAGGCCGTAGGCCGGGTAGTAGTTGCCTTCCGTCTCACCGACGACGACGTGATAGTCTTCGCATGTCTGCCCGCCGGGGTTCGCCGTGAAGCGATAGATCACCACGGCGCCTTCGCCTTCCAACGGCGCATCGTCGAAGAAACGGGCACCCGTCAGTCCGGCCGGCGCACCTTCTGGAAACTGCTCCGCCAGATACCCCATCGCGTAATCGTGCCAGGCCCGTTCGGTGTCGGGAGCGGGTGGAGACGACGGCGGCGGTCGCATCGGGCTTTTCTCTCCCTTATTTCTTGACCGCGCGTCCGGCCAGGCGAGCTGATCAGTCTGCGGTCTATCCGGCCATCGCGTACAATGCGACGGACGCGCCAAGTCAGCGTCATTGTAGGCAATCGCCATGCACGAGACAAAGAACGATTCTCTCGCAAAGCCAGGAGCCGACCGGGCGGAGGGTCCGGCGGATTTGACCTGTCCTCGGTGCAAGGCGAGATATCAACCGGCGCGTCCGACCCGCGGTCGGCGTGTGCGGTGCCGGCACTGCCGGCACGTTTGGCGCGACGAGCCGGGAGCGTCGGCTCGCGTGGCCGGAGCGCTCGATGCGGCTGCGGCCAACTGGATGCGGCTCGGCTCGACCCTGCTGGCGAAGACCGACCACGCCTCGACCCTGGCGCACGCGGTGAGCGAGGCCGCCCGTCCGAGCCGGCCTGTTGCGAGCGAATGGATCGATCGCTCGCTTGGGCGCTACGACATCAAGACCGTCCTTGGCCAAGGCGCGATGGGCTATGTATACGAGGCGTGGGATCGCGACCTCAAGCGGAGCGTGGCACTAAAGATCCTGCCCAAGCGGATCGAGCCGGGATGCGAGCCGATCGGTCTGAAGATGTTCCTTCAGGAAGCCCGGCTGGCCGCGAATCTTCAGCACCCCAACGTCGTGACCGTCTATGAGATTGGCGCGGAGGATGGCATCCACTACTTCGCGATGGAGCGCATCCATGGCGTGACGGTGGCGCGGCTTGTGGAAGAACACGGCCCGTTGCCGACCAGCCAGTGCCTGTACATCGTGGCGGCCGCGGCTCGGGCGCTCGCGACCGGACACGCCGCCGGAGCGGTCCACCGCGACGTGAAGCCGAGCAACATCATGATCAACACGTCGGGGCTGGTGAAGGTGACCGATTTCGGGCTTGCCGATGTCGGCGGAATCGAGGGGGTTTCCGAACTGTCGGCTCGCCCCGTCGGCACGCCCGGCTGGATGTCGCCCGAGACGGCTCGTGGCGAGCGGACCGGACCTGCCGGCGACATCTACAGCCTGGGTCTTGTCCTGTATTTCGTCCTGACCGGTGAGCGGCTCGTCGACGCCGACACCCGCAGCGGCGTCGTGCGAAAACACCAGGCGGCTGTGAGCGTGCGGCACGACGCGATGCCTGCGGACTGGCCGCCGCGACTGCGGGACATTGTCGTGCAGTGTCTGCAGGCGGACCCACGTGATCGCTATCAGTCAGCGGACACGCTGGCGGCGGAACTCCTGCGGGCGCTGGTGCCGAGCGAGGATGACGCGACGGTCGTCCTTTCAGATGGCGGCCATGCGGTGCGGGGGCGTGTTCCGTTGCTGGTGAGTCGGCTCGCGCTCGTGCTGTTGGCGGTGGTCACGGGGCTGTTCGGTCTGTGGTGGTGGGTGATTCGGACGCGCTGAGCGCCGGGGCGGCGCTCGGGTTGGCCGTGCGGCAGACTGCGGTGTCGCTATAATCGCCGTGTTCGGCGAGCCACCGGCCGGAGGACGATCGAGCGATGTCATTTATCCACGAGAGGCCGTTCTGGGCCATTCCCGGAGCGCGGGCGACGGACGAGCGTTTGGTGTTGAATCGCCGGGAGTTCGTCAGCGCGATCGGTGCAGCCGGGGCCGTCGCCGCGGGCATCCTGCCGGGTTGCGATCGCGGCGTCGATGCCGAGGCGCCGCCCGGACCCGCTACCCGGCCGAGCATGCCGGGCCTCTATCCGGCCAAGCGGAACGCGAAGTATACCCTCGACCGCAAGCTCAGCCGTCGCGACTCGGCGCTGCGATACGTCAACTATTACGAGTTTGATGCGTCCAACAAGTCCGCGGCCGTCCGGCTGGCTCAAAAACTGGTCACCTATCCGTGGTCGGTGGAGGTCTCGGGTTTGGTCCGGCATCCGAAGCGTTTCGACGTTGATGATCTGGTGCGGCGGTTTCCCCTCGAGGAGCGGCTCTATCGTCACCGGTGCGTGGAAACGTGGGCAATGGCGGTGCCGTGGACCGGTTTTCCGCTCCGCCTGCTGCTCGATGCGGTCGAGCCTCTGCCCCAGGCGAAGTACGTTCGGTTCGTTTCGTTTCTCCGTCCAAAGCAGGCGCCGGGGCAGCAGTCGGGTAGTACCTATCCGTGGCCTTATCACGAAGGACTTCGGCTGGACGAGGCCCGGAACGAACTGGCCTTGCTGGCGACGGGGATCTACGGACAGCCGCTGCCGAAGCAAAACGGCGCCCCGATCCGGCTCGTCGTGCCGTGGAAATACGGTTACAAAAGCATCAAGGCGATCGAGCGGATCGAGCTGGTGGCGCAGCGCCCGCCGACCTTCTGGAACAGCGTTTCTCCTGTGGAGTATGGCTTCGAGTCCAACGTGAACCCGAAGGTGCCGCA
>JBHHVX010000226.1:0-4267 GCA_046754505.1 Phycisphaerae bacterium | reverse complement strand
AACTGAGAACTGAAAACTGAGAACTGGGAGTCGGATGCGCATGATGCCGGAGATCCTTGGCGAATCGCCGGTGCGGGTGGTGTTCGGCGCCGGGGCGCTGGGGAAGGTCGGGGCGCTGGCGCGAGATGCAGGTGCTTCGCGGGTCCTGCTGGTGACCGATGCGGGTGTTTCTGCCGCGGGGCATGTAGACACGGCCGTCGCGCACCTGCACGAGGCGGGCCTCTGCGTGACCGTGTTTGACGGCGCCCGTGAGAATCCGACGGCGGAGGATATTGATGCGGGCGTGCGGGCTGCGCGTCCGGCCAACGTCGATTTCATCATGGCTCTGGGCGGCGGGAGCGCGATGGACTGCGCCAAGGGCATCAACCTCATCCTGACCAACGGCGGGGAGATTCGGGACTATCGTGGCGAGGGTAAGGCGACGAAGCCGATGCTGCCGTCGATCGCGGCGCCGACGACCGCCGGAACCGGGAGCGAGGCCCAGTCGTTCGCGTTGATCAGCGACCCCGAGACGCATGGGAAGATGGCATGTGGAGACAGGCGTCTTCCATTTGAAGGCGGGCTGCGACCGCGGATCGCAATCCTCGATCCGGACCTGACGCGGACGGCTCCCGGCCGGGTGACCGCTGCCGCCGGCATCGATGCCGTCGCACACGCGGTCGAGACCGCCGCGACGACTCGACGCAGCGGCGTCTCTCGGGCGTTCTCGCGTGAGGCGTGGCGGCGACTCACGTCGGCCTTCGAATCGGTCCTTCGTGATCAGTATGACGGCGACGCCCGGGCTGAGATGCTCCTCGGTGCTCATCTGGCGGGCGGAGCGATCGAGCGGTCGATGCTGGGGGCGGCGCACGCCTGCGCCAACCCGCTGACGGCCCAGTGCGGGGTCGTCCATGGCCTCGCGGTCGGCATCATGCTCCCGCACGTCGTCCGGTTCAACGCGGCTGACGGGCCCAATCCGTACGCCGACCTGGATGGGGACGCCGATCGCCTGGCGTCGCGGCTGTCGAATCTGCTCGATGCAGCGGGGTTGCCCCGGCGTTTGTCCGAGTGCGGTGTGAAGGACTCCCTGTTGCCGGTGCTTGCGGTGCTGGCGGCGGAGCAATGGACCGCGGGCTTCAATCCACGACCGGTTTGCAGCGACGATCTGCTGGCGGTCTATCGCCGCGCGATGTAGGTCAAGACCCGTCGGCGGACGGGTCCGGGACGTGGGTGTGTACAGTCAGTGCCCGGAGGCGTTGATAGTGTTCCACGCCCTCCTGGGCCAGTTCGTGGAACAGGCTGCACAACTGGTCCTCGGAGACAAGCTTGCTCAGCCTGGCGTAGAATGCGGCGGTCTTGCGCTCAGACGCGAGGATCATGCGCATCGCCAGCGCGAACGAGTCGGCGTCGCGCACATCGAGCAGGCGGGGGCCATCTACGACGAGGTTCTTGTCTTCGGGGGTCAGATAGAAGTCGGCGTCGGGATAGAAGTCATAGAGGAGCTTCTGGAGGCGTTGCTTGTGGCACTGCTCCTCATCGGCCATGGCGGCAAACTCCCGGCGTTCGCCCTCGGTGGCGGCTTTTTCGGCCAAGACGAGATAGCGGTACGCCGCGACGGTCTCGCCATAGGTCCCGATGGCGAGGACCTTGTCGGGCAAGAGGTGGACGTCCGGCGATGGGGGCGTGTCGGCCATGTGACTGATTATAGCGGGTTTGCAGCGGCATGCGCGTGGTGAGCCCTGGGGGGGCTTGCCTATTGCGACTTCTCCGCCTTGGGTTCCGGCCTTGGTCCTTTGGCGAGGGTCTGCCGCGTGGGGCGGCTTGGCCCGGCGCGTTTCAAAGCGTCGACGACATCCTGCGGTGTGAGGATGACGGGCAGAATCTCGGGATTGTCGGGGTCATGGGGTTTATAGACGAGATAGAGGGGCACGCCGTCGCGTCCGAAATGTTTGAGGTCGCGCGTGATTGCCGGGGCGTAGTTCGTGTAGTCCGCCTCGTAGGGAATCACGTTCTGCTCGCGCATGACCTGGATCGTCTCCTCGCGATCGATCGAGGTCTTGAGGTTGGTCTTGCAGTTGACGCACCATCTCGCGGTGTAGTCGACGAAGATCGTGTACCCGTCTCGCACATCCTGGAGCGCCAGGTCCGGGACGTAGTGTTGCCAGGGAATGCCCTTGGACCAGTCGAGGCTGCGACCATACTTGGCCAGGGTGCCACGAGCGATGAGGTCGGTGCGTTCGGTCTGGTCGGCCTGCAGCTCGGAGATGGTCGAGATCCATCGAAACGGCGCCATCCATCCCAGGATGAGGACGGCGGCGACCGCGAGGTTGAGCTTGAGCTTCCGGGCCGGCGGCGCGCCGAACTCGATCCTTCCCCTGATCCACGCAGCCGTCGCGACTGCCAACAGGAAGATGATCGCCATCAGCAGGCCGTAGTCACCCAGTTGTCCGCCGAGCGGGTAGAGGAGCCAAACGACAGTGCCCAGCAGCAAGAAGCCCATGACGACTTCAAAGGTGGCCATCCAGGGTCCCGGTTTTGGCACGTACTTGAGCCAGCCCGGCCTTGCTGAAAGAGCGAAGAAAGGCAGCGCCATGCCGACGCCGACGGTGAAGAAAATGCCGGCGCCCTGAGCGGCCGGAAACTTGCTGGCGGCCCCCAGGGCTGCACTGAGAAACGGGGCGGTGCATGCTGTTCCGAGGAAGGTCGCGAGGACGCCGGTTGAAAACGCCGACAGCGCCCCTTCGCCTTCCGCTTTCTGGCCGAGCCGGTTGATGACCTTCGGCGTGAAGAGGGCAAAGACGCCGAACAGGCTGAGCGCAAAGGCGGTCACGACGGCGGCCAGACCGAGGATGACGCGGGGACGTTGGAACAACTGACCCCAACCCGTTCCCGCGCGCCAGTACAAGGTCGCAATGAATCCAAAAAAGACGAGGATGCCGGCACAGTAGGCGAGTCCGAGTTGAAGGATTCGGCTGCGGTCCTCGTCGGCCTGGCGGACGAACGACAGGATCTTGAGCGATATCACGGGCAGGACGCAGGGCATCAGGTTGAGGATGATGCCGCCGATCAGCGCGACCACCAGCGCCCCGAGGTAGCCAAAACCGAGGAGCCATGCCTCGAACCGGTCTAGCGTGCCGGTGTGCGGTTGAGCCGTCGCCGGTGCGGCTTGATCCTGCGGTTCCGGCGCCTTGGCGGGCCGCGGCGCGGCGGCCGAATCGGTCGGCGCGACGCCGCCCCCCATTCGGATAGGGACGGCAAAGGCGACGTTTTCCGGCGGGTAACAGGTGCCTTGGTCGTTGCAGGCCTGATAGCGGAACACACCGCGAATCCAGCGCGGGGTGTTGCCGGCGTCTTCATAGACCTCGATGGGAATGCGAAAATCGACCTTTCCGGTGTATTCGCTCATCCGGCCGAGCAGGGGGTCGTTTCGGACGTGGGCCTTAGGATAAACGACGTCGCCCAGCTCGAACGCGTCGGCCGGTTCGACCGACGCGAAGAGGGTGGTGGGAATCAATCCCTCCTGCGCCGGTTTGTCGGACTGGATGTGGTGGCCCGTCCTGATCTTGACGGAGAGGGTTGCCGTGAATGTGTCACCGGGCTTGACGGCGTCCCGGTCGATCGCGGCACTGAGCTTGACATAGGAGGCCTTCGCTACGGGGAGCGGCAAGGCGGCCAGGGCCTGCTCGAACAGGTCTGTGTTGGCCGGCTTGGACGCGGCGCCTTTTGCCGCCACGGGCAAGGTCAGCGACAGGGTCGTATTGCCGGGGACACAGTTCTTCCGGCAGACGAGCCAGGTGACCTCCGCCTTGAACTCCACCGGGCCGCTCGCGGCCGATTCGGGGACGTCGATCGTCGTCAGAAACAGGGCTGTTCCTTCGTGGATGAACGAGTGCTCTTTCAAAATCTTGTCGTACTTCACCTCGGGGACGGGATATCGCAGCGGTCCGACGCGGTAGCCGGGAGGCGCGGTCCAGGTGATCTGGGTGGGCATTCCGGTTCCGGCCGGATTCCGCCAGTATACATGCCACCCTTTGTCCATTTGCAGGGAGACCGCCAGTTGCAGGGGTTCTCCGGGGGTGATCGCCTCCCGGTCGGCATAGGCTTGAGTTTTCACATGCGGTTGGCGGACGGCCTTGCTGTGAGGTCCCGCGGTGGCGGTCGCGGTGAGACCTGCCCAGACGACCAGGCCGAAGGCGACGCGATATGGCATCCCGTCACGCTGGGATGGGCGGGGTGTGCGGGCAAGCCATGCACGCGTTTTCAGAGGAGCTACACCGGCGGGACGCCG
>JBHHVX010000225.1:0-4354 GCA_046754505.1 Phycisphaerae bacterium | reverse complement strand
GTCCAGGAGTTGCTGCAGGGCGTCGAGGTCCATCGTCTTCTTTCGCCAAACGGCCAAGCCTCGTAACAGGCCACAATCGCCTGCCGTCATTCGACGGGCCGTGACCTCTATATAACGGCCCAGTGCCGGCGGCGGCAAGCCTCGCCCGCGCCGCGACATTCGCGGCGGACAGAACAGGCCCGAACCGAACCGCGACCGTAAGCGAGCGGCACGGACACGAGCAGGCAAGCTGCCCGTGGCACCCAGCACAGCAGACACACCGGCGGGACGCCGATGCTCCCCGATTCGGTGCCGGCCGCCCGCGAGAAACGTTCTGGACAGTCGGGCGGCCGCGCGCGTAGCATGCGCACCGAGATCAGAGCCTGCAGTGGCACCAGGGCGATCGCAAGAAAGGATCTCGCGCATGGATTGCGTGTTCGTCGGCGCCCTCCTTGCTGCACAGAACACTGGGAACGCGGTTCGCGGCTCCGGCGAAATGTGGGAAACCAGCCGCTGTACGATCCTTGCGATTGCCCTGCCAGTGGCACCCGCGCGCCGTTGGCCACGGGGGGCCAACGCTACAGTCGCTCATCGAAGCCGCCGTGAGTGTCACGGCCCCCGTTCCCCGGGAGCGGCTGGACCGGTCGCGTGGGGGATGTCGATAGAAACGGAGGTTGACGTCGTGCGCCGTCGTATGGACCCCGCCATTGGGAATGTCGAACTCCCGCAGCCGAAGACGATGGGTCGTCGTCGTCACGACCGTGCTGACGCTCCTGGCGGTGGACCGGATCGTCGCGCGGATGGACGGCACGCTCATCCGATACGACCCCCGATGGGGACTCCGGGCCTACTATCGTCGGCCGGCGATTCTGCGCCGTGGCTCGATGCCGGAGGTCGTGCTCATGGGGTCGTCCCGAGCGGCCGACGCGCTGGTGCCGCGGGAATTCGAATCAGTCACGGGTCTGCGGACGTACAACCTGGCGATCGACGGTGCCAAGACGGCGGAGTGGCAGATTCTGGCACGGGAGTTGTTTGCCGAGCGTCGTCCCCGGCTGGTGGTGCTGGGGGTTAACGCCGGCGAGTTTCAGGCGAATTACCTCCCCAAGCAGGCCGCCATGTTTCTCTTCGGTTTTCGGGATTTGATCGATTCATTTCTTCGTGAAGGACCGTCCGGGGACATACTGGAGCGTTTCGTCCGCGCTCGGATCGGCGCCGGCTGGACGCTGTTCAATCGGCGGTACGAACTAAAGTCTTATTGTCAGGAGCGACTGGCCGGGCTGCTTCCGAAGCACGCCCAATGGGCCCGCGAGCAGCGCCAGCGTCTGGCCCGGCCGATTCCGACGGACGGGTATAGGCATCCTTGGATGGACGGTCGTCGCCACGGCACGCTGCAGTGGATGATCGACACGGGACGCTGTCAGCCGAAGAACTACAAGCAGACCGTGCCCTACGCTGCCAGCGCGAGTTGTTTCGGCCGGTTCGACGCCCTGCTGGACGGGTTGCGCCGCCGGGACGTGGAGGTCGTCGTGGCCTACCTGCCGAACAGCCCGATGACAGAATTGCGTTGGCGTGCCGTCGAGCCGAAGATCGTCACTCGCATCGAACGGGTGTGTCAGGCGCACGGCGTGCCGTTCGTCGACACGCGTGCCGTTCCCATGCCGCGCCGCAATCGAGACTTTCGGAATGAGCTGCACGTCGGGGTTCCGCTGGCGCGGGCGATCAGCCGCTATGTGGCGGAGCGCCTCGTGTCGGACGGCGTGATCGATCGTGGGTCGGGGCGTGTCGCGCGAAATGAGCGGCGGCGTGTCGTGTTGCCGTGAACTTCTCCAGTTGGCCCTTCGCGATGTTCTTCGCGGCGGTTTTCGCCGGCCACTGGGCGATTCCGAGCCGGCGGGGACGCCACATCCTCCTGCTGATCGCCAGCTACCTGTTCTACATGTCGTGGAACGTGTGGCTGATCAGCCTGATTCTCTTCTCCACCCTGCTGGACTTTTTCGTGGGGATGGCACTGGCGCGCGTCGAGGACGGCCGGCGCCGCAAGGGGCTGCTCGCCGTCAGCCTCGTCGGTAATCTCGGCGTGCTGGCCGTGTTCAAGTACGCGGACTTCTTCGTGCTGTCCTTGCGCGAGCTTCTGCTGGCCGGCGGCGTGCACACCGACCTGACGACGCTGGGCATCCTTCTGCCCGTCGGCATCAGCTTCTACACGTTCCAGACCCTCAGCTACACCGTCGATATCTACCGCCGGCGGACCGCGCCGTGTCGCGACCCCATCGCCTTCGCCCTGTTTGTGGCCTTCTTCCCGCAGCTTGTCGCCGGTCCGATCGTCAAGGCCCACGAGTTCCTGCCGCAACTGGCCGAGCGGACGCGGTTCGACTGGCGGCGGATCGAGCGGGGCGCCGTCCTGTTGCTGATCGGCCTGACCAAAAAGACGCTCATCGCTGACAACCTGGCGATGCTGGTGGATCCGGTCTTCGCCGACCCGACCGCGTTCGTGACGCGTGATCTGTGGCTCGCCATGTTCTGCTATGGGGGGCAGATCTACTGTGATTTCTCCGGCTACAGCGACATGGCCATCGCGCTGGCCGGCATGCTGGGCTACGACCTGCCTCTGAACTTCGCCAGCCCCTATTTGGCGGTCGGGCTTTCCGATTTCTGGCGGCGTTGGCATATCTCGCTGTCCACGTGGCTTCGGGATTACCTCTATATTCCGCTTGGCGGATCGCGGTGCAGTCGGTGGTGCACCCGCCGAAATCTGATGATCACGATGCTGCTGGGAGGTCTGTGGCACGGTGCGAGCTGGACGTTCGTCGTCTGGGGGGCGTTGCACGGCGTGGCGCTGGTCGTGTTCCGGCGGTCACGCCGCGAGGGCGACCGATCGGCGGCGCGGGGTGTGTCCGACTCGCCGCCGCCGGCGATAGGGTTGGACTCCCGGTGTTGGTTGCGTCGTCTGCGGGTCGCGGGGGCCTGGGGCCTTACGTTGTTGACCGTGCACGTGGCGTGGGTCTTCTTCCGGTGCCGGCCGCTCACGCCGCCGGGAGCGCTCGAGCCCGAGCCGGCTACGGCCGCGCTGACACGGGCGTCTTATTACGTTGCGCACCTGTTTGTTCCGGCGACCGTGGCCGAACCGACCTGGCTGCCGAGCAAGCTCCCGATGCTGGTGCTGCTGCTGCTCATGGCGGTCATGCAGTTCCATGAGGAGTGGGTTCGACGGGGCCGGCCGATTCGGGTGCTTCCGGCACCCGTCGCCGGAGTGGGGTACGCGGCGTGGATTGTGGTGCTGGTGCTCTTCTCGTCCGGGAACACGGTGCCGTTCATCTACTTCCAGTTCTGAACACCGGGCGTGGTCCGGCGCACCGGTGCGATGGGTTCAGGAGCGCGTCTTCTTCCAGTCCGCCAGGAAGCGCTCGAGGCCGATGTCGGTCAGGGGGTGGTTGAGGAGCTTCTTGAAGACGGCGTAGGGCATGGTGCCGATGTCGGCGCCGGCCTGGGCGGCCTGAACGACGTGCAGCGGGTGGCGGAGACTGGCGGCGAGGATTTCGGTGCGAAAGGTGTAGTTGTCGTAGATCTGGCGGATTTCTTCGATCAGGGCCATGCCGTCCTGACCGATGTCGTCGAGCCGGCCGAGAAACGGCGAGCAATAGGTCGCCCCGATCTTGGCCACGATCAGCGCCTGGAGCGGCTGAAAGATCAGCGTCATGTTCACCCGGATGCCCTCGTCGACGCAGCGCTTCAGGGCCTTGACGCCTTCGGGGATGGTCGGCAGCTTGACGACGACGTTGTCGGCGATCTTGGCGACCTCGCGGGCCTCGGCGACCATCTCGTCACATGTCGTCGAGATGACCTCGGCCGACACCGGTCCGGGAACGACTTCGCAGATTCGATTGACCAGCGTCTTGAAGTCCAGCCCCTTCAACTCTTTCGAGGCCAGGCTCGGATTCGTCGTCACGCCGTCGACGATGCCCATCTCGACGCCGGCGCGGATTTCGTCCAGGTTCGCCGTATCCAGAAAAAACTTCATGGCCGCATGTCTCCGTTGTCCGGTCGGGCCGAGCACGGGCCGGTTCCACCGGCCGCCGTCTTCGTCCGTCGTGTCAGCAGTATACTGGAAAGCGCCGCGTCCTGGCCAGGAGGGTGCCGGACCGAGAGTTCCTTCTCGGTCTCAGCCGAATGGTCGTGCTGGACCGAGAATCCCTTCTCGGTCCCAACCGATGGGAATCCTTCCCCTGTCACAGGGCAAGTGGGTACGGCTATCGGCGCACAGGAAGGGATTCCTGTGGAAGGCGGGAACGAGAAGGGATTCTCGTTCCAGCGGGAGGGGACTCTCGTTCCAGCGGCACAGGGCAAGTGGGTACGGCTATCGGCGCACAGGAAGGGA
>JBHHVX010000224.1:0-4397 GCA_046754505.1 Phycisphaerae bacterium | reverse complement strand
GGCGGGAACGAGAAGGGATTCTCGTTCCAGCGGGAGGGGACTCTCGTTCCAGCGGGAGGGGATTCTCGTTCCAGCGGCACAGGGCAAGTGGGTACGGCTATCGGCGCACAGGAAGGGATTCCTGTGGAAGGCGGGAACGAGAAGGGATTCTCGTTCCAGCGGTATTCTACGCGCTCGGATCGCGTCTTACCACCGCTCGCAAATGCTCTTGGCCTGCATGAAGAGCGGCAGGTAGTCGCGGCCGCCGGCCTTGCTGTCGGTGCCGGACAGGTTGAAGCCGCCGAAGGGCTGGACGTCGACGAGGGCGCCGGTGCACTTGCGGTTGAGGTAGAGGTTGCCGACGTGCAACTCATGCCGGGCGCGCTCCAGCTCGGCCCGGTCGTTGCTGTAGATCGCGCCGGTCAGGCCATAATCGGTGCCGTTGGCGATGTCGAGCAGGTCATCCAGACCCTTGCCTTTTATGACAGCCAGGACGGGACCGAAGATTTCCTCTTGCGCAAGGCGGTCGTCCCGCCCTATGCCGGTGAAGACGGTCGGCGGGATGAAGTAGCCGGCCTTTGGCGTCTGGAGGTCGGCCGCGGACCGGCCGAGCACCTGCTTGCCTTCGCTCTCGCCGATCCTGATGTAGCCGACGATCTTGTCATAGGCGGCCCGGTCGATGACGGCGCCCATGTCGTAGTTTTCCGGCGTCGTCGGGTTGCCGACGGTCAGCCGAGCGGCACGCTCGACCACCTTCTCCACGAGGGCGTCGTGGACCTTGTCGTCGACGATCAGGCGGCTGCACGCCGAGCACTTCTGGCCCTGAAACCCGAACGCGGCCGCGACGGCGCCTGCGGCGGCGGCCTCGAGATCGGCGTGCTCGGTGACGACGATGCAATCCTTGCCGCCCATCTCCAGGATCGTCCGCTTGAGCCAGATCTGGCCCTCTCGGACCCGGGCGGCCTTTTCATGGATGCCGACGCCGACCTCGCGCGAGCCGGTGAAGGCGACAAAGCGCGTGCGAGGGTGCTCGACGAGGGTGTCGCCGATTTCGCCGCCGGGGCCGGGGCAGAAGTTCAACACGCCCGGCGGCAACATGACCTCCTCCATGACCTCGACGAACCGGGCGGCAACGATCGGGGCCGTGCTGGCGGGCTTCAAGACGACCGTATTCCCCGTCACGATTGCGGCGGAGGTCATGCCGGCCATGATCGCCAGCGGGAAGTTCCACGGCGGGATGATCACGCCCACGCCGAGCGGGATGTAGCGGACCTCGTTCTCCTCGCCGGGAAAGGGGGTGACGGGCCGGGGTCCACCCAGCCGCATCATCTCCCGGCCGTAAAAATCGAGAAAGTCGATGGCTTCACAGACGTCGGCGTAGGCCTCGATCCATGATTTCGACTCCTCGAACACCTCCCACGCCGCAAACTCGTAGAGTCGCCGCCGGATGATCGCCGCGGCCTTGATCAGATATCGGGCACGGACATCGGGATCGACCCGCGACCACGTCTTGAACGCCGCTTCCGCGGCGCCGATGGCCTGTTCCGCGCGATCACGGTCCGTCCGGCTCACCCTCCCGACGACCTCGTCGGTTTGGGCCGGGTTGATCGACTCGATCGTTCCGGTCGTTTCGATTGTCTTGCCGCCGATTCGCAGCGGATAGGATCGACCCAACCGGGAGCGGACCCGCGTGAGGGCGTCGATCATCTGCTTGCGCGGGCCGTCCTCATCAAAATCGACATAGGGTTCGGGGTTGAATGGCATGAGCATGGCGCATCTCCGTCCATCAGCAGGGATAAGGGGGCGTCCGGCACGACGGGAGTCATTGACCGGCCGAGCCGTGTCTCGGAGGCTCGTTATACCACAGGCTGAGGGGCGCTGCGACGCCGATGCTCGCCACCACGATCAAGCGTGACGTAGCGCTGAGGCACTGGCGGACAAGCCGCCAGTGGCACCCGGCTCGAATCGCGATGGAGGATGCCCGATCCGGTCCTGGCCGTGCGATCCGACCGGAGGTTTACCGAGTGCGGCGGGGCGACTAGTATTCGGGCGTTGCGCCGGTTTAGAGGGACGGACATGCTTTCCGAGGACGAGGTTAGCGCTGCACTGCGAGGGCTTCCGGGATGGCAGGCGGCGGAGGTCGGCGGCAAGCCCGGAATCTCCAAGACGTTTCGATGCGGAAACTTTCTCAGCGGGCTGGGCTTTGTCACGCGGGTGGCGGTTCTGGCGGAGCGGGCCGGTCACCATCCGGACGTGATTCTGACGTATCCTTCGGTGGGGGTGTCGCTGACGACCCATGACGCCGGCGGCCTGACGGACAAGGACTTCGCCCTGGCTCGGGAGATCGAGGCGATCGGACCGCGGTAGCGATGGGAGTCGATGTGACGGAATCGCCGACGGACGAGACACGTGCGGAGGGGGCGGACGCGACGGAGGTCTTCAACGCCCGCGTTCTGGTGACTGGTGCGACGGGATTTGTCGGCCGTTACGTCGTGCGTGAACTGGTTTCGGGTGGCTACACGGCGGCGTGCCTGGTGCGGGATGCACCTCGGCTGCGGCATCAGACGGACGGGCTTGCCGAAGACCGGGTGGCGGCGATCGGGGGCGACCTGTTCGACGGCGCGGCGCTGGCGACGGCGGCCAAGGAAGCCCAGGCGGCCATCCACCTGGTGGGGATTATCCAGGAGCGACGGCTGCGGGGACAGACGTTTGAGCGGATCCACGTCGAGGGGACGCAGCGGGTGGTCGAGGCGTGCCGCGCGGCGGGCGTTGGCCGGCTGGTGTACGTCTCGGCGCTGGGCACGCGTCTGTACGCGGCGAGCGAATATCATCGCACGAAGTGGGCGGCCGAATGTGCGGTGCGTGACAGCGGGTTGAACTGGACGATTCTCCGCCCCAGCATCATTCACGGATACGACGGCGAGTTCATGCGGATGATGAAGACGTTCGTATGTGACGCGACCGTCAAGGCGCTGGGGTTTCTGCCGGCGCCGTTTCCGGTTATTCCCTATTTTGGGACGGGTCAACATCTCGTGCAGCCGGTGTCGGTGCGGGACGTGGCCGAGTGCGCGGTGGCCGCGCTGGGCAAACCGGAGACGATCGGCCAGGTCTACGATCTGGGCGGCCCCGAGGCGATGAGCTGGAAGGAGCTCTATCGCCTCTGCCGGGACACGATTCCCGGCGCGAAACGGTGGAAGCCGATGGTGGGCCAGCCGGTGCGCCTTGCCGAACTGATGGCGCGGACGGTGATGCGGCTGCCGATCCTGCCGGGGCCGTTGCGGTTCAACGTCGGTCAGGTGCAGATGTCTCAGGAGGATTCGGTGTGCGACACGCGGCCGATCGAGGAGGCCTTCGGCCTGCGGCTGCGGAGCTTTCGAGAGGAATTGCGGGAGTACGCGGCTCGGATCGACTGATGCCGTGCGGGGTCTCGGATGAGCGATATTGATGGGCTGAGTCTTGTGCTGCGGTGGCTTCACATCGTCGGCGCGGTGCTGGCGGTTGGCGGGGCGGTGTTCGCCCGATTCGTGTTGCTGCCCGCGGCCGGCGAGCTGCCGGACGCCGCACGGCGAACCTTGCGGGACGCCGTGCGGCGGCGTTACGGACGGTTGTTTCTCATTGCGTTGTTAATCCTCCTGGTGACGGGATTTGCGAATTACGCCTTGTACGCCATGCCACGGCACCATGGCCAAGGTGCCTATCACATGGTGATGGCGGCCAAGATCGTGCTGGCGTTCGGCGTCTTCTTCATCGGCAGCGCCCTGACGGGCCGGGCGCCGGCGTTCGAGGGCATTCGCCGCCATGCCTCACGCTGGCTGCTTCTCAATATCCTGCTCGGGCTGGGCATCATCGCGTTGGCGGGCGTGGCCCGGCTGATGCCGGTCGTTTCCGGTTGATGTGTCTGGATCGGGGCGCTCGGGGCAGCGACAGTGGCCGCCGGACGAGGCGGGAATAAATCCGCCGGGGCGAGCGTTGTAGTGGATGGCACCGGCCGATTCGCTCTCTGTCGAGCGGGCCGGGCAGACGAGCGCATCGGGGGACGACCGGTCGTTCGGGCAGTCGTAACAGACAAAGACAAGGGAGACAGCATGAAGCCTCGCGTCCATGGAATCGCCATGATCATCGTATCGTGTCTCATCGCGTGCGCGGCGCCGGTCGCCTCGGTGGCCGGCGCGGACACATTCAATGTGGACAAGCAACACTCGACCGTGACCTTCCGCATCAAGCACTTGAACGTCTCGTATTTTCACGGTCGCTTCAACGATGTCTCGGGCAGTTTCACTTTCGACGATGACGACATCTCAAAAAGTTCGTTGAACATCAAGGTCAAGACGCGGAGCGTCGACACCAATGACCGCAAGCGGGACAAGCACCTGCGGAGTCCGGACTTCTTCGGCGCCAAGCAGTTTCCGTCCATCAAG
>JBHHVX010000223.1:0-4426 GCA_046754505.1 Phycisphaerae bacterium | reverse complement strand
GGGATTCGAACCCACGGAGCAGGCGTAAACCCGCTCAACGGTTTAGCAAACCGTCGCTTTAAGCCACTCAGCCACCTCTCCCACAGGACAAATCACACGGTCGGTCGGCGCCGCGCCGAACACATCCGAGCCGCACACACACGGTGGTGAGGCCCGGCGGACAAGCCCCGGCAGGCCAGGACGAACCCCGCCGAACGATGCCTCGACGGACGGGCACGCGACCCTCGCGGGTCCGCCACTCGACCGATCTACAACCGATACTATAGCGGCGGTTCCGGCCCCGGCCAAGGGCGTCGTTGACCCATCGGCGGCGCGACCGGCTGATGCCGTTTCCGCCCGCGCGAACTCCTCATGCCGGCGCTAGCACCGGGCAGCGGCAGCGGCCCTGTCCCATGCGAGGAACTCACACAGCCGCGGCCGAAGTGGGGCCGGCTAGAACCGTGGCTGCTTTTGCCGCTTGCCCTTCTTCTTTCGAGTGCGCTCGGGGTTTTGAACGCTCGCCTGTCGTGCCTGCTCGGCTTTCTTCTGGAGCCGCTCAATAAACGAGGGCCGTGACGGGCCGGCGTCGAATCCGGTCTTCTTTTTCGGTTTGAGCAACTCGCCACTGGCCTCTTTTTCGCGGATGTGCTTTCGGATCTGCCACTGTTCGAGAATCCCCAGCAGGTTGCTCGTCAGGATGTAGAGGTTCAGGCCGCTGGGAAAGTTGTAAAAAATCAGCCCCATGAACACCATCATGAAGCCCATCATCTTCTGCATCTGGGCCTGCTGGTCGACCACGGGCTTGCCGTCGGCATCGACGACAGGTTTGACCGGCTGGTCGGGCTGGGTCAGCTTCTTGGTGAGTTTCTGCTGCGCATACATCGTGATGGCCATGATGATGGGCAGCAGATTCAGTGCGACGATGGGGCCACCCATGAACGCACCGATCAGCGGGATCTTGAAGCCGTGCTGAAACGTCATCAGGGCGTCCGGCGCGGACAGATCACGGATCCAGAAGAAAAACGGCTGATGTCTCATGTCGACATTGGTATTCAATGTCGACCACAGTGCGATCCAGATTGGCATCTGAAGCGCCATCGGCAGGCAGCCCAGGAATTGCCCGGCCGGGTTGATGCCCTCTTCCCGATAGAGCTTCATCGTCTCTTTCTGAAGCTGCTGCTTGTCGTTCTTGAATTGTTTCTGGATGACGTCGAGCTTCGGCTTAAGCTGAGCCATCCCCTTCTGCATGCGCATCATATGAATCTGGCCGCGCTTGCTCACGGGGTGAAGGATCAGCTTGACGATGATGACCAGGATGATGATTGCGATGCCGTAGTTGCCGACCAGTTTTTCGACATTTGTCAACAGCCAGAGCATCGCCGTGCTGATGAACTCGATGTTGCAGGACCGCCGGTCCGCATTCGTCACGACGTAGTAGTCGCGGTCCGAGCCGAACGCCTCCAGCACCTCCCGGTTCTTGGGGCCGCAGTAGGCACGGATGTCGTACGTGGCGGAGCCGGCCGGCGCCAGCGGCGCCCCGTTGTCGAGGACATATTCGAACGTCAGGTCGTCCTTGCCGGTGGCATCGAGGCGCGTGAGCGCCGTCAGCTTTCGGAGAAACGCCGGATAACGAGCGTCCCGGCCGTGAGGCTCCGGCGCGAGGATGACGGCGAAATACTTGTTGCCGACCGCGGCCCAGACCGGGTGTTGATCGTCGTCGCAGCGCAGGACCTTGACGTGGGGTGCTTCGTCCTCCTTGGCCGCAAACACCTCCTTGCGTGTTGGTTTCTCGCCGAGGATGATCTGCCCATCCGCACCCAGCACGCCCGTCACGGCGCGGCGATAATCGTACCGAAGGTCCGCCTGAGAAACGCCGATCGGCCCGGCCTCCGTCAGCATGACCCGGTGCGGCTTGTCGGACAGGTTTTCGACCTCAATCGCGATCGCCGCCTCGCGCGACCCGGCCGGCACGTGAAACGTCTTCCGGAGGCGCAAGAGGTCCCTGTCTTCATCGCGGATGGTGGCCTCCAGCGTGGCCGATTTGCCGCCACGATCGGAGGTCTGCGAAAGGGACCAGACGGCTCCCCGAAGCGACAATTCTCGATCGTCCACACGGATCCGTTCCATTGTGAACGAGACATAGCGATCGTTCGCGTCCTCGTCTGTGACGGGTCGAACCAGTTCGTAGGGGTCGTGGTCGGGGTGCTTTCGATTCCTGGCCACGTGCGCGCGATGGTGCGAGAGCGTCACAGACTCGACGCCAGCGCCGACGTTTGTGACGACAAATCGGAATTCGAACGGATTCTCCGCCACTCCGGCGTCCGGGTGGGAGGGGTCCGCGACCTCGCCGGGTTGCCGATCGTCGCCGATGACCACGGTCTGCGGTGCGTCGCCGCCAACAAAACGGAGTCCGTTGGACTCGGCCGGAGGCTCTCCGGGACGGCTGGCGGTGGGGACCGGAACATAGTCGGGACCAAGTTCGCCCGCGCCGGCCGGCGCGCTGGTGGCGGCCAGGCGCTCCTCCGGCCCGACCGGCGCCGTCGTCGTGGTGACGGCGGCGATCTCTTTCGGAGGGTAGAGATACTTGTAGAGCTGAACCCACCCCACCATCACCACCACGCAAAGCACGGTGGCCAGCAATGTGCGTCTGCCGTCGGATTGCATCGAGTCAGAGGTCTCCCGTCGCGGCTGCCGCGTGCATGGGGTCGGATCCGCCGCGGAGGCGCGCCGGGTCATTGCGTGGAACAGACAGGGTCATTTTCCGTCGTACAGCCGGTTTCCGAGGAAGTCGTCGAGGTGAGCGTTGTCGTGGATCTTCCGGGCGGTGACGTCAATGTCGTATTCGATTCGGATGAACTCCAGCACATTGTCCTCCACGACGACATACGCCGCCCGTGGGTCGCGGTCCCGAGGCTGGCCGACGGAGCCGACGTTGACGATGACCTTTTCGTCGCCGAGCACGTACTTCGGGCTTTCTCCCAGTTCGTCCGGCGGCTCGAAGTAAGGATCGTCCACGAACACACCCGGCACGTGCGTGTGTCCGCAGAAACAGGTCATCTGATCGAAGCGCTCGAAGTTTGACAGCAGCTTGTGGGGGTTGGTGTAGACGTCATCCGGAAACAGATACTCGTTGATCGGCTTGCGTGGAGACCCGTGAACGAGAAGCATCCCATCCACCGCGCGCCGAGGCGACAGCTCGCCGAGGAACCGCCACCGCTGGTTTCGCCGCTCGATGTCGGTCGCCTCTTCCAAAGTCTGCCGCGTCCAGTAACACGCCCGCTCTGCACTCGCGTTGAAATTCGTAGGCTCGTAAAACACCGCATGGTCGTGGTTGCCGCAAAGGCTCACCGTCGTGCGTTCGGCGATCAAATCGAGACACTCCGCGGGATCGGGCCCGTACCCGACGATATCGCCGAGGCAATAGATCGTCTTGATGTCCCGCCGGTCGATGTCACTCAGGACCGTGCGCAGTGCTTCAAGATTCGCGTGAATGTCTGAAATGATGGCGAACATGGTCTGTCAGGGATTGCCTCGTTGGGGGCGATTATTTCTCGGTCCGCGGCGCTTTCGGCGGAGACGCCTCGTCAATGAGCATCTGCGGAATGTCATCGCGGACCGGAAAGCGAAGGCCGCAGCCGCGGCAAACCAGCCACGATTGCACATCCTCCCCTGCCTCGGCCTCGACCGGGTCCACAGCCGCCTTGCAACTGGGGCAGACCAACTTGTCCAACAGCGCCTTGCTGACAGCCATTCCGACTCACTCCGGCAGACGCGCCGCGGTTCGCGAAGACGACCTTGTTGCCGAACCGCGCATCATAGGTCCCCACCTTGACACCGTCAAGGAACGGTCCGCTTCGCGTCGAATCCGGGGTCCATGACAGTCCTGGCGGCAACGCCCGACTGCCCCGATGGGTGCCACTGGCGACTTGTCCGCCAGTGCATCGACGGACAGTGCCTCTCACGGACACGGGCAGACAAGCTGCCCGTGGCACCCCGCCGCCAAAGCTGTCACGCACCCCGAAGGCGCTCCTTGCATACGGCGATCTCGCGGCGCCCCGGACGATCGACCTCCTCGACCAAGCCCTTGTCGGACCGGCATCGGCGTGACCGAAGATCCGCGCGTCGGCGGTCGTTCGTCCACGGCGTGCGTCCTTGACACGGCGCAGCAGGCGGCTGCCCGACGGTCGCCGAGCGATCGCCCCCGCTTCGCGGGTCGCGCCGAGTCGAGGACCGGGGGCCGAGCGGGCGCGTGGCACGAAATGTGCGGTGTTGTGCTATGATGCACGCCACGATTGACAGCAGTGCTCCCGGCATCAGCCGGGAAGGCCAGTACCGCACGTCGGCTTCGGAACCCGTTTCGGCGGGACTGAGATAGCAGAGAAGGCAGGCGGCATGCCGATGCCGCCGTGGCTCATCCAAGCGCGCCAGGCCCCGCGGGCGCCCGGCG
>JBHHVX010000222.1:0-4506 GCA_046754505.1 Phycisphaerae bacterium | reverse complement strand
GGAGTGCTCATGGTGCTATGCCGCGTGGGAAACGGGGTCAGGCTACTTTGTTGTGGGAAACGGGGTCAGGCTACTTTGTTGCCGTCCTGGACCGAGAATCCCTGCTCGGTCGCCTCCCGTATAGCGATCCCCTCCCATGTCTTTTTCCACGCGGCGGGACCGACTCAGTGTGTGCCGCAAAGGATACAAATCCTCTGCGAAGCCGTGTCGAGAATCGTGAGCGGCTGTGGCGTCCGCCCCGTGTGGCGGACGTGGCTCCGGCGGTGGTCTGTCGTCCGCGGACGTCGGGCACGGGGGCCTCGACGCTACTCGAAGTGGAATGGGGCGAACAACCGCTGGTGCTCCTGCTGACAGAACCGGTCGGTCATCCCGGCGATGTAGTCGCAAATGACCCGGTGGTCGCCCTGCTCCCGGATGCGGCTCCCGAACCGCTCCGGCAGAAGCTCGGGCTCCGCCAGATACGCCTGAAACAACTCCCGGATGATCCGCCGGGCCTTGCTGTCCATCCGAACCACGCGGTGATTGCGATAGACCGATCTCGCCAGCAGACTCTGCAATGCCCCCACACCCGCCTGAACCTCCTCGGAGAAGGCGATCAGGTCCTCTTCGCACGCCCGGGCGTCGTCGACGATCTCAATGCCGACCCGCGCGAGCCGCCGGCGACTCTCCCGATCCGCGTCCGCCACCATGTGATCCGCGAGCCGGTCCAGGACAGGGCGGCGAACGGCATGCAGCGACAAGCCCCGGTGCGATCCGCGGACGTGTTCGGCGGCCTCCCGCCAGATCGCGCATTCGTCCAAGGCCGACTCGTCGAGCGCGCCCTGCCCGATTCCGTCTTCAATATCGTGCAGCGTGTACGCCATCGTATCGGCGAGATTGACGACCTGACCCTCGAGCGGGGGCGAAGGGCCGGCCTCCACAAGCGCGCCCGTCTGATCGTCCGGCGGCGCTCCGTCGTCGGGCCGATCGAAGCGCGTCCGGTGTTTGATGAGCGACTCGCGCAGCTCAAACGAAAGATTCAGGCCCCGAAAAGCCGGATTGGGGTGTTCGAGATAATCGACGACACGAAGCGATTGGACATTGTGCTCGAACCCGCCATGGCCGGCCATCAACTCACGCAAAGCAGCCTCCCCCGCGTGGCCGAATGGCGAATGCCCCAGGTCGTGCGCCAGAGCGGTCGCCTCCGCAAGGCCCTCGTGCAGCGCCAACCGCCGGGCGACACGACGGGCCTGCATCGCGACCTCGAGCGTATGCGTCAATCGCGTGCGAAAATGATCGCCCGCGTCGCTCACGAACACCTGCGTCTTGTACATCAGACGCCGGAACGCCATGCAATGGATGATGCGACGCCGATCGATCTCGAACGGAGGCCCGGACGCGCACGCTTCCGCGTGAACCCGCCCGCGCGACCGCCCGTCGGAGACGGCGTACGCGGCGAGGCCGTGCGGACGATCGGTGGAAGGCGTCATGCTTCGGACCCGTCAGGCGATCCGGGCAAACTCAGTTCGACGGACACCTCCCGCAGGCGCTGCCAGAGTCGGTCCAACGACTGCGGCACGACGCGAACGTCGCCCAGCACGGCCATGAAGTTCGTATCCCCGTTCCATCGCGGCACGATGTGGATATGCAGGTGCTCCGGCAGGCCGGCCCCCGCGCATCGCCCGAAGTTCATGCCGATGTTGAAACCATGTGGACCGAGCGCGTTCGCCAGGAGTCGCTTGGCGTCTCGCGTCATCCACCACAAGCACTGCATCTCGCGGTCATCCACGTCATCCAAGTCACCCTTGTGGCTGCAGGGTGCGATCAGAAGATGTCCGTTCGTATAGGGAAACCGATTCATGACGACGATCGTCTCGTCCGTTCGCCAGACGACATGATTCGCGGCGTCGTCGCCCGGATGATCGCGATAGTCGCAAAGAAAACAGCCCGGTCCGTCCGAGCCGGCGAGCGAATGGATATACTCCATGCGCCAGGGAGCCCAGATGTTTTCACGGAACTCATCCATCGCCGGTTTCCGTTCAAGCCGTTCCCGGCACGCGCTGCAGACGGCAAGAACTAATGTCGAGTCCGTTTCTGCTCAAGCAGCGCCGCCGGAGGATCCTGGCCCGCGCGTCGCCATGCGTCGATCTCGGCCTCCAGCCGCGCGCCGACCTCCATCGCATCCCGCGTGGACCCGGCATCCGAACTCCCGCACGCGACGATGCCCGCCAGCTCCTTCGCGATCACCGCAAGCTGATCGCCCGCCGTGTCTAGGACCATCGCCATCTTGTCGGGGAACACATCGAGGAAGCGTCCGAATGTCCGAAAGGCATCGCACAGATCGTCGGCACGGGCCGCCTCTTCCCCGGCGGCGGCCAGCCATTGCTTCGCGCCCTCGTCGATATCCAGTTCGATAGCCTTCGCGATCTGTGCCGTCTTCGTGCGTATCGTGGCGCCGGTCTTCAGATCGACGAAACGGACGGTCTGCCCCAGGGCCGCGTACTCCAGCGCATGGTGGCTCGAACCGTCCTTCATGCGCACCTGCCAGACCTTCCGCTTCTTTGGCTTTCGCCGGGCCGACAGGCACCGCGTCTCCAGGGTACGAGCGTACTCCGCAATCACAGGACGGTCGTCGGGCAGGACGCGACACGCGAGCCATTTCAGCGTCTTCGCATCGAATAAATGAGCGACCCAGAACGCGTCCGGAACGGCGGGAACCAGCTTGATCTCCACCGTCTTCACCCGTCCAGCGCTGAGCCCTTCCCGAAACTCGCGCGGAACATAGCCCGGGGCCTGCAGCCGAAGCCGAACCCGTTTGTTCGACGGCAGCCTCCACACCGTGCCGGACGTATTTCCCACCTTCTTCTCCTCGAGGTACACATCAGCCGCGACGCCCGACGTGTCGAAGCGGACGCCGGCCCGCATCACGGAGGCCAGCTCCGACTCCCAGGCACGAGCAGCCTTTCCCGTGCGATCCAGCTCCAAAGCGCGCCGAACCAGGCGGCGCGCTTCGTCGAACGCCTGACGATCCGCCGCCGCCTTTGAGGCTTCCACCAACGCCAGGGCCTCGCCTGCGTCGATCCGCCTCTGGTTTTCGCGATAGGCCCGCGATCGCCCTTCGGACTCATCGACTTTCGAGACCGCCGCCAGCCGCTCGCGAGCCGCATCCCAATCACCGGCGTCGACGTGTCGCTCGACCGACGCGTAAATCTGCTTGACCCGAGCGGCAACCGCCTCGCGAAATGCCAGCTCCAGCGCTCGCCGATCGTCCAACGGCACCGTCACGTCGCTCTGCAATGCCTCGAGCAAGTCCCGCGCGGCGTCCAGGTCGCCCGCCTCCATCGTGGCGAGCAGCTTCTGTTTCGCTTCTTCGTTGAGGGGGCTTTCCGCCTCCTTCTTCGCCGCTTCCCGCTGCCGGATTTCGTCCTCCTGGCGGCTCAATTCCCCGCTCGTCGCCGTCGCCAGGGGTTCATCCGGCCACAACATCGGGAAAACGACCTTCACTCCAAGCCACGCCAGCCCCCCCAGCACAACGACTACCAGCAACAACTTGAGGACCGGGCTGAGCGCCGAGGTCATCCCAGCGGCCGTGTCCGCGACGCGCTCCGCCACCTCGCCGCCCCGCCCCTCGGATTCACGGTCGCCCCTGCCCGATGCGATCCGGCTCGGTTCCGGAGGCGTGTCATCCAGCGACACCGGAACCGGCTCCTGGGCATCGGCTTCCGGTATTCGCAACCCGGCGCCACACGCCGGACACTGTATCCGTTGTCCGCGCAACGAGGCCGCCACGCGAACCAGTCGACGGCACGTGTCGTTCGGACAGCGAACGGCGATGGACATGACGGGGCGCTCCTGCGGGGTCAGCGCGACAACACGAACGCCCTGCCAACCCGTTGACGGGCTTCCACGGAGCGGGCGCTGCAGGCTTGAGAGCATATCTGCGACGGCAAGGACGGTCAATCGGGAGCCAACCCGCAGCCTCGGGCGCTGCCCTCAGGTCTTCGTCGACGGAATGCCGTGCCGGCAGCGCTCCTTCTCTCGACGCGTCGCCGGGTGCCACTGGCGGCTTGTCCGCCAGTGCCTCGACGGAGGAGTGCCCCACACGCACGCGGGCAGGCAAGTACGATTTGTTCGGCGTATTCAGCCCCAACACCGCCGCTGACGGACCTGATCCGAGCCCCGAGCGCAAGCGAGCGGGTCAGCGCGCCACCCGTCGCTTGCGCTCCGGACTTTGGCAAGCGAGCCAGATACACACAACACATGCACAGGCGAGCTGCCCGTGCCACGCCGCCGTCGATTGTGTCGCGGACTCCTCCGCGCTGGCCACGCACGCGCGGCCGTGGCATGCCGGATCCTTGACAGGCGAGCAGCTTCGCCGGCGGGCGTCGGTGCGCGAGGTGTGAGTGCCCCCATCCTTACGGAGCAAACGGGCAGGAGTTACTCACTCCTCCAAGCCGCAGGCGCCGGCGCGAGGCCGAACAACGCCTCGTCGCGTCGTTAGCGTGCAATCTCGATTTGTGGAAAAAC
>JBHHVX010000221.1:0-4539 GCA_046754505.1 Phycisphaerae bacterium | reverse complement strand
TCCGCCGTGCTGCAAGACCCCAGAGGATGGGAATCCTCTTAACGGACGTGCCGAGAAGGGATTCTCGGCACAGCGAGGGCCGCCAGTGGCACCCGCGCGTAGCTTACGTGGCGGTTCGCCCTTCCGGTCGCAGGCGCATCATCAACAGCATGGGCCACCCAAGGTACTTTCGGGCGCGCGGCGAGCGTGTCGCGAGGGCGTCGTCGACCGCGTGCTCGCTCATGCCGTCGATGGACAGGCCCGCCCCGACGGCGGCCATGACATAGTCGCAGATCTGATTCCGCACGCCGGCCGGTCGCGTCTCGCGGCCCGTGGCCGGGTCGGTGAAACGCGCCGTGATGCCGCGAAGCATCATGGCCGGATGCATGACGGAGATCACGATCACCCCGTCGGCCCGACAGATTCTCCGGAACTCGCGGAATAGCTGCTTGAGGCCGCAGATGTGCTCGAGCACGAGGCAGCACGCGACGCGACCAAAGGTGGCATCATCGAACGGAAGCGGCGCGACCAGATCGTGGACGAGGAACCGCACCGCCTCCGCGCCCGCTCTGGCCCGGGCCTTCGCGAGCATTCCCTCGGAGAAGTCGATCGCCGTCACTCTGGCCCCGGCTGCGGCCCAGCGCAGGGCATGGCGTCCGGTGCCGCAACCGATATCGATGACATCCAACCCACGAACGTCACCCATCAGCCGCTCGACCTGCGGCGCCTCCAGGGAAATCAGCGGATTGTCTTCGTCGTCGTAGATTTCGGCCCAGCGGTCGTAGCCCTCGCGCGTCGGTACGATGTCGCAAGGGCTGTTCGGAAGGTGGGTCGGGTCGCGCATGGCCCGGATTATTGCCGAATTACCGTTCTCGTGCAGCATCGGCGGCCGGACGATGGTCGGCGCGTTTCGAGCGGGGGCGGTCGGGGCTATGCTGTTGGCGTGGCACGATCGCACGACCCTGCCGATGAGGGACACTCGCCATGTCTGCCGAATCGACGCCCGTGACCGCTCGACACTTCGAGTATCTCGCCGCGCGGACCGTGCCGGAGGATGGGTTCCTTCGCGACCTGAAGGAGGCGGCTCGGGCCGAAGGCATCCCGGCCATCTGGATATCGCCGGAGCAGGCCAGCCTCATGCAGATACTGCTGAAGCTGTGCGGCGCACGGCAGGTCGTCGAGATCGGCACCCTTGCGGGCTATTCGGCGATTGCCATGGCCCGGGCGCTGCCGGACGGCGGCCGCGTGCGGACGATCGAGATCAACGAGGCGCACGCCGCGTTCGCCGAGCGGTGGATTGCTCGTTCCGATGTGGCGGGGCGGATCGAGGTGATCCGCGGCGCCGCGGCCGATCGATTGCCGGCCTTCGCCGCGGACTCGGTCGATGCCGCGTTCATCGACGCCGACAAGGCGAACTACGTCGTCTATCTTCATCAGTGTCTGAGAATCGTGCGTCCGGGCGGCCTGATCCTGGTCGACAACGCCTTCGCGTTCGGCCAGTTGTTCGACGAGGCCCCCACCGATCCCGAGGCCCCCGCCGTCAGGGCCTTCAACGAACACATGGCCGCTGAGCCACGCCTTCACAGCCTCATCGTCCCGATCGGCGACGGCTGCTGGGTCGGGGTGAAGCGATAGGCGCACGACGCCGATTGGCCGTCGCGTCGCCATCGATCGCCGGACGCTTTGATACTTCCGCAGCACCTGGGACGCAGTGGCTATGTTTGGGCTGCATACTCGGCAGGTGAATCGGCGGTACTGCCCGACATGTTCTTGCGTTGCCGCCGGCGATAGATGCCGAGCAACACGGCATACGCGACGAGTAGGAAGGTCAGCGCGGCATTGAGTTGCAGGTGGCTCAGGATGGACTTGCCGCCCAAGGGAGCCTGCAAGGCCCCGAAGCAAGGGCAGTGGATCGCGACGAATGGGTGTCGCAGCCGCACGGCGACGAGCAAACCCGTGAACAGGCCGACCAGGGCCAGACACACCACGGCGGGCCAGAGCCGGCGGCCGTTGCCGTATGCGAGGGCGAACCCGGCAAACAGTTCCAACCCGGCGAGGCCGTAGATGATCCATCTCCCGCTCATGACCGGGATGTCGAAACCCACCTTGAGGAACTTCAGCGCCGGGGCGACATCGATGAGCTTGCCGAAACCGGTCAGGGCCATCGTCAGGGCGACGGCCGTGGCCGTGATGAAAAGCGTGACTCGTATGGTCGATGTCAACATTGTGCCAGTCTGCTCAGTGATCAGAAAGCCTTCTGGAAATCAATAGGCCCAAGTGACAAAGTCCGGGGTGACGAAACCAATAGTATGCAGATACCACTGCTGCCGATCGGGCGACCAGTAGTGCTGGACGTGCATAACGCATCGGTATCTATCCGGCGTCTCGACGACCAACGCAGTGAACGAGAGTTCCTCCACCGGTCCATAAGCGGCCCGCACCTTGTCGTCGCTCATGATCGACTCCGTCACGGAGGGCACGGATTGGCTGAGCGGGCCAATCCATTTACGCATTATCTCGTAGTTCTGGAATCGACCCCACTGAGTCCTATTGCGGGGTCCGCCGTACACCTTATGCAGGGTGAATTCGATAATGGCCTCACCGGCGCCGAAGGAGCCTGCCACCGGCCTTTGTCGACACTCGGGCCGACCCTTCCAGAAGACGGCCAGTGCCTCCTCGGCCGTGGTGTCCAGCGGCATCACCCTGCCGGTGAGCAGCTTGTAGGCGCCCATCACGCCGCCCGAGCCGTCCGCAGGATGTTCCATCGGGCGTGATTGCGGCGCGATCTTGCGCAGGTATTCGGCGGGGCTGGGGCTGGACCAGGCGTTGAAGAACGTGGTCAAGGAGTCGACCAACGCGGCGCGTTTTTCCGGCGTGGCCTCGAAGCCGCCCGGACCGATCGCGTCGTTGGCAAGGACCGTCAGTTGTTCGCGGACGCGCTCGACATCGGAGAACGGCGTCATCGTGAAGCCGGCCCATTCGCGCTGCAACGGGTCAAACCACGCCGAGAAGCGCTGCTCGACCTTTGGTGGCACTGGCTCCAAGGGAGGCAGATTGGTGCGCAACAACTCCCTGACCCCCATGACGGCGAGGACGACGGCGATCAACCCCACAGCGGCCAGCCCACCCCGTGATCGCCCACTCAGAACACGCATAGCCTTCTCCAGTGCAAATCTGCTCTGCACCCCCTTGCACACGCTCCGTACAGCCAGAGCCGGCCGCTACGGCGACGGGGTGATCTGCAATTCATCGGTCGCTCCGCATGTCGCGTTGTTCGTGCCGTAGCAGCAGGCATATTGACAATCCGTGCTGCCGTCAACGGTTTCACTACCTCCTTTGCACGCGCCGGTTGTGCATTCCTGATCCATTCCGCTACCAGCACACGGCCCGCAGTTCCGAAACCCCGTGTTGCCGGAGTCGGCGAGCGCCATGCCGGCGAACCAACCCAGCGAAACGGATAACGCCAGTACCAACAATGCGTTCCTGATCATCGCTCTTGTCCTTTCTCCATGAACAACAAAGACCTTACAATTTGTCAGCAATCCACGTCCGTCCCGTGCGTCATTATGGCTGGTACGGCAGCGGAATCACCTCGTCGGCCCACCAGCGCGGCCCGGACCAGAACACCGCCTCGGCGGCGTCGGCAAAACGGTCAACCGCCGCGTGGCCGTCGGCGAACGACACGCCGAAGCTGCCATCCGGATGCGGTCCGGCATCGCCTGGCAAGAAGGCAAGGTATTCGCGGCGGCCGTCCCTCGGCCAGTTGCCGTCCTGCTCGTCCGAGACGTCACCGAGGAACGGATAATCGGCAACAGTTGTGGCGCCGGCCGAGCCGGGGCCAAGCGGAAAGATCGGCTGGTCGTCGCGCGCGTCATAGGCGAGCACCAGCCGAGACGCATCGGACCACAGCCGCGGGCCGACGCGGTGAAGCAGGCCGCCGACCAGCGTCCTGCGGTTGTCCAGGCCCAAGGCCCGGGCGTTTCCGACGAACGGCAGGTCGCTCTGCGGGCAGTGCCACACCGATCGCGGCCCACCCGGCGTGCCCGCCCAGCGGCCGACCTCGATGTCCCAGCCGGCCTGCTCGCCGCGATCCCAGCGGTAGTCGCGCTCCCGCACGATCGCGGCGACGTTTTCGTCATGGGCGTTGGCGAAGGCATGGATCAACTGGCCGACACTGCGCAAGTGGCTGGCACAGCTTACGGACCTGCTGCGCGCCCTGGCAGCGCCGAGCGCGGGCGTGAGGATGCCCACCAGCAGTGCGATGATCCCGATTGAACCAGCAACTCCAGAACAGTGAAGCCGTTGAGTGCGTTCACCGGTCGCTGCGAAAAACGCTCAGACACGGGACACCTCCGCCCGCGACCCCCAGGACAACGCCATATAGGACGCGACTCTAAATAGTCTACCCCCCTTTTTTTTTGGAAAGTCAAGGGGATCGAGGTCGTTTTCTCGGTTTTTTTCAGTAAGATGACGGCCGTCAGGCTCATCACAGGTTGGCGCATGCACGGGGTCTCAGACGTGCCGTGTGTGGCTCACACTGCGGGCACCGTGATCGGCGAC
>JBHHVX010000220.1:0-4718 GCA_046754505.1 Phycisphaerae bacterium | reverse complement strand
GCGGAACGAGAAGGGATTCTCGTTCCAGCAGGAGAAGGGATTCTCGTTCCAGCGGGAGAAGGGATTCTCGTTCCAGCGGGTTCCAGCGGGAGCGAGGCCGAGGCGATGTAGTCCCAAATGAAAATGTGCCCACCCGATCCGACCATCGAGTGGGCGTGGTTCCGGCAAGTGGGCGAGCCGACAATCACCTGCCGGATGAAAGCTTGATTACATGGAAGGGCGTCGTTTCCGGTCGTCCCTTCCGGCCTTCAGATAACTCCCGGCGCGGCGAAACTATTCCCGGTTTTTGAAAAAAAATTCTCGGCCAGTGACTGGATCGATGTAATCCATTACAGGCAATAACTTTACGTCGTATTCGAGTTTGGGGGGCTATTCGGACAGGACCTTCGCATCCATGCGGTTGCCGGGTTTTGCCCGAAAGCGAGAAGACGGAGTTGCCCAAGGGCGATTGGGGGTATCGGTCGTCCCGAGGGGACTCGGCTAATCTCTTTGGCGACCTATCCCGGCACTTCGTGCCGGGCTACCATCAATCGCCCCTATGGGGCATGTTCAGCGAGAGACGGCAAGAGGGATTCCCGTCGGTTTTGTCACGAACCCGGCCGTGCTACTGCCGGGGCTGGTGTTGGTTATGGCCGAATCGCGTGGCACACCTCTGCCTCTGGCGTGGCAGCGCCACGAGCGCCATTGGCGGCAGAACGCCTACTGCTATCCGGTCGTCTCGCGCCGAAGCGGGGGGCTGTCCGTCGGCATCAATCTGAACCCCGACAAGGCGTGCAACTTCGATTGTGTCTATTGCCAAGTGGAGCGGCGGACGCCTGCGGCGGTTCGGCGGGTCGACTTGGATCGTGTCCGCAGCGAATTGATGGCATTGGTGGATGTGGCCGTGGATCGGTCGCTGTTTTCCGAGGCTCCGTTCGACGCGATAGGCCCCGACGACCGCCGCGTCCGCGACTTCGCGTTCAGTGGCGACGGTGAGCCGACGACCTGCCCGAAGTTTGCCGAGGCCGTCGAACTGGCCGCCGAGGTCCGCCGCGTCCGTGGTCTTGAAGACACGAAGCTCGTGCTGATCACCGACGCGTGCTACCTGACGCGGCCGGAGGTGCGCCGCGGTCTGGGTGTTCTTGATGCCAACAACGGCGAGGTCTGGGCGAAGCTGGACGCCGGGACCGAACCATACTACCGGGCCGTGAACCGCCCGAACTATCCTCTCTCACACGTTCTGGAAAACCTCCTTGATGCCAGCCGCGGGCGGCCTATCGTCATTCAGTCTTTGTGGATGCGGCTGCACGGCGAGGCCCCGCCGGACGGAGAAGTGGAGGCATTTGCGGGTCGTTTGAACGACCTGCTTTCGGCGGGTGGGCAGATCCAACGTGTGCAGGTGTACACGATCGCCCGGCAGACGGCGGAGCCGTATGCGGCGGCGCTGTCGCGGGCCGAACTGGATCGCATTGCGCAGGTCATCGCCGAGTCCGCGGCCGTTCCAATCGAACAATACGATAGCGGCGTTGCGTGACACGGCCGGAAACGTCAAGACGTCAAGACGTCAAGACGGCGGTTCGCCTGGGGGTTGCTTACGGACCCGGGGGATTTCAGAATCGGCAAACGGCGGAGCCGGCGGGGGAGCCGGGCTACGAGATCGATTATTCTATTCCTGCGAGATTTCTAATCGCATGATCGAACCGCAACTCGACACCTTCGTTCTGTCCGACGGCTATCGCGCTGCGGTGCGGTGGTGGCGGCCGCCGGACCCGCGTGGGGCCGTGTTGTATCTCCACGGCATCCAGTCGCATGGGGGATGGTACGAGCGTTCCGGGGCTCATCTTGCCGAGCGTGGGATGACGGTTCTGATGCCGGATCGGCGAGGCAGCGGGAAGAACCGCGAGCAGCGTGGGCATGTCGAATCGGTCGAGCGGTGTGTTCAGGACGGCATCGACGCGTTGAACGCCGTGAGTGCAGACTCCGGCTTTGACAGCGTCCACGTCGTCGGCGTCAGTTGGGGGGGGAAGCTGGCGGTAGCGCTGGCGGAGGCGGCGCCGGGTCGGGTTCGCTCGCTCACGCTGGTTGCGCCGGGGCTGTTTCCGAGGGTCGACCTGTCGAGTAGCGAGAAGTTTCGCGTTGCCATGTCGATGATCAATGCCCGATCGCGGATGTTTGACATTCCACTGAACGAGCCGCGGCTGTTCACGGCGAACCCGGAGCGGATTCGTTACGTGGAACACGACGCGCACAAGCTGTTGCAGGTTAGCGCAACCTTCCTGCTGGCGACGCGTCGGCTGGATCGGCGGGTCCAGCGCCTTGGCCGGTCGAGTTGGCGGGGCGGCGTACACATGTTTCTGGCCGGGCGCGACCGGATCATCGACAACGAGCGCACGCGCGGGTGGTTGCGTGATCTTCCGTCTCTCGACCGGCAGATCAGCGAGTATCCCGAGGCCGAGCACACGCTGGAGTTCGAGGCCGATCCGCGACCCTTCTTCGGCGCTCTGACCGACTGGATCGTGGAACGGGCGGGGAAGCCGGCGGTGGGATTGCCGAATCGGCAAGATACCGGGTAGAATGACGGCCTCTCGATCGGGCTGCGGCTCGCGCAGCGGCGCGGCGCCGGCCGGCCGATCGGTGTTTGCCGGACATGGAGACCCAATGTCGAATCGCCGATTCCTGGTTACCGCCGCCCTGCCGTACACGAACGGCCCACTCCACGTCGGCCACATCACCGGCGCGTACCTTCCGGCGGACATTTATGTTCGCTACCTGCGTTCGAACGGCGACGACGTGCGTTTCATCTGCGGCAGCGACGACAACGGCGTTGCCATCGAGATCGCTGCTCAAAAGGAAGCCACCACGCCCGCCGAGTTGTCGACCCGCTATCACCGCAAGCACGCCGAGGATTTTGCCGGGCTGGGCATCCATTTCGACATTTTCGGCGGCACGCATCAGCCGGAGTTCGTCGAGCTGCACCAGCGTATCAGCCAGGACTTCTTCAAGATTATTTATGACAACGGTCACTTTGTTAAGAGGACGACGGACCAGTTGTATGACGTAGAGGCCGGGAAGTTTCTGCCGGACCGTTATGTGACGGGCACCTGTTATCACGTGCGGCCGGACGGCACGCCCTGCGGCTATGCCGGCGCCCACGGCGATCAGTGCGAGCAATGCGGCAACGGCATTGATCCGCTCCGGCTGGAGCATCCGAAGAGCACGATCACGGGCACGACGCCCGAGCGCCGGACGACGACGCATTGGTATTTACAATTGTCGAAGTTTCAGGGGATGCTGACGGACTGGTTCAGTCTGGTTTCGCTGGACTGGCGGCCGATCGTGACGAATTTTGCGATGGGGGCGATCCGGCAGGGGCTTCCCGAGCGGGCGATGACGCGGGACCTGAGCTGGGGCGTTCCGGTGCCGCTGGAGGACCCCGACGCCGCGGGGAAGGTGTTGTATGTCTGGTTTGACGCGCCGATCGGCTATGTGAGCTTTACGGCGGCGCTGGCCCAGCAGGGCGGCGGCGACTGGCAGGACTATCGGCGATACTGGCAGGACCCGGATTGCAGGATCGTGCATTTCATCGGCGAGGACAACATCGTCTTCCACGCGCTGATCTGGCCGTCGATGCTGCTGGGCACGCAGTTCACGGCGGCCGAACTCGAAAAACTCGGAAGTCAATATCGAGCGCCGAAAAAGACCGGGTTTTACCAATTGCCGTCGAACGTTGTGGCGAACGCCTTTCTCAATATCCAGTTTCCCGGCAAGCAGGAAGAGAAGATCAGTAAGTCGCGGGGGCTGGCGGTCTGGATCGGTGACTATCTCAAGGAGTTTGATCCGGACCCGCTGCGGTATTACCTGACGATCAATGCGCCGGAGCAGCAGCGGACGGCGTGGAGTTTTGAGGATTTCGTTGAGCGGAACAACTCCGAACTGATCGCCGCGCTCGGCAACTTCGTCAACCGCTGGCAGAAGATCGTCACGCAGGATTTTGACCGCCGGGTTCCGTCGAACGGGGCGGCGGAAGAGGTTGAGCAGGCGTTGCTCGTCGGCGTCCGGGCGTTGCCCGCACAGGTTGGCGAAGACATCGAGGCCACGCGGTTCAAGGCGGCGCTGGGCCGCGTGATGGAGGCCTTCCGGGCGTGTAACCGCTATATCGACGGCCGGGCGCCTTGGACGACGCGGAAGACGGATCGAGACCGTACGGCGGCGACGATCTACACGTGTATACAAGCGGTCCGAACGCTGGGCGTTCTGCTGGAGCCGTTTCTTCCCTTTGCGTCGGAAAAAATCCGTATTTCGCTCGATGTCGCGCAAGACCAATGGACGTGGCCGCACGCCGCTGACGCACTGCCGGCCGGCCACGCGCTCGGGCCGGTGCCCGACGTGCTGTTTCGCAAGATCGACGTATCGGATTTCGGGCTGGAGGCGTAGCGGTTTTGGGTCGCCAAACGGCCAAGCCAACGGGTGGGCCCCGCCACGCGGTCGATCATTCTATTCCTGTGCGATGCCTTACGGCCGCGGTTCGGATCGGTTCGATGTACCCGTGCGTGCGATCACTCTATACTTTTAGCCATGTGTCGTGAAACCGGCGCCGGGAAGGTCGGATGACGCCGCAGACGTTCATCGCGAAGTGGCGTCGGGTCCATCTCACCGAGCGGTCGGCGTGCCAGCAGCACTTCCTCGACCTGTGTGAGTTGCTCGGCCGGCCCAAGCCCGCGGAAGCCGACCTCGACGGC
>JBHHVX010000219.1:0-4759 GCA_046754505.1 Phycisphaerae bacterium | reverse complement strand
GGTCTTGCAGGACGCGCGTCTCCGCGGATGTCGGAGGGTCGTCCGGCGTCGCAACCTGGTAATTGCCGAGACCATAGCGGGGAAGACTGAGCCCGCTGATGGCCAGGACCACATCGTTGGCATACAGCCGGGCATACTGATCGTCGGGATCGCGGTCCTTGATCGTGAACTTTACGGCCCTGGGCACGCGCGTCGGGAAGTAGGACCGCGTACCGTCCTCGAACGTCAGATACTTTCGGCCGTTCTCGGCGTCGACCTCGGCATAGTTGTCCTGAATGAAACTTCGAGTCCGCCGGACGAGGTACAGACGCATCAACTCCCGCCAATCGTCGGCGTACTCGCTCTTCTCGAACGCAGCCAGAGAGCGAAGCGAGCATTGGTGTTTCCGGATGAACTCCGTCTCACCCAGTTCCCGGAGCCGGCATTCCGGACGGATACCAATGTCTTCCTCTTCCGAGACGAACAGGCGAAGCTGGTTGGACAGGTCGAGATAAGTCTTGTTGTAGGGCGTTGCCGAGAGCAGAATGACCTTGCTCTCGTTCTCCCGGAGGTACTCCTGAATGGCGCGGTAGCGTTTTCCTTCGCGGTTTCGCAGATTGTGACTCTCGTCGATGATGACGAGCCGATGCCGCCGCAGCGTGGGCAGTTTCTTGATGACCCGGCTGAGCGAGACGATCGTGGCGCGGAGTCCGTAGTGCTGGCGGTAATCGTCCCACATCGGCACGAGGTTCTTGGGACAGAGGATCAGCGTTTCGAGGCCGTGATCGTCCTCGAAAATTCGGGCGACGGCGGCGGCCATGAGTGTCTTGCCAAGTCCGACCACGTCGCCGATCAGAACGCCGCCGCGACAGTTGAGATGGTGGGCCGCGATCTTGACGGCCGCCTTTTGGAATTCAAACAGCTTCTGGCCGAAGTCGCGTGGTATTCGGAACTCGGTCAGCCCTTCCCGCGCCTCACGGGAAAGGTGATACGCCATCTTCAGATACACGAGGTACGGCGCCAGCGTCACGGGTCGCGCCCAGCTTTCGTCGATGATATGCGCGAGTTCGTCAGAGATATCGACACACCATCGGTCGTCCCAACGGTCATCGAACCACTGCGCGAGCTTTCGGCAGGCGTCGCCGTCCATGACGTCGATGTTCAGCTCGCCCTGTCCGGTCAATCCCGCCATCGTGAGATTGCTGCTGCCGAGGTAGCCGATGATGGGATTGATGGGATCGGGGCGAAACAGCAGGTAGAGCTTGGCGTGGAGAGGGTGACGCAGGAACAGCTTGACGATAACCTTCTTGGCCTTGATCTGGGCCGCCAGCCGTCGCAGTCCGGCTTCATCTTCGTTCGTCGGGGCGCCGATCGTCAGTTGCTCGCGAAACTCGCTGGCGAGTTGTTGTCTGAGCCGCAAGGCCGCCTGGTTGTCGATCGTGGCCCCGTCCCCGACGAGCGTCATGGCCGCTCGAAACTCTTCGGACGGAAGTCTCTGCATTCCGACGAGCAGTCGGCAGCACTGTTCCGGGCCGCCGCTCCAGCCCTCGACGTGCTGATCGATTCTCTTCCAGCCGCGAAGATTGAAGTACCCGACACAGAAATCGCAGTGATCGGCAACGCGGAGAGTCTCAACAAGCGACTTCACCAGGTGCTGATCGATGTTGTCAATGATACGCGGCATGACGCGAACCCTCGTCTGAACCCGGCGAGCGGACCTCCTCAACGACGCCGAACCGGCTGCAACCAAGCCCGCCCGCCCCGGCAGTGTACCAGACGCCTCGTGTCTGCGGAAGTCCGCCCGGTGCGTTCGTTGGCGGCGGAGTGCCATACGGGTGTCACTCTGTGCGCAAGGTGTCGTTGAGAAAACAACGCATGATGCGGTCGGCGAAGGGTAGCCGCGCCGGCGACAGACGGTGTGTGGGCAGCCTCGACGCCGGAATCGGTCCCCACGGCGTTTCACGGCCTCGGCCCGACCCGAACGGCCTCCGAACACACTGAGAACGCTGGCGCTGCCATAGCCCGCGTTCTACGAGCCTTCTGTGGGGTTGCGCTCACCTTCCAGGCCGGTCTCCCAAGGCGACAGAGGCGGCGCGTAGGTTCCGTCGTCGGATCGGACTCCACTCCGGCGAATCTCCTCGATCATCCGTAAATCCTTCCGCCCGTCGTCGAAAAACCGCTGTGGCTCGTCCTCGCAAAGCGACGGACTCCAAAACTTGGTCCAGAACAGCGCCTGGTTCGACTCCGACTCCCGCACCCACAGGAGCAACGACCATGCCTTGCCGCAGGGGCAGTCCTCGGGTTCGGTCCGGACAGCGATGTGCTCCGCGACCCACGCGACGAGCTGGTGGTACGAGAGGTTGTTGGTCTTGAAACGCGACGCGTCAATCCACTTAACCGTGTTCCGCTCCGGCTCATCTTGAGCGCCCTGATCGACCCCATCCGTCGACGCCGCCGCAACGCGCGACCGCTCCTCGCGGAACGCCTCGAACAGGCCGGCCGACTGGAGGCGTGACTTCAGTTCATCCAGCGCTCCATGATGCTCCACCGACGCCTCTGACATGACAACTCCTTGAGCAGGCGGCCTCGACAGGCTCCTCAAAGCCCAAAACGGCATCGCGCCGGACAGGAGGTAGATCACCTCCCCTGCCGGCGATACCCTGGGGTTCGTGGTTCGTTTTCTGACGCGGCGACGGGTCCCATCCGCGGCGACTTCGGTTTTTGGGATGCCGGCTCCGCGCCGCCCTCGACCTAACCGGCTTCGACCGTCCCCCGATCCGTCGACACCGATCGATGCCCGACGCCCGGCCGTGGCGTGTTGTGGTCTACGGTGCTCCGCCGGTTCATCGCCCCTCCGCTCGCCGCTCGGCAACGGCCGCCCTCACCATCGCCGCGATCCCCGCCCGCACCGCCTCCGGCAGCCCCGGCCACATCTGAATGACGGCCCGCAGATCGGGGTCGGTTGCTGCATCTCCATCCGGAGTGTCGTGCCTAACGTGGGCACCCAGAGAGGGCGTGCCGCAACTGCTTGTGCCATCGGCGCTTACGGCATCCGCCCGCTGACTCTTAATCAGCGGGTTCGGGGTTCGAGTCCCTGGTCGGGCAATTTCGTCATCGGTCGCATTTCTTCGCACGACGTCAGGTGATCCTCAGGCGTTCTGCGGGTTGCTGCCATGCCGAGCGTGTGCGAAAGCCTCACTCGGTCAGCGCCGACTGCTGCGGGCACTGATTCTCGCTGATCACCCCGCGCGGCCGCGAAGAGCCGCGATTGGAAGCCCCTTCCCACACGCTTCGAATCGCAGTCGAATCCCGTTCTCTTTCGGCCGCTTTCCGGCCGGACGCCGTGTGTACGCCCCGGCCCCATCGTCACTCCTTGGTCCGTTTCGTCATTTTCGGCGCGCACTTACGACACACTTGCTACAGACATGAACTATCTTCTATGCCGGCCAATTCGGCAGTCGACTGCCCTGATCGTGTGTGGAATCACCCAAATGGCTGCCCCTTTGCGTATGTCACTGCTCACCGGACCCGAAAGGGTGCATTCCCACTGCCACATAACGTCTTGTTTCTCAGGTAGTTATCGGTTTCCCCCAAGACAGACACTGAGGCGTGCGGGGTCCGGTCCGGTATTTGCAGGGAATGTTGGTCGGAGGCGGCGATGGCATGGTTCCGACATGGCCGACGGCGGGAAATCAGTGCTGTTTTCCGCTTTGTTGGTGAACATTGCCGGTCCTCGCCGGTATACAGGGTATAGGACCGCGTTGTTCGCGGTCGTGGCCGGAGCCGGGGAACGAAGTCGGGGCATGCCTGCCCGGGCTGCCTGTGTCCCCTGCCCAGCCGTAGTTGAGTCAGGAAACCGTCCGATGCGCAGAATCACCACGGAGCCGTCCGAGCGAAAAGCGATGAAAAGCTGGCTCGTTCCGCCTCCGTACATCATGAACGACGAACTGAAGCGGCGTGACACCGAGCGAAAGCTCTTCGCGCATTGGCCGGGGCCGGCGGTGGGGGCGGGACGTGTGACCGCGAACGAGGAGGTGTTGCTGTTCAAGCAGCTTCACTGTTCCGGGTACCGGCTGAGCAAGCTGTACAAGAGCGCTCACCGAAAGAAGCCGTCGGCACTCAAGCGTCAATATTCGAAGTGGGTGCAGCGTTACAATCAGATTCGCGCCCGTCTGATCCAGGGCAACATCGGGCTGGTGTACGACCTGATCGGCCGCAGTCGTTTCGGCCTGCTCGACCGAGACGAGATGTCGAGCGAGGGGATGATGGCGCTCCTGCGTGCGGTGGACACGTTTGATCCGTGGCGAGGTTTTCGGTTCAGCACCTATGCCTGCAACGCGATTCTTCGAGCCTTTTCGCGCGCCGCCCTGCAGGACTCGAAGCGCCGGCGCATCGTCGTCGGCACGTGGGACCCGGAGTTCGAGAAGAGCGACGCGCCGGAAATCCGGCGAACCGACCAGCGGGCGTTGTACGTCGAGCGTCTTCGCCGGATCCTTCGCGCAGATGAGGCGGACCTGACAGACATCGAGAAGACCGTTCTGGAACGAAGGTTTCCATCGGAATATGACGGCCCGCGTCAGACCCTCGAGCAGATCGGCCGCCAGATGCAGGTCAGCAAGGAGCGGGTAAGGCAAATCCAGCTTTCGGCCATGCGCAAGCTCCGCAACACACTGAACGCCGACACCATCCTCCTGTAGCGTCGGCCTCCCTGCTGGACCGAGAATCCCTCCCTGCTGGACCGAGAATCCCTCCCTGCTGGACCGAGAATCCCTCCCTGCTG
>JBHHVX010000218.1:0-4827 GCA_046754505.1 Phycisphaerae bacterium | reverse complement strand
GACCCGCCGCAATTCCAGCAGACCTCGAAGGTGCCGGGGTTGGACTCGGTGCAGGCGGGGCAGGTCCAATCGGGGCGGTCTTGTTCGGGCGTTGCGGGGAGGGGTTGGCCGAGGGCATGGCGGCGGAGGAGATCGATGACTTCGAAGTAGGTGTCGCGGGGAACCGTGAGGTGGCGGCGCCGGTCGGTGGCTCCGGCGATGCCGTAGAGGCGGTTTGCCGGACTGTCTTCGTCCATGAATGGGATGCGGGCGTTTCGGAGCAGTTCGGCGACTTCGGGCGTGACGGGGACGGGATGGCTGTCGAAGATGACGAGGGGAAAATCGCCCCTGGGGATGTGCTCGTCGATCTGGAAGGGCCGGCCGCACTCGGGGCAGCGATGGGTCGGAAGCCCGGCGAGGTTGTAGCCGCACTTCAGGCAGCGGAGTCCCAGATCGGGGACCGGCAGGGCATCGGGGTCGAATGTCATGGGGGCATTGTAGGCCGGCGAGGCCGGAATCCCACTATGCGAGTGGCCGCTGGAACGAGAATCCCTTCTCGTTCCGTGCCCAGCCGAGACCGAGAAGGGACTCTCGGTCCAGCACGCGCAAAATCGCCCGCGGGCGTCGAGTAGAAACACACCGGCGAGACGCCGATGCTCCCCACCCAATGAGGGGGCCTCCGACCCCGGAGGAGATGGGACACCCGTGCCAATATGCGAGTGGCCTGGTCGCTCAGGGGAGATTCGAGCGACCAGGCCGGAGGGTGGAGTGGGAACTATGTCCGGGTGCGGAGCGCGATATACCCGCTCCGCACACCGAGGATTTTCAAAGCACAAACCTCGCCCGCCGCAAGGCGGGGCCCAAACGAGACCGACACAACGCCTCCCGGGTCAGGGAAGCCACGCCGTGGAACTGGGTCCGATCAATAATACGCGCCCCTCCGACAAGAGTTCAAGCTGAATCAGGAAGTTTTCCAAAACTCTTGCCTTGGCCGGGTCGAGGCGCTGGGCGGCCTCCATGAGGCCTGCGGCGACGGGGAGCGCCCCGAACTTGGCACCGAGGGCGTGGCCGGCCGAGCGGAGCGATACGAATCCGTCGTCGTCCTTCTGGCCACCGAAGGCCTCGGCGAACATGTCGAAGATGGTCTTGGGCTGCGGAAAGACGCGGACCTCATATTTGCCGAGATCGGCCTCATCAGCGGCCTTTTTAATGGTGTCGGCGAGGCCGCCCAGGCGGTCGACGAGGCCCTTATCGAGAGCCTGTTGTCCCGTGTAGACGCGGCCGCCGGCGAGGGCATCGACCTCGCCCTTGAGGCGGTCGGAGCGGCCCTCGGTCACGCGGGCCTTGAACTCACCGTAGACGCGGTCCATGGTCGATTGGATCAGTTCCCGCTCTTCGTCGGAGAACTTCCGGTTGGTGTTCATCAGGTCGGCGTGTGCCCCGCGCTTGTACTCCTTACCGGTGACGCCTGCCCAGTCCCACAGGCCGCTGGTGACGATCTTGCCGCCGACGACGCCGATCGAACCGGTGATCGTGCTCGGCTCGGCATAGATGGCGTCTGCCAACGCGGAGACGTAGTAGCCACCACTGGCGGCAACGTTGCCCATCGACACGAGGAACGGCCGACCGGACTCCTTGAATCGCTGGGTGGCCTCGCAGATGACCTCGCTGGCGATGGCGGACCCGCCCGGCGAGTTGACGCGGAGCACGAGGGCCTTGACCGTCTCGTCCCGGGCGGCCTTGGCGATGGCCTTGCGGATGGTCTCGGAGGCGGCCGAGGTCGAACCGCCAAAGAAACTCGGTTCGCTCTCACCCGAGACGATGGAGCCTTCGACATAGATGACGGCGACCGTGGGCTTGTCCGATTGGGTGGGTCCCTTCATCAAATCGCTGAACAACTTGAAGATGGCGAAGGGGTTTTCAAGATCAACCTCGGGGCCGCCCTTCTTGCCGTAGTCTCGGACGACCTTGGTGTCGCGACCGTATCTCTTGCGGATGCTTTGAACGAAATCCTCGCGATATTGAAGGGCGTCGACGAGCTTGGCCTCGAGCGCTTCGTCGGGGTTGAAGAGACCCTTGTCGATCAGCTCACTGACGGTCTCGGGCGACAGGTGACGGCTCTTGGCGAGGTCGGCGATGATCTGCTCGTAGATGGAATCGAGCAATGAGTTGGTCTGCTGCTCGGCCGCTTCGCTGGGGCCGGTTCGGTAAAACGGCTCTCCGGCCGACTTGAAAGCCCCGCAGTGGATGATGTCGGCCTCGACCCCGATCTTGTCCAGGAGATTCTTGAAGTAGAGCGACTCGCTGTAAAGGCCGGAGAGGTCGAGCATGCCCTTGGGCATCATCACGAGGCGGGACGCGGACGATCCGAGCAGGAGCGTCCCGACGTGCAGGGTTTCGGCGTAGATGAGGACGTCCTTATCCGCAGCGCGAAGGGCGTCAAACTGGGCGCGGAGTTCCTCAATCTGGGCCAGCCCCAGTCGGGCCTCCTCGATGTCAAAGACGACGGCCCGCAGATCCGCATCGCCGCGTGCCCGACGGAGTGTCTGGAGGAGGTCGAACATGTTGACCGGTGCGTGCGACCCCAGCAGAGCGGACAGGTCCACCTCGCCGGGAGATTCGGGCATCGGCCCCTTGAGCTTGAAGACGGCAATCTTGTCGCCCTCGTCGGCGGTAGCCGCCATCGGCACGGCGAGAATCCCTGCGACTGTCAACAACACAAAACATCGTTTCAAACCTGGCATCTCTGTCTCTCCCGGTTTTTGACTTGTTTGTGACGGGCGCCCGACGCTCCCCGCCCGGAGGGCCTGGCAGGAAGCGTGAATGACCCGCCCACGCGTCTTCATCTGCAACACACCGGCGGGACGCCGATGCTCCCCACCCCACCGAGCCTCCTCGACCGACGGGGCGTGACCGAGCGCCTGCACACGCACGCTGTCAGATGGCACAACGTGCGGCCCGCGGCCGTCTCACGGAGCCGCTCGGTCTGACCCGGCCGAGGGCGACGGCACGGCTTCCGCGGGGGCCTCCCGTTCGCGGCCAACCGGGCGGTCATCCTGCCGCTTCGCGGGCGGCCCGGAGGCGGGCTGCACGCCGGCAAAGCCTTTGATCGCCGGCATGTCCTCGGGTTTCTCGCTCTGGTGGACGGCGTAGACCTCGACGCGGACGATGTCGTCATAGGGCACACGGACGACGAAGCATCCGACTTTGTAGGCCTCGTCCGCAGGCATACACTCGAAGGTCAGGCAGACCGTGTCGCTCTTCGGAACGAGCGTCTTGACCTCGTACGAGAAGCCGTCCCGGAGATACAAGACGGTCCGGGCCTCCAGACCGTCGTAGAACTCTCGGCAGGCGGGTGTCTCGTCATTGGCTGCCGGCTTGGCATCGGGAAAGCGGAGGAGGGCACACCGCCGTTTGGCCTCGCTCACCTGCTCGGGATAGCCTCCCGCAAACCACCAGTCGTAATTGAACAGCATCGCCGATCGTCCCCGGTTTTGAATTGTGGTCCCAACACGACCGGCCGGCATCACTCCGGGCCGAAAAACGCCCTTCGGCCCACACCATTGCCGTATTGGGGCTTTTCGTTCCCCTTTTTCGCAACTTTAGGACACGGCGGCAGGCGTGTCAAACCGTGCCGGACGTCGGCGAACGAGAGGCCGCCGTCCTGCCACGTCGGCCACGAGGGAGCGACGCAACAGCGGCTCATCGGGGCCGCCGCCTGAACAGTCACTGACGCATGCATCGGCTGTCGTCTCGCACGGCCATGCGAGCATGGCCGTGGCAGACGGCGAAAAACGGCGATCTTGCGGGAATACCGATGGCGTCGGGAGCGTTACTCCCGATAGCGTTCCGATCGAGAAGCGGTTATTCTGCCTCATGGCGTGCCACAATCATAATGGAGGTCTTCCATGTCCAAACGAATCGTTGCGTGTTTGAGTGGTTGTCTGCTGCTTGCTGCCGTGTCGGCGGCCGCGGCTCAGCGGCCGGGCCACCGGCGTCCGCCCCGCGATGACAAGGCCCCGAAGGTGGGCCAGGTCGCCCCAAACTTCACGCTGAAGTCGCTGGACGGCAAGCGGACGGTGCGGCTGAAGGAATTCGCGGGCAAGCGACCGGTGCTGTTGTTCTTCGGGAGCTATACCTGACCGCCCTTTCTGCGCCAGTCTGGCGCCATGGAGAAGCTCTACCAGACCTTCAAGGACGTGGCGGAGATCAACATCGTCTATATCAGCGAGGCTCACGCGGCGGACGATTCGTGGCCCGTACCATACGCCAAGGAAAAGGGTATCAAGGAACACACCAATTACGGCGAGCGTTGCGCCGTGGCCGAGAAGCTGGTCAAAGACAAGAAGCTGACCATCCCGTGCCTGATCGACAAGATGGACAACAAGGTGGCCGATGCCTACAAGGGCTGGCCCGACCGCATCTATCTCATCAGAAAAGACGGTCGTCTGGCGGTGGCGGGCAGCCGGGGTCCGTGGGGATTCCCGCCGGCCCTCGCCAAGGTCACGCACTGGCTTGAAGAGTACAAGAAGACGGGCAAAGAGCCGAGCCTGCCGGAGACGACGCCGAAGGACGATTCGGATCGTGACAAGACGTCGGCATCCGGCGATCGGCCCGGCGGCGACGCGGTCCTGGTGACATGCGTCGGCTGCTCGGAGCGGATCGACGCATCAAAGGCGTACACCTGCGCCAATCACTGCCATTGGTGCGAGCGGTGCGCCCGGCGGAACGGGCTGGTCTGCTCGCATTGCGACGGCGAGCCGCTGTGGCGCTTAGACGAAAAGACGAACTGACGCGCGGGCACAGGACCCCCGCCGGACGACCAACGGCGGGGGTCGCTGCGCGCCG
>JBHHVX010000217.1:0-4988 GCA_046754505.1 Phycisphaerae bacterium | reverse complement strand
CCAGGCGACGCTCGATCGCGATCCTTGGGTGCTGCGTGGCCGTGCCCTCGGAGATCCATTGACCCCACACGAGTTCGGACGCATCTGCCTGCACATGGCCCAACGCCGTGGGGCGGTCGGCGTCGTGACGGATCCGGACGATCCCGACGAGGGCAAAGTCAAAGAGGGAATGGATCGACTCAATGCCGAAATGAAACAACGCGGCGTCGAGACCGTAGGCCAATTGATGGCGGCACTCATTCAGGAGCGCCGCCAATCGCGGGATGGCGTCACTTGGAACGAACCGATCCGCAACCGCCAGTACCGCATGCCGGAAGATCGCCAGTTATTCGCCGGTCGTGAACTGATCCACTCGGAGTTCCATCGCATCGTTGTCGCTCAGCGCTCATTCAAGGATTCATCCCTGGCGAAGATGCTGACCGACGATGTGTTGCGCAAGCTCGATGATCCGAAGCCAGACGAGAAACGCCGCAGCACCTGGCGACACTGCGGCCTGCTCTTTGGCCAGCGCCGAGTCTACTGGGACACCGGAACCCTGGGCCGCTGCGTTCTGGAACCGACGGAGCGCTGTGCGCCCCATGCCGATCGCCACGCCAGCTACTTCCGCGTCGTCGAGTCGGTCAACAACATCAAGATTGAGCGCGACGGCGAGAAAATGCCCGTGCCGCTGACAGAGGATGAGCGGGGCGCTGTCATCGACAAGCTGCGCGGTCCGCTCTTCAAGAAGTCCAAGGGCAAGCTCGTGCCGAAGGCATCGGCCAGTGTCACGGACATCAAGAACGCCTTGGGGATAAACCCGCGCGACAGGTCGGTACGCCTCAACATCGAGGCCGACAAGGACCGCGACATCAACACCGATTGGTTTCATCGCGAAATCGCCCACGGTGTATTCGGCCGGGACCGCTGGGCAACGATGGACGCGTCTCAGAGAGAGTCCGTCAATCGCGCGATCCTCAAGTTTGATCCCGATGAGCCGAAGCACGAGACGAAGCTCCGCGCCGGGGCCGTGAAATGGTGGGGATTGGACGATGCCGCGGCCGACCGGCTCATCGAGACCTGGCGAAAGCGGCCAAAGCTGGAGAGGCGGCTGAATCTGTCACGCCGGGCGATTCTCAACCTCCTGCCGATCATGGAGCGATTTGACGAGGCCGCCAACCGCTGGCCGACACAGCAGGAGGCCCGCAAGGCATACGCCCAAACCCTCGACGACGAACATGCCCGGCGACGCTACGCCTCCGGCTCGCCCGGCCTGACCGCCGCCGATCGCTATTACATGAAACTCGGCAAGCACCGCATCGCCGACGGCCTTCCAGCCCTGCCCCCCGCGCCGACGCTGTCGAATCCCGTCGTGCGAAAGGCCATTCACGAGGTTCGCCGCCACGTCATTGCCTGGATGCGAAAGTTCGGGCGCAAGCCCGACCGCGTCGTCATCGAGATGGCCCGCGAGACGAAGGATTCGGCAAGGCGGCGAAACGAGACGCTCGCTCGCAATCGTTTCCGTGACAAGATCAAGAAGGCGATCATTGACGAAGTCCTGCCCACCGCCTTTGGCGCGACGGCCGCCGCCAAGCTGACGCTCAACCAGCAGCGATCCGCCGTCGATCGGGTCTTGTTTGCTCGGCAGCAGACACAGGTGTGCCCCTATTGCGGCAAGGCGGGCCTCACCGACAGGGCCGCGGCCCGGGGCGATAGCCTGGAGATCGACCACATCGCGCCCTACAGCCGCACCGGCGACGACGGCATGAACAACAAGGTGCTCGTTCACACCGAGTGCAATCGTGGCAAGGGCAACAAGACGCCACGGGAATGGTGGGGCGCCGACTTCGACGAGCGCGTCAAGTTTGCCGTTCGCCTGTTCAAGGATGTCAAGACAACCAAGGGCGACTACTTTGCCGGGCGAGACTCCGCCCGCAAGTGGCACAACTTCAATCGTGAGATCAAGGAAGACGGCGAATGGCGCGGTTCGCAACTGACCGACACCGCCTACGCCGCGCGACAGGTCGCCGCCTATCTCGCGGATGCGCTCTACGGCGGCCGCGGCCTGCCCGAACGCGGCGACGGTGAGAGCAGTCAGAAGATTTTCTTCACAATGGGCCGGTTCACCCACACGCTCCGCAAGGACTGGCAATTGTTCGAGACCCTGACGCCCTCCGAAGCGACCGGAAGCCGGGATGCCATGTGCGCCGCGGACCGGTTGCAACGCATAGAAAAGGACCGCGGAGACCACCGACAACATGCCATCGATGCCGTCGCCATTGCCCTGACCAGTCCTGCCACCGTGAACCGCCTCGCGTTCGAAGCCAAACGGGCCGCGGAATACCATGACCAAACCGGCAAATGGCAACGACGCACACCGCTCGGAGTGCCGTGGGGCTCGATCAAGACCTTCCGACGCGACGTGCTATCCAAGGTCTACGCCCGATTCGACGACGATGGGGCAGCCGGACAGGCGGAGGACGATGCCGCGAAGCCCCCGGCCTTGATCGTCTGCCACCGGCCCGTCAAACGCAGGCTCGTCGGCGCTTTCCACGAGCAGACACATTACGGCCCGGTCATCGGTCCTCTGCCGTCGCATCGCTCAGAGAGAATCGAAACATTGTTCACCAATCGTCTCAGCGCCGATCGCCTCGCGCCGAATCATCTTCGCGTGCATGCCGGCTGGGACGCACTGAGCATCCAACTTGACGATGACACACTGAACGAAGCGACAAGGCGCGTGATTCGCAAACAACTCGCCGCCCTTAGAGATCCCCCGCCCGGCAAGAGCGGCATCGTCCGGGATCGCGCCCTGCGTGACCGCATTCGAGAATGCTTTCGCGCCAACGGTCTGAACCCTGACAAGTTTACCGCCAACGACATCAAGACTCTTGTCGCAAACAGAAGACTCACGATGGCCAGCGGCGTTCCCATCAAGGGCGTTGTGCTCTTGCGCACCAACACCGATCCGGTCATCATTCCCCGAAAGCGGGTCAACCCCACGACGGGTAGACGCGAACGCATTGTCGATTCTCGCGATCTAGGCCGCAAGATTCAACGGACCGACCGTGTGTACATCGGTGGCAACAACCATCACATCGAAATCCGAGAGAATCGAAAGACACGCAAGTGGGCCGGGCTGATTGTGCCGACCTTCGAAGCAGCCCGCCGTGTTCGCATCCAGAATCGCGACGCCGTGGACCGCGCGGATTCGGACGATTCCACATTCCTCATGTCGCTGGCCGAAGGCGAGATGATCTACGCCCGGCGGCGGGACCGCCCCAAAGAGAAGCCCGGCTACTTCGTCGTTTGCAAGTTGGACAGACCCACAACGCTTCATTTTGCCCCGCACTGGGACGCCCGAAAGGCGAGCGAGCAGGACCGCTGGACCGCATCCGCTTCTCAACTGAGAGACTGCGGCCCCGCACCCGGGAAATCCCCGCAGAAAGTCCGCGTCGGTCCGCTGGGTGACGTGACCCTTCTCGAAAAGGACTGAATCGACCCGCCCCGCGCGCCGATAACGGCGCTGCCGCCGGGCCGGTCATGATCAAACGCACCGTCGAAATCTCGCAGCAGCCGGCATACCTTTGCGTCAAGGACGATCAGCTTCTGGTGGTCGCCCGGGACGAGGAGCGGACGATCCTCGCACGCATCCCCTGTGAGGACATCGGCGTCGTGCTCGTCGAGCACCCGGCGACCACCTTCTCGCACGCCGCCCTCACCCGACTGCTCTACCACGGAGCCGTCCTCGTCATCTGCGGCCGCGACCACCTTCCCGCCGGCATGTTGCTGCCGGTCGGCCAGCACACGCGGATCGTGCCCAGGATTCACCTCCAGATCGGCCTTCGAAAGCCCGTGCGAAAGCGACTCTGGAAACAGATCGTCCAAGCCAAAATCCGCGCGCAGGCCGACAACTTTCCACCCGCCTCGCCGGCCCATGCCCGCCTTCTCGGCTTGGCGCGGACGGTTCGCTCCGGCGACCCCACCAACGTCGAGGCTCAGGCGGCACGCGCCTATTGGGCTGCCTACCGTGACGAGCTTGACGCCCCGGACTTTCGCCGATTGGCCGACGGCTCGCCGCCCAACAATCTGCTCAACTACGGCTACGCCGTGCTCCGGGCCGCGGTCGCCCGCGCCGTCGTCGCCGCCGGTTTCGTGCCGGCGCTGGGGCTGCACCACCACAACCGCTCCAATGCCTTTTGCCTCGCCGACGACCTGATCGAGCCGTTGCGGCCCTTGGTCGACGACTGCGTCCGAGACCTCTGTGGGGCCGGCACCGGCGAACTCGACACCGCAACGAAGACCACGCTCTTGGAATTGCTGACCGCGACGGTGTGCACGGGTGACCAGACCGGGCCGCTCATGGTGGCCCTGCATCACATGGTCGCCTCGCTCGTGCGATGCTACGAGGGGACCGACCGCAAACTGCTGATTCCAATTGCCGAATCCGAGCCGCCGGCTTCAGCCGGCTCCCCCGCCAACCCCGGCGAGGGTCTTGACAATTGCTGATCAGCGGGTATCGTTGCATGTGGCTCGTCACGATGTTCGACCTGCCGGTCGATACGAAACAGGCCCGCCGGGCTTACACCCAGTTTCGCAAGGGCCTGCTGCGCGACGGATTTACGATGATGCAGTACTCGGTCTATGCCCGGCACTGCGCCAGTGAGGAAAACACCGATGTCCATGTTCGCCGGGTGGAGGCCATGTTACCGGACGATGGGGAGGTTCGGATCATCACCGTCACCGACAAGCAGTACGAACGGATGCGCGTTTTCTGGGGAAAACGGCGCAAACCGCCCGAGCCACCCCTCCGCCAACTCGAGCTTTTCTGACGCGCAAACCGCGCAAGCCCTTGCTACAGAAGCAGTTGCGTGGGACCTAGTGTAATCGACCCCAGCCTGCGAGCAAGCCGCAACGTCATGACTGGTCGCCCTTCTTCTCCTTGGAGTGTAATCGACCCCAGCCTGCGAGCAAGCCGCAACCGACAAAGACATGCGGTCACATGACGGCTT
>JBHHVX010000216.1:0-5001 GCA_046754505.1 Phycisphaerae bacterium | reverse complement strand
GACCAGTCGGGGCGGAGGCGATCGCTGTCGGGGTCCTCGGCGTCGGGTGCGGTGCCGCGGGTGAGCCAGCCGGTGTTGCGGAGCGTCAGGGCGGCATAGGGCATGATCCAGGACAGGCAGGCCACCCAGAAGAACTGATAGGTCAGCAGCCAGACCCAGTCGCTGTCGCGCTCGTTGCGGTAGTAGATGACCGAGACGGTCAGGGCATAGACGATGACCACGCCGAGGTGGCGTAGGACGTAGCCGTCCTGGGTGGCGAGCAGGTACAGGCCGTTGGCGATCATCAGCGGCGGCAGCACGAGCGACAGGACGACGAGGACCATGTTGAGGCGAAAGACGTTCAGGCAGCGGGACCGGAACCGTGTGAACAGAAAGCGATACAGAACGAGGGTTTCACGGATATTGCTGCGTGCCCAGCGGAGGAACATGTTGGTCAGGTCGCGGTAGGTGTGGGGCATGCGCGACCAGACGACGGCGTTGCCCTGATAAGCCGTGAGCCATCCCTCGCGCAGAAAGAGGTTAGTCATCGCCCGGTCCTCGCCGGTCATGCACGTTCGGCCGAGAAAACGCTGGCTTCGCCATTCGTCGGCGACGCGGCGGACGACGTCGGCGCGATAGACGCTCAGGGCGCCGGGCGTGCAGAAGACGCCGCGGAACTCGTTCTGATAGGCCCGGACGAACTTGAATGAGAGGCTGAAGGTGCACTTGAGGAAGCGCGTGAAGACGCTCTGGCGAGGATTCAGCACCTGGACGCAGCCGGCGACGCAGCCGATCTCCGGTTCACGGACCAGCGGGCTGACGGCGTTACGGAGGGCGTCGGGCTCGAGGACGCTGTCCGAGTCGATGGTGACGAAGACGTCGCCGCGGGCCGAGCGAAAGCCGCGATAGAGCGCCTGTCGCTTGCCCCGATTGCGGAGTTGGCGACGCGTGTGGACGCGGATGCCGCTGCCGACCTCGCGCGCGGCCGCCAGGATGTGCGACCAGGTGTCATCGGTGCTGCCGTCGTCGACGGCGATGATCTCCAGTCGATCCGACGGATAGCGGCTCGCCGCGGCCGACAGGATCGAATCACGGACGAGCGCCCCCTCGTTGTAGGCGGGAATGATGACGGAGACGCTTGGAAGGGCCTCGTCGTCGACCGAGGGCATGGGGCGGTATCGCCGCCACAACACGATCCGCCAGACCAAGGCGATGTAGATCAGACCGCCATAGGCCAACAGCGTGAACCACAAGAACCGGGCCAGTGGCGTCTGGGCAGTCTCGGTGTAGCTGGCCCAGAGGGCGCCGCGAGCGAGGACGACCGACAACCCCACCATCGCCGCGGCCACGATGACGACCTTGGCGATCCGCTCCGCGCGGACCCCGGTCTGCGGCATCGAGGGCAGGGCGAACGGAGTTGAGCGGGCAGCGGCCTCCCCTCGGCGCCGAGGTGTCGACGTACGGCGATTGCTGTTTTCAAGGCACCCGGTATCCGGCATAAAGGAAACCCCACTCAGCCTGCCTGGCCCCGCACGGCTGTATCGGCGATTGTACAATTCCGAGCCGGTCGGTTCAATGGACCGGAGGTGCCAAATCCGGACGGACCGAATACGCCGGGGTTGGGCCCGTCGGCACCCAAGCTTATACCGTTAGACCCGTGCGAGGTCCGCAGGTTGGACAAGACCGGCCGTTCGGCCCAGGATTGCCATCGGAGCCGCGTTATGGGGACCGATAGCGCAAGTCCCGCCGATATCGGAGGTTGCCGCGAGGGAGACCCTGATAGTCAGCCTCGCGAGCCGGCATTCGGCGAGGTGAATCCCGATCATGCGGCCTGCCACACCGCTGCACAGCGACGAATCGCGCTGGGCGTGGTCGCGTTGCTGTTCATCCTCTGCTGCGCGTTTTTTGCCGGCCGGAGCGACCGCACAGACGGCTCGGATCGGCGGGCCATGGAGGCAGTCCGGGCGACGATCGACCCGAACGTGGCCCGCTGGTACGAGCTGGCGCAGCTTCCCGGCATCGGCCTGACGCTCGCCGGGCGGATTGTGCAATACCGTACGGACCGAGCGGGCGAGTCGCCGGCAGCCCGGTCGGTGTTCGTCCGGCCGGAGGACCTGATGCAGGTTCGCGGGATCGGGCCGAAGAAGGTTCAGCGCCTCCGGCCGTTCCTGCGTTGCGGCGACGCACCGGCGGAGTCCGAGGGCGGTCGAGTGAGGCCGTAGCAAGGCGGCGGTTTGGGCATCAGGGCAGGGCGGCGAGGTAGGCCGCGACGTCGTTGCCGTCGACGACGCCGTCCAGGTTCATGTCGGACTCACAGACGAGATCTGGGGCGGTCAGGTCCCCGATGAGAACGCCGACAAAGGTGGCGATGTCCGGGGGTGGGGCGATGCCCGTGGCCACGACGGTGCCGACCATGGTCAGCGAACCCAGACCGGGGTTGGTCGGGTCCAGCGGCGCGGAGGCGTTGACATCCAGCACGACCGTGATGTCTCGCCCGAACACCCGGACCGTGCCGGTCAGGTCGATCGGGTTCACCGGCACGGTGCTCAGATCGATCGTGGCGTTGCAGAGCTGGCCTTGTGCCTGAAACGCCGAGCAGACCGTTCCGGTCGTGGTGTAGTTGAACAGCCCGGCGGCGTTGGCCGGGACGCCCGTATAGGCGAAAGCGTCAACAACCAGCGGCGTCGGCGGCATGGGGACTCCCGGCGTGGCGTAGTTCAACTCGACATTCGTCGCGGTGCTGTCAAACGTGCCGATCGGAACGCCGAAAAACGTGAACACGAGGTGATGATTCAGCGTTTGCGTGAGCTGAAAGGCGAAATCGTACAGGGTGAGGCTGGTCGGCGTGGTCAGGCAGTCGAGCCCGATGGTAACCGACCCGGCCACCGGGGAGGCGTCTGTGCTGCACTCCGTCGAGGTCAGCGTCATGCAGAGCGTCACGTCGAGATTGGATTGAGCGGGATCGACGGTCAGCAGGATCGGTGATGCCGCGGCCGGTCCCATGGCCCACAAGGTCAGACTTGCCATCCACGCGAGCAATGGCCCGAATCGAGGGTGCCCAAAACGCATCTCTCCCAACCTCCTGCGAAACCGCACGACGAACCCATCGTTCCCCACCCGTCGCCGCGCCGCATCCACTGCCTCGGCGGCCCGCTGATCGGCCGTCCGGAACAGCCATCCATACTACCCGATGTCGGCCTCCGATTCCAGCGGCGGGCGGTCTCGTCATGCGTCCGAATTAGCGGACGACGGGTCGGTTTCGGGCAGGGGGGCGTACTTGTCCGGTTCAGGCTCGGGGACGGACTCGACGAGCCGCCGGATGATTCCGACGGTGTCGAGGCCCTCGGCCTGGGCGGCGAAATTGCAGGCGATGCGATGGCGCAGGACCGGAATCGAGACAGCCCGGATGTCCTCGGTGCTGACGTTGGCTCGGGCGTCCATGGCGGCGTAGGCCTTGGCGCCCATGATCAGGTATTGGCCGGCTCGCGGGCCGGCCCCCCAGTCGACGAGTTTCTTCACGAAATCCGGGGCGGTGGGGTCGGCGGGGCGGGTCGCCCGGACGAGCCGGGCGGCATAGGCGATGACGAAATCGCTGACGGGGACCTGGGCCACGAGCTTCTGCATGTTGAGGACCTGGCGGTCGTTCAGGACCGTTTCGAGCCTGGGCGGTTTGCCGGTGGTGGTTTGCAGCAGGATGCGCTCTTCCTCCTCCAGGGCCGGGTAGTCCACCCAGATGCTGAACATGAAGCGGTCGAGTTGGGCCTCGGGCAGCGGATAGGTGCCCTCCTGTTCGATGGGGTTCTGGGTGGCGATGACGAAGAACGGATCGGGCAGTGGGTAGGTTTCCTGTCCGACGGTAACCTCGCGTTCCTGCATGGCCTGGAGCAGGGCGGCCTGGGTCTTGGGCGGGGTCCGATTGATCTCGTCGGCGAGGATGATGTTGGCGAAGATCGGGCCGCGAAGGAAGCGAAATTCGCGGCGGCCGGCGGTGCTCTCGTCGATGACGTTGGTGCCGGTGATGTCGGAGGGCATCAAGTCCGGCGTGAACTGAATCCGCTTGAATTGCAGGGTCATGATGCGGGCCAGGGTGCTGACGGTGAGGGTTTTTGCCAGGCCCGGCACGCCGACGAGGAGGCAGTGGCCACGAGAGAAAACCGCGGCGAGCATTTGATCGATGACGTCCGATTGGCCGACGATCGCCTTGGCGATCTCATGGGTGATGATGCTCCTGGACTTCCTGAACTGGCTCAGAAGGTTTAGCCAAGTGTCTTTTGCCATTGTGTTCCCCCGTCAGCCCCCGGCCGACGGGGGTGGGCGATTCGTTGTTTGCGACGCCGCGTCCGGCCTGATTGGAAGGCCATTTGAACCCGGCCCGTGCTTTGGATTATACTGTCGGGATCCGGGAGCGTCGGCGCGCGTCTGGCGGCGACTGGGCATCCGGCCGACAGCGGCCGGCCATTCGTTCCTTGAGGGAGGAGGACGGCATGAGCGGCACCCTGAGAATCTGCGAGCAGTGCAAGGGGACGATCCTGGCGGACGAGATCGCCCAGCGTGAGGCGGGGCTGATCAAGGGGCAGTTGCTCTGTCCGAAGTGCGTGGCGGCGGTGCGCCAGGCGGCGGTGCAGGCGCGAGAGGCCGCGGCCGAGGAGGGACGTGCGCAGGCGACCGCCACGGCCGTGGACGAGGAGTCGATTTCGCTGGTTGGCGAAGATGAGGCGCCCAGTTCCGGAGCGAGCAAGATTCGCAGTTTCGACGAAGCCAGCTCGCTGGCTGGCGTGCACCACGACGAGAATCTGAAACGTCCGCTGACCGGCCCGACCGAGGCGCCGACGCGGTGCCGTACCTTTCACTCGAAGCTGAACGACTCATCGATCGCGTACATGAACGACCAGATCAACGAATGGATCGACGGGGATCCGCGGGTCTTCATCAAGACGGTCTCGACGACGGTCGGGACGTTCGAGGGCAAGCACCCCGAGCCGCACCTGTTTATCACGATGTTCTATTGATTGCGCGGCGATC
>JBHHVX010000215.1:0-5010 GCA_046754505.1 Phycisphaerae bacterium | reverse complement strand
GCATCCAGCAGTACGGTCCCCGGCTCGACAAGCCCTATCCCTTCTACGACTGGGTGGCCCAGGCCCGGGACGACATCAAGGCTCGCGGAGAGACGCCCGTGCCGCTGGCCGCCGAGCCGGTCGCCGCCGAACTGGCCGCCGCCAGCCGGAAGTTTCGGATGACGAAGTCCGCCGGGCCGGAAGGCGATCCGGACGGCAAGATTCATCGTGATGAGCGGAAGCTCATCCGGCTGGAAACGATCGTCGTTCGGTCATCGGACAAGAAGCATCGGGCCGTGCAGGTGCATGTCGCGTTGCATCCCGATCCGAATCAGGACGCCCACTGGAACAACGAGGCCGAGCCGCTTCGGGTGTGGATCGAGAAGCCGAAGGCGAAGGGCGTCAAGTTGAGCCGACAGTTCGCCGAGCTCGCCAATGCCGGGACGGCGGTCTCGACTGAGCCTCGCGATCTCAACTTCGAGGTCAAGCTGCCGAAAAAGGGCCACAAGGGCAGCGCCACGATTCGCGGCTACGCGCTGTACAACGTCTGCGAGGGCAAGGAAGGCAAGTGCCTCTTTCGCCGGCAGGAGTTCCAGGTCAAGATCGATCTGAAGTGACGGCGCGGCGCGTTCACAGCCGTCAGTCGTCCTTCGTCTCAGCCGGCCGGCCGCGGAGGTCGGGATTCAGGATCACCCAGCCTAAATCCTTGGGTTTGTTGGCGGCGCTTTGCGGGACGAGCCGCTTGACGTCGCCGCCGTCGTCGGTCAGGTCCTCGCCGATGCACCAGACCCTGATGCCTCCCTCGATTCGGGCGTAGCGGATCGGCTCATCGTCGAACGGATCGCGCGGTACGGCGTCGAGATAGTCCGGCACGAGGTCGTCCAATTGCTCGGGCCAACGGCCGTTTGCCAGCCGGTATCGCTCGCATGCGAGGCCGGCCTGCAGGGCGCGCTTGCTGCCCGTTGCTCGCAGCCACAGTTCGATGCTGCGAGACAAGGATGGCATGACCATGCGGCTGAGCACGCAATAGGCGGGCAAATCCTGTGCGCTCCGGTCGCCCTTGCGGGCGGCACGCAACGCGGCGGCATCCGGCCGATCCAGGCCGTCGATATAGTCGGAATAGACGGCAATGCCCCGGGACATGTCGACCACCGGCAGCATGGGAATGAGGCCGTACCAGCCGTCGGGACTCAACGCGCCTCCCCCGCCTATCGACACGATCTGGCTCGCGCGACTCGTCGGCCGCGTTTGGAGCCACTGCATCGTGTCGATGAATACGACCCGCTCCGTCATCATGGCTTCTTTGAGATCGACGCCGTACTCGCCGAGGAGGCTCTGAAGCCGCAGCAGCGACGCATCGTCGTGAACACCCAGATTGACGGTGCGTTCGATCTGGAGTTGCGTCAGGGCACTACATACCACGCGAACCAACCCACCGTTTATCGAGGTGTTGCAGCGCAGCGGCACGTCCAGCCGAAACATGGCCTCGAGGGCGTGCAGGGTCCGCGCGCGGTCGCCGTCCTCGGCCGCAACGCGGGCCTCCAGCGCCAGGCCTCTGGCCGCTTGGCGAACGTTACTCAGTTCCGGCATCGCGACATCCATCGCCGGCGTGCGCCACCGAACGGCCAGGCATCCGCGTTCCAGTTCCAGGGCGGCGTGCAGATCCGCCAGATCGTTCGAGATGGCGTCCAAGTACCACCGGGCCGATTCCATCTGTTGCGGCGGGAGGCGGCGCCCGGTCGGTGGCAGCTTGGCGCGGCCGACGAAGGGCAGCGTGCCGGATTTCTCCTTGGGGATGTCCACTGTCAACATCCGCTGCACGGTGACGACCAGGGCAACGCCGATGTTCTCCTCCGAGGAAATCTGCGGGATGCGCGCATTCAGGTCGTCGATTGTTGTGGGCTGGCCGGCGGCGCGAATGGCGTCGAGTTGGGCGCGGAGGTGAGAGCGGGCCACCCGGTCGACGAGGACGATGGTGGCGATCAATAGAACGAAACCAACCAGTGCAACCGTCGTCTTGGGATGGGCCGCCAACCAGCCGAGGACGCCTCGGCGGCGCGTCTCATTTGGGTGATCGGCCATGGCCGTGTGCTCCTCCTCTGCGGTGCGACTGCTCAGGCCCCGACGCGGGGCCGCTCGTAGGCGCTATCATAAGGACGGATCAGACACGCTGCGGTTATAAAACCGGCCCGTTTTCCCAAGCGGTCCTACGGAAAGCGCGCTCTTCCCGTACGCGTCCGCTCATCGGCTGTGAACTGGCGGCCCGCCGCCGATGGAAGTACAATCCGCCTCTTGTATCATCGAGCGCATTGAAGTGGCGCCCGGGTGCGTGACAGGATCGGCGGGCCGGCGAATCACGGGGCACTGGCGGACAAGTATGTGTTCAGCGTGTCTGGCGCGTTTATCAGAGCCCGGAGCGCAAGCGACGGGTGGCACGCTGACCCACTCGCTTGCGCTCGGGGCTCGGATTCGTGATGCACCCGCACGGGCGCTGATTCGGGAGAAATGACATGCGAAGCGTACGATGTCGTATGTGGGTGGCGGCGATGATCGGGGGGCTTGCATTGGTGCTTGTGGCTCCAGCGACGCCTGCCGCGGCGATGGACGCCCCGGTCGTTGTGAAACTCGTGCCGGAAAACGGGGCCACGGAAGTCGACCCCGATACGGCCGAGATCCGCGTTACGTTTGACCGGGAGATGAGCGCCGGCTCGCACTCGTTCTGCGGCGGCGGGCCGCTGTTTCCGAAGTTTCGCGGCCGGCCGAAGTGGGTCAACCGCCGGACGGTGGTCGTGAAGGTCCGGCTCGAGCCGGAGCACGACTATCAGTTGGGCCTGAATTGTCCCGCGGCCCAGAACTTCAGGGCGGCCGACGGCCAACCGCTGGCGCCGGTGCTCTGGACGTTCTCGACCGCATCGAGACGGAGCAAGGCTGCCCAGCGAGCCCTCAACCGAGACAGCCTGAAGGAGTTGATGGAGACCCTGAAGGACGAGTATGCCTACTACGACCGCAAGGAGATTGACTGGCATAAACGGGAAAAGAAGTATCACAAGCGGATCGTCGGATCGAAGAACACGCGGGCGTGGGTGAAGCACGTGGCGACCCTGCTGGCCCCGGCTGAGGACTTGCACCTCTGGCTCGAGTTCGGCGGAAAGTCCATGGCAACGTTTCGACGCAATGTCAGGCCCAACATTGACCTCGACGGCGTCAAGGCGATCCTGCCCGGTCTGAAACAGGAGAACCGCACGGTCTGGTCGGCCCGCACGCCCGACGGCATCGGCTATCTGCTCATCGCGAGTTGGGGCAAGGACCGCGAAGGCGACCTCGAAGGGGTCGCGACGATCCTCGATCGGTTTGGTGACACGGTCGGCCTGATCATCGACGTCCGTGCGAATGCCGGCGGGGACGAGCTTCTGGCCCGGCAGGTGGCGGCGTGGTTCATCGACGGCGAAAAGGTCTATGCCAGGAACGTGTATCGCAACGCGGCTTCGAAGACCGGTTTCGGCAAGGTCTTGAGCCGCTCGATCAAGGGGAATGCCCCACCGAGGCGTTATGACCGCCCCGTTCGCGTCTTGATGGGGCGGGCGTGCATGAGCAGTTGCGAGGCCTTTCTGTTGATGATGAAGCAGGGGCGGAACGTCAAGCTCCTGGGCGAACGGTCGTTTGGCAGCAGCGGCAACCCCAAACCGCACGAACTGGCCAACCGCGTGACGGTCTATATTCCGTCGTGGAAGGCGCTCCGCCCCGACGGCACGACGTTCGAGGGCGAGGGAATCAAGCCGGACATCGAGGTGAAGGCTTCGGCCGGCTCACTGAAGAAGGGCGATCCGGTCATTCGCCGCGCCCTGAAAGACCTGGGTGCGAAGACGCGCAAGAAGAAGCGCAAGCGATGAGCTGTCGCGTCGGGTTTGATTGCCGGCCGTCGTTCGTCACACCAGCCGGATGCCGAGTTCCTTCAACTGCTCCGGGGCCACCTGCGATGGGGCGTCGGTGAGCGGACAGATGGCCCGGGCGTTCTTCGGAAAGGCGATTACGTCTCGCAGCGAGGCGAAGCCACCCAGCAGCATCACGATGCGGTCCAGACCGAGCGCGATGCCGCCGTGGGGCGGGGCGCCAAACTGGAGCGCCCGCAGCAGGAAGCCGAAGCGGGCGGCGGCTTCCTCGTCTGACACTCCCAGAAGCTTGAAGATTTTCGCCTGCACATCACTGCGGTGGATCCGGATGGACCCGCCGCCGAGTTCCGTTCCGTTCAGGACGACGTCGTAGGCCTTGGCCCGAATCTTCAGCAGGTCCTCTGCCGACGGCGTCTCGTCGCCGTCGGCCCGCAGCAGGTGCAGGTCCTCGTCCTTGGGGCTGGTGAACGGGTGGTGCATGGGGTAGATGCCGCCTTCCTCCGGGTCATATCCGAACGCGGGGAAGTCGACGACCCAGCAGAAGGCCCATTGGCCCTTTGGAATCAGCCCACGGCGCTCCGCGATCGCGCTCCGCAGCCAGCCGAGATACTTGCAGACGTTGTCGTCGGTGTCGGCGGCGAACAGGACCAGATCACCCGGCTTGGCGCCCGTCGCCTCGATCAGTTCGTAGACGAGCGTCTCACTGTCGAAGAACTTCGCGATTCCGGTCTGGACGATCACCCGGCCGCCGTTCTCGGCCACCTTGACGAGCGGAAGCCCGCCGGCGCCGATGCCCTTGACCTCTTCGGCGAGGGCGTCGGTCTCCTTGCGCGTCATGGCGCCGCCGCCGGGCACGACGATGCAGCGGACCGCGCCGCCGGCGTCGAGCGGCTCGCGGAAGACCTTGAAACTCATCTTCTTCGCGACCGCCGAGACGTCCTTGAGGGTCATCTCATAGCGGAGATCGGGGGCGTCTCGCCCATAGACGCGAAGGGCTTCGGCATAGCTGATGCGACGCATCGGCAGGGCGATGTCCACGCCGTGAACGACCTTCATCACCTCGGCGAGGCAGGACTCGGTGTGCGTCATGACGTTTTCCGGCTGGACGAAGGCCATCTCGACGTCGACCTGGGTGAACTCG
>JBHHVX010000214.1:0-5205 GCA_046754505.1 Phycisphaerae bacterium | reverse complement strand
CCGCAACGGTGCCGCAGAATGGCGGTACCATGGGGAGATAGGGCACCGATGGGCTTCGCGTCAATACAGGGACACAGATGCCAGACCCCGGCAATGACAGACTGGTCGAGTTGTTGCTCGCCATGGCCGATCGCGAGGCCTCTGATCTGCACCTCGTGGCGGGTTACCGGCCGATGTATCGAATCCACGGAGAGCTGGCTTCGGCCGGCGAGACACCGCTGCAACCGGGCGAGGCGATTTCCTTGGTCCGATCCCTCGCCCCCGCCGACGTCACCGGACGTCTCGATGCGGAAACCGATCTGGATTTTGCTATTCAGATTGACAACGAAGCGGGGGCGCCGCGCCGATTTCGCGTCAACGTCTTCTGCAGCCAGGGCGACCGGGGGGCGTGCTTCCGAGCCATTGCCGACTCTGCTCCGATCCTGAGCGAACTGGGGTTTCCGGTCGAACTCGGCGAGCGGATCCTTTCGCTCAAGAACGGGCTGGTCCTGTTAACCGGGATCACCGGCAGCGGCAAGACCACGAGCCTGGCCGCGTTGATCCAGATACTGAACGAGCGTGGCGGGACGCGGATCATCACCATCGAAGAGCCGATCGAGTACATCTACACACCCGCATCCGACAGCATCGTGTCGCAGCGGGAGGTTGGCCGCGATGTGGCCTCGTTTTACGACGGGCTGCGGTTCGGACTGCGGCAGGATCCGGATGTGCTCCTCGTGGGCGAGATTCGCGATCGGGAAACGGCCCAACTGGCGCTGTCCGCGGCGGAGACGGGGCATCTGATCTTCGCAACGCTTCACACCATCGACGCCAAGGGCGCCATCACGCGACTGGTCGATCTCTTTCCCAGCGAGATGCACCAGGACGTCCGGACGCAGCTTGCCATGAACCTCCGCTTCGTCATCGCGCAACATCTCCTCCCGAGCGGCGCTGGAGGCAGGCGGACCTTGGCAATGGAGGTGCTGTTCGCCAATTTCGCCGTCCGGAGCGCCATCCGCCAAGGCAAGATCGAGAACGTCGAATCGGCCATCCAGAGCGGCCGCAAGGACGGCATGTACTCCCTCGACACCAACCTGCGCCAGCTTGTGGAGCAGGACCGGATCAGCTTGGAGACCGCCCGGGCCTTCGCCAAGGACCCCACCGAGTTCGGCGGATTGAACTGACGGTGCCTCGATGGTGAGTTGCTTCGAGATAGCCGCTCCGTAGCGTTCGGCCCCCGTGCCGGACGTCGGCAGGTGAGCCCAGGTCGGCCCACGGGTTGGGTCACGTCGGCCACGGGGGGCCGGCGCTACCGTCGAGTTCGCCCACACCGCACCGCGCGCCCTTGCGACTTCTGGCGGCGGCCACCACGATTGGCCGAATGGACGCTCAGGATTCCCTGCCCGGCACCGTGTCCCTCCCGTTCGTCATCGACGTGTCGGGAACATTCACTCCCGACTTCGTCCGCGTGAGATTCGACCCGGCACCCCGGCCGACCACTGCGGAACTGGACGGGCTGATCGATGCGGAGTGGCGTCGCCGCATCGCCGAGGCCCGGCGGACCGACCGCGTGCTGTTTAACGGCGATCTGTTTCGATATATCCGCCACGCCGTACTGGCGGAAGAGGGCGGCAGGGTCTTTGAGCTGACCGTGGGTCCGACGTGCTATCGGGACTTCGTCGGCACCAATCTTTACAACCACCACCGCCTCGATGAATTCGGGTGGCGACGCTTCGCCAATCCGATCGGCACGACCGCGACGCTGCTGACGCGCGATGGAAAGATCTGCTACGGGCGGCGGTCGAATCGCGTGGCCTACCACGCCGGTCACGTTCACACCTTTGGCGGTGGTTTCGAAGCCCGCGACCGAGACCCGGACGGGACGATCGAGCCGTTTGGCAGCGTCTGCCGCGAGTTGCGTGAGGAGCTCAACCTCGACCGAGCGGAACTGGGTGACCTGTGTTGCGTCGGCCTGATCCGCGACCGCGAAATCCATCAGCCGGAGATGCTGTTCGAGGCCCGGCTCGAACTGAACGCCGCCCAGCTCGCGGACCGCTGGCGGACGGCCGAGGCGCGGGAAGAACACGACGATATCGTCAGCCTTGTAGACGAGCCGGGTGCGCTCGTGCCGTTCATCCGCTCGTGCGGGCAGATCGCGCCCGTGGCGATCGGCGCGCTGCTGTTGCACGGGCGGCGGAGGTGGGGTGATACGTGGTTTCGGGACGCGGGACGGTCGTTGATGCCGGCGGCGCCGGAAGGCATCTGACGCCCCGACGGCATCCGCCACCTCGCCGGCCCTCCGGTCCACCACTCCATCAGACCCGCGGCGCTGCGAAGAGTCGGGACGGGGACACTGCCGATGCGAATCGGCAGTTGACAGCGACGCTTCCGATACACATAATCGCTGGCGGTTCCCGCGGTCATGGACGCAGATCGCGCGACTGGTGTTCCCGAAGCAGCGGGCGGTGGCCCGGCCGGGGCGTTGCCGGCGGGATTCGTGATTCCGGCCGTCGCAGGATCGGCTCAGCCGCCGACACATCGGCCGTCCGCGTCAGATTCGAGACGGGGAGTCCCCTCCCGGTTGCAATTGACGGCAGTCATCGTGCGTGACGTATCCGCCCCGGAACTATCGGTGCGATGGGGAACCGAGCGCGACGAGCAGGTATTCTGGCAGGGTAACAGCGGCCATGAACGTTTTTATGCTCGGGTGGGAATTTCCGCCTTTCATCAGCGGCGGCCTCGGGACGGCCTGTTTCGGGCTGACTCGGGCGATGAGTCGGCTGGGACATCATGTGATCTTCGTGCTGCCCCACACGACGCCGACGCAGGCGTCGACCCACGTTCAGTTGATGACGCCCGATCGACCGCGGCGGGGGCGACGGTCGTCCACCCGGTACACCGTCACCGATCTTGAAAACGTTTCGTTCCGGGCAATACAGTCCACGCTTCGTCCTTACATGGCTCCGACGACATCGCTGCAACGAAATCTCACGAAGGGCCAGTCGATCCTGGCCGAAGAGGTCGTCGAGGAGACCGGCGAGGAAGCCGGCGCCGTTGCGACTTCCGCCGCCGCAACCGCCGCCAACCGCGCCGGCGTTTCGGCCGCCGCTCCGGGTCAATACGCGGGCGACATGTTCGCCGAGGTCCAGCGGTTCGCCCGACTTGCCGTCGAAATCGCCGAGGAAGAAAACTTCGATGTCATCCACGCCCACGACTGGATGACGTTTCCGGCCGGCATCGCCGTGGCGGCGGCGACGGGCCGCCCGCTCGTGGTGCAGATCCATTCCACCGAGTTCGACCGGAGCGGCGAACATGTCAATCAGGTCATCTATGACATCGAGCGTCAGGGCGTCCACGTGGCCGACCGCGTCATCGCCGTCAGCCACCTGACTCGAAAGATTCTCCTGAGCCGATACGCCGCTCCACCCGACCGCGTCGAGGTGAACTACAACGCCATCGATATCGACGGCAATGGTCTCGCGGCACCGCCTTCCATCCGGCGTGACGAACGCATCGTCCTGTTTCTCGGCCGCATCACCATGCAAAAAGGCCCGGAATACTTCCTCGCCGCCGCCCGGAAGGTTCTCGAATACGAACGCAACGTCCGCTTCGTCATGGCCGGCAGTGGAGACATGATCCGGCGGAGCATCGAGATGGCTGCCGAAATCGGGATCGGCCACAAGGTCGTCTTCACCGGCTTCCTGCGCGGCCGCGATGTCGCCCGGGTCTTCAAGATGGCGGACCTCTACGTGATGCCCAGCGTCAGCGAGCCTTTCGGCATCGCCCCGCTCGAGGCTCTGTCCAACGACGTCCCGGTCCTGATCTCCAAGCAGTCCGGGGTGTCGGAAATCCTCAAGCACGTGCTCAAGGTGGATTTCTGGGACATCGACGAGATGGCCAACAAGATCATCGCCGTGCTCCGCCATCCGCCGCTTCAGGCGACCCTCCGGGACCACGGCAGCTTCGAGGTCAAGAAGCTGACATGGAAGGACTCCGCGGCGCGTTGCATTGCGATCTATGGACGGGCGGCGGCTCAGGCCGCGCGGGGTAAGGATTGATGGCGTCGATCTGTTTCTACTTTCAGGTGCACCAGCCGTATCGACTCCGCCGATATTCGGTCTTCGATACCGCGCCCGATTACTTCGACGACGGCAAGAACGCCGAGATCTGCCGCAAGGTGGCCGGGAAATGCTATCTTCCCGCAAACCAGTGCATCTACGACCTAATCCGCGTCCACGAGGGCCGGTTTCGCGTGGCCTATTCCATCACGGGCGTCGTCCTCGACCAGTTCGAGGCCTTCACGCCCGAGGTGATCGACAGCTTCAAGCGACTGGCGGACACGGGCTGCGTCGAGTTCATCGCCGAGACCTACTACCACAGTCTCGCGTTTCTCTATTCCCTCGAGGAGTTCAACGACCAGATCGTCCGCCACGCCCGGCGCATCCACGACCTCTTCGGCCAGACCTGCACGACGTTCCGCGACACCGAGCTGATCTATAACAACCAACTCGCCGAGGCGGCCCACAACCTGGGCTTCACGGCCGTCATCGCCGAGGGCACCGACCACATCCTCGGCTACCGTTCCCCCAATTTCGTCTATCGCTCGCCCAACGCGCCGATCAAGGTCCTGCTCAAGAACTACCGCCTGTCGGACGACATCGCGTTCCGCTTCAGCAACCGCGGCTGGAAGGAGTGGCCGCTGACCGCCGAGAAGTTTGCCGGCTGGGTGAATCGGGTCAATGGCAACGGCTACACCGTCAATCTCTTCATGGACTACGAGACCTTCGGCGAACACCAGTGGTCGGACACCGGCATCTTCGATTTTCTCTATCACATGCCGGGCGAAGTGCTGCGCCATCCGGACAACGACTTCAAGACACCCCGAGAAGTCGCCGCGGCCTACGAGCCGGTCGGTGAATACGACGCTCCCCACATGACAAGCTGGGCCGATACGGAGCGCGACCTGTCCGCGTGGCTGGGAAACGCCATGCAGTCGAGCGGCCTGCACGAGGTCTATGCCATCGAAAAGGAGGTCAAACGCGCCGGTGACGCCGGCCTCCTGCACGACTGGCGCAGGCTCCAGACGTCGGATCATTTCTACTACATGTCCACAAAGTACTTCGCCGACGGCGACGTGCACACCTACTTCAACCCCTACGAGTCACCCTACGACAGCTACATCAACTACATGAACGTGCTCGACAACCTGCGATCGCGGCTGGGGTA
>JBHHVX010000213.1:0-5264 GCA_046754505.1 Phycisphaerae bacterium | reverse complement strand
AACGGCGCGGGCGTCGCGGCGGTGACGCCGAGGTTGACCGTTCGCCCGAGGTTGTTGAAGACGATCTGTCCGAGCCAGCGCCCCTGCGAGCGGACCAGCGTATTGTCGTAGCTGATCACGCGCACATCGTGCATCCCGTCCGAAAAAGACGTCGTGTCCAGACTGAAACTGCCGCCATCGGCGACAGTGGCGACGCGTCTTCCGTCGATCAGCAGGTCGTGTTCGGCAATCGCCGCCCCGGGGCGGCCGGTGGTGGCTGACGGAGTCAGCGGGATGGTTCCAGAGACCGGCCCTGTCGGCGCGTTCGGGACGGTGACGGACGGCAGGTAGGCGAACGGCTGGGTCAGCGGGTCGCCATACAGAAGCATCTGGAATGGCACGTACTCGGCGCTGCGGAAATAGGCCTCGCCGAGCGATAGGCCCTGAAAGTAATGCACGTGCAGGCGGGCGGTGGGAAACTTGCCGGGATAGTTGCACGGCTCCTCGACCGCGCCGAGCGAACCGCTGGCCCCGTTGGCGATCCAGCGGGACATCTTGGTCTGGGCGGCAATGTCGAACCGGCCGGCGAAGCTGGTCAGGTGGTCGCAAAACGCCCCGGGCAGGATCGTCATGTTGGTTCCGTCTATATCCGGCGAGGCCCAGCCCGTCATGATGCCCAGGATGTCGTGCCGTCCCGCGGGCAGGACGGCCATCAGGTGTTCGGCCTGTCCGCCCAGAGCCGCGATCGACGCCACCGCCGCCGGATAGAGAAAGTCGCGCGGGGCGCTGCGAAGGGCGTCGGTCGTCTGCATGAAATAGAACGTCCCGGCCGGCCGGGTTCCATCCACGGCCGCGCTGCGGTCGATCAGCGCGATGATTTCCGGGATCGTGTTGCCGCGAAGGCCGCTGTAGCCAAGCATCGCCCCGATGACATAGCGGCGAGCGTTGACGTTGGTGCTGGGAGCGCCATTGAGCCATGGGGTCGAGCCATCGAACGCGCGGGCAAGATCGCTGTTCAGGTAAAAGTGGTTGGGCTGCGTCAGCGGCAGGCCGCCGAGGATGTCGTTCTTGATGAATGCCATCGTGTAGAGCGAACCGATTGCAAAGCGCGTCACCGGCGAGCAGGCATCGCTGATAAAGCCGCCCGCCGTCACGAAGAACGGCGCCCCGGGCATGATCAGGACGTAATCGATGTGGTCGTCGACGCGGCGGTTGGTGAGCATCCCCAGAAAGCCGTCCAGATCGCTCGTGGTGAAGTCGGTGTAGTTCGTGGCGCCGGGGTCGAGATAGATGACGTTGCGGTCCGGCACGTTTCGAGCGTTCTTGTAATAGTTCCCGACGTACTTGGATTCGGGATTCGACGGATCAATAATGATCAGGAGGTTTTCCGGGCCGCCGCCGGCGAAGGCGGTGCCGCCGGCCGACCAGGTGCAGGCGATCGCAACCGCGCAGAAACCGACCCAACGCGCTGTCCGAGATAATCGTGTGGCCATAGCCCGTCTCTCCACTCCAACAAAGGCTCGCCCCCCAACACGGTGCGAGGTCGATCCGACCCTCCCTCCCGGTCATGCCGGCGAAATCCAATCGCACCCACTATCCATTACATTATAAGCGAACGATTCGATCGTGTGGCTCTATATGCAGGGTGAGGCGGGCGCACATTATCGGATGTCACGGTTCACTCCATCGTCGGCCCCACGATCGATCCCACCTCACTGAGGGCGGTAGAGCCGGAGCGTTTGCCCGTCCGCCGACCTCCATGTCGACTCCGGCTCCCGATCGGCGGCCGCCTCTCTGGCGCGGTCCAGAAACCTTCGCTCTGCATCGCTAAGACGATGGCTATCCGAATAGTCGGCAAACCATGTCCCCGGAGCCGTCACGGCCGACGCCGCCGTGGCTTCGTCGCCGCCCGGAACGAGGTGTGGCAGATCACCGTAGAAGGCGACGCAGTCCAATGCCGGGGCTGCCAACAGGCGATCTCCCGCCCGGCGGTGGTCGGCCAGCCACTGCCCGGCGCGGCGTAGAAAATCAGCCCCGGCCGGCGGCCTCCTCAGACATACGTATACCATGGGCGACACCGCGATCAGGCCCACCGCAACGGCGATCGTGCGTGGACGAGATCGCTGCGCCCGGGCGTCTGCCCGGCGGCTCGCGACGCGCTCCACAAGCGATTCGACGGCGCAGCGCAGACCCGCCGCAGCCCAGGGGATCGACAACGCCGCCGGAATGAGCATGTATCGACCGCTGATGACATCAAACGAAGCACCGCGAAGCTGCGTGGCGATGAGCTGCAACATCGCCGCGACCGCGACCAGTCGGCGCGCGGTCGGCTCGCTCCGCGGCACGCGCGACCAGAGAAACCCGATCATGGCCCACGTCGACAGCACGAACACGCCCGACTGCCCCCAGGCGACCAGCATCGTCCATGGAGCGGTCCACCACTCCACGGGGCCGGCCAGCATCGGCCCTCCTGCCGCGGCGGCGGCGTGCGCGGGCGGACCGAACAGCAAATCCTGAAACGTCTTGTTGTGCATCACTTTGCCGATTGCAATCGCATAGGGAGCAACCGCCGCCGAAAAGGCCGCGCACACGACCGCCGCCTGCGTCACGCCGCGACGCCACGACAGCCCGCGACGCGGCCACAACAGACATGCCCCGACCGCCATCGGAATGCCCAGCGATTCCTGTCGGACGAGATACCCCGCGCCGCCCAGCAGCCCGCACGCCACCAGCGCGAACCACCGCCGCCGCCGCAACGCATGCAAACCCACGAGCAGCGCGGCCAGATAGATCGCCAGATGGAGCGTGTCGGACAGCACGTCCGCCGAGAGCTGGGCGCACTGGGGCCAGAACGCGGCCATGCCGGCGGCGATGAGGCCGGTCCGCGCATCGAAGAGCGTTCGCGCAAGGACGAAGATCAGCACGATGATGGCCGTCCCGCCCAAAATCGCCAGCAACTGGCCACAGCGTTGCCACGCCAGCGGATCGCGCGCGGCGAGACGCTCGCCGATCACCGCATGAGTCCCGAGCAGCAGCCAGGCATACCCCGGCTGTTTCTTCTGGGCGCGCATGTAAAAGACGGGGGCGTCGGCGAGCTGTTTGGCAAAGCGCACGAAGAACACGCCGTCGCGGCTGATGCACGGCAGGTTGGCGGCCCTGTAGACCTGAACGCCGGCGCCGAGCACGACAATCAGGGCCAGCGTCGCAATGGCCCGGCGATCGGCAAACTCGGCGGTCGCGATGTCAGACGGAGCTTGGCGCGGCACGTTACACAAGGTACACCCTGGCCCAGTGTTCCAGCCAGAGCAAGGCCCACAACTGGCTCCCGAAGTCCATCCACGGCCGCCACTGAGCACGCAGGAGCCATGTGAGTCCGGCGCGGTCGATGATGCCCGACTCGACCAGCGCCCCATCCATGAGCAGATCAGCCGTCTGATCGAGCAGCCCCCGCTTGAACCACCGGCGGATCGGCACGCGGAAACCCATCTTCGGTCGGTAGAGCAGCTCCCGCGGGACGTAGCGCTCGGCCAGCCGCTTCAACAGGTACTTCCGAACACCGCCGCGGATCTTCAGGCCCACGTCCAGCGTCGCGCTGAACTCCGTGATCGAATGATCCAAGAGCGGCACGCGGCACTCGAGCGAACAGGCCATGCTCGTGCGGTCGACCTTGGTAAGAATGTCGTCCGGCAGATACATCTGTAAATCGACATATTGAGCCACTTCCACCGGCGACCAGCCCCGCCCGCAGACATCAGCGCGATGATCGCTGAAGATGGCCGGACCGTCGGTCCGTCGATACGCGTCCGCCAGGAGCCGGTCGGCCAGCCATTGGCCGCACAGAACCTGCCGGTGTTCATGCTGTTCCAATGGAGGATAGGAGGCCGCGCGCCAGCGGCGGAGAAACTTGCCCTCCGGCGAGAACACTGCCGCCGACGCGAGATAGGCCGCGCGGTTCGCCGCCCGCCGCCACGCGCTGTTCGACGACACGGCCTCCTGAACCTCGGCATAGCGCTTGTAGCCGGCGAAAGATTCGTCGCCGCCGTCCCCGGTCAGCACGACCTTGACGTGCCGGCTCGCCACCTCGCAGACGTGATAGCAGGCCAGGGCGGACGAGTCCGCGAACGGCTCGTCGAACTGCCGCACGAGTTTCGGCAGGGTCGCCATCGGATCGAGATCGACGCACGCCTCGTGGTGGTCGGTCCGGTACTTCTGAGCCAGGGTCCGTGCGAACGGCCGTTGATCGAATCCGGTCTCGGCAAACCCCACGGAAAAAGTCTTGACTCCGCCGCCCGTCAGAATCGACGCCAGAGCCGTGATGAGCGACGAATCGACCCCGCCGCTGAGCAGCGTGCCGACCTCGACATCGGAGACCAGATGCGATTCGACGGCCGACCGCAGCTTCTGATCGAGCGCATCCAGCGCCGCGGCTTCGTCCGTGACCTTTTCTCCGTCATAGCTCCGCCGCCAGTAGCGATGGGTCTCGATGTCGACGCGTCGTTGCTCGTCGTCGCGAACGGCCCGAAGCAGCGTGCCCGGGAGCAGCTTGTAGAGATGCTCGAAGATCGTGAGCGGCGCCGGAACGTACTTCCAGCGGAGGTACTGCCGCAGGGCATGGACGCAGAGCGGCGGCCGCCGCGGCAGGGCCGCGAGAATCGCCTTGATCTCTGAGGCGAAGAGCAACGACCGGCCGTCGTGGAAGTAGTAGAGCGGCTTGATGCCGTTGCGGTCGCGGGCCAGCGTCACGGAGCCGGTCGTCTCGTCGAGGATGGCGATCGCGAACATGCCGCTCAGCAGGACCGGAAAGTCGATCGGGTCTTCCTCGTAGCTGTGCAGCGCGACCTCGCCGTCGGTCCGAGTCCGGAAGCAATGGCCCCGGCCTTCAAGCTCGCGTCTCAATGCTTTGTAGTTGTAGATTTCCCCATTGTAGCTCAGGCGCCGCCGGCCGGACTCGTCCGCCAGCGGCTCGCGGCCGCCCTCGATGTCGATGATGCTCAGCCGCCGGTGCCCCAGAAACGCCCGGCGGTCCGCTGTCATGTATTGCCCCCGATCGTCCGGCCCGCGATGGGCCAGCACATCGACCGCGCGGGCCAATCGACCCGGCTCGGCGAGCCAGTCGAACGGTTCGGCTGAAATACCCCCAATGATGCCGCACACGGAAGAGGCTCCCACGGTCACAAATCCGAAACGAAGAGCGGTCCTCGATCGTAGTACGACCGCAGCAACGTGAACAGGCAGGCCGTGCTGGACCGTGAATCCCTTCTCGGTCCCAACCAAGTGCTGGACCG
>JBHHVX010000212.1:0-5269 GCA_046754505.1 Phycisphaerae bacterium | reverse complement strand
GAAGGGATTCTCGGTCCAGCCCGGAAGAGATTCTCGGTCTGGCAATGGAGCCAAGCGGCGTCAGGGCCGCTTGCGGGCCGGCTCGGTCGGGCCGAGGGTGGAGCGTGTTTGTCCGGCGCCGATGAGCGGGCTGCCGGCCCGGGGACGATAGCTTGCGAACAGCCGCAAGCGGAGTTGCCGCACGGTCATTTTGCCGGACCGGAGGTCGTCGTCGAAGTCTGGCACCCGGGACGGCGGAATTCCTTCCAGATAAAGCGACGCCACGTCCTGGGCCACGACGGGCATTCCGGTGCGGTCGTCCGGTCCGTGGGCGCCGACGCGGGCGATGACGTGCGTCGGTTCGGGGGCGGCGGCGTTGGTGACCAGGCGCAGGGCGGCGCGGCGCTGTGCCGGGTTTTCTATAAACACTATTGTATCCAATCGAAGGAAGACATTGTCGGAGATCTCGACGGCGCCGGCAATTCGTCCGGGCCGGCCGAGGTGGATCGCCCGATGGGACGCCGCGAAGCCGTCAAAGAGATTGTGGCGGATCCGCACGCCCGATGTGTTCGGCTGCGTTGAATCGCTTCTCGGCGAGGTCGATGGCTCGGGGCCGAGCAGCGCGAAGGCCGGCCCCAGCATCAGGTTTTGTTCGAACAGGGCGCCGTCCGGAAGCGTCGACACCAGTTGATGAGTCTTGGCGCCGCGGCTGACGGTGCTGTTGAGGCTCGGAGCCGCGATCAGCACGTTTCCCGACATGTGTCGCGACCCGTCCAGGACGCACGCCGTTCCGCCGCGCAGGATATTGTCCTCGATTCTCGCTTCCGGGTTTTCGCAGGTCAGGCAATAGCGGCCGTCGTCATCCTTCGTCGTGTTGTGGATATAGTTGCCGTCGATGCGGACCGGCCTCGCGGCGCCGGTCACGATGAGGGCGGCCTCGTCGCCGATGAGGCGGTTTCCGGTCAGTCGGACCGGGGCGTCGCTGACACGGATCGCCACCGGCAGCGTGTTTCCATCGATGACGATCTCGCCGGGCGGCGGTTGTCCCGGCGTGCCCGCCACGTCGAGACCGAGACGCTCGCGCGGATTCGTGAATCGATTCTCGGTCAGCGTGATGTGGGCGCCGTCCGCCGCCGAGATTCCCACGCGCGTCGATCCATCGAAAACGCAATGGGCCAGGCTCAGGGTGTGGGCGCCGCCGAGGACGTGAAACGTCAGGCATGGACGGGCGACCGCGACCTCCTTGCCGAGAAGACGCCGGCTCTGGACGACCCCAAGGTTTTCGAAGCGGACGTGTTTCCAGGTTACGTTGGCCAGCCGCCGTATCGCACCCGGCACGGTGGTGGGGTGCCGGCGGTTCGGCGCCGGCGACTCGATCCGCGAGCGGACGTTGACCACGAGACGGCCGGCGTGGGTCCCGGGGCGCGTGCGAAACACGACCGGCCGGTCCGCCGAGGCGAGGATTCTCATCTCACCGCGGGTGGTGTCCGGCCCGCCGATCGTCAGCACCGGTTCGTGGTTTGGCCGGCTGACCGCGAACTCGACGACCGTGCCGGCGTCCACCGTGACCGTCGCTTCGTCGATGGTCAGGTCGTCGGTGATGACGATCGTGCCCGACCAGATCTGATCCTTGTCGATCACGCCTCGAACGCGCCGGACGCGATCCGCCGGACCATGCTCGGCGACGGTGCGGACCGGCGCCGCCAGGAGTGGGATCAGGGCGCAGAGACACCATCGATGCGTGGTCATGGAACTACCCTCGCAATTCCATCGCGTGGTCGGTGAGGAACGCTCTGAAAGCCGCCTGGAATCCGGTCACGTCCCGGTCGTCCAGCGTGCGGTCGTTCCGGCCGATCTCGGCGCGGAGGGTGAGGCTGCGCTTGCCCGCGGGGATCGACTTCCCTTCATAGGACTCGACGTAGGTGAGGCGTCGCAGCAGCGGGTGCTCGAAACCGCGGAGTTGTTCGGCGATTGCCTCATAGCGCGCGGTGCCGTCGACGAGGGCGCTGAAATCGAGCCGGACCTGCGGGTGCTTCGGCGGCGCGGCCAGCCGGGCGTGGCGGACCGTCAGGCCGACGACGGCGCCGAGGTCCAACTCGGCGATGGCGATCGACCATGATTTCAGGCGTTCGTCGATTTTCTGCTTACATTTCAGCGGAAGGATCGTCACCCGACCCACGGCGGCGCCGCTGATGGTTAGCTCCGCCAGCCGGTCGGGGTCTTCCCAGGGGGCCGCGGCCTTGGCATCGACGTAATCGATTTGCATCTCGAGCACCTGGCGGACCCAGCCGTCGAGCGCCCGCCGCAGCCGGTCCCACACGACTCCGTCGGCCTTGGCCCCGGACTGTGCGACCACCAGCCCGAGGTGGCGCTGCTGCGACGTCTCGACCTCGGCGCCCCCTGCCTGAAACACGCTGCCGATTTCGCCGAGTTGGAACCGATCGTAATGGTGGCGGTTTCGCTCGGCGAAGGCGATCAGCCCCGGCACGAGCGTCCGCCGCAGCCGGGCGCTGCCCTCGGCGGCGGGGTTCTTCAGCGTGAGGCATGCACCGGGATCGAAGCCGATCCGCTGGAGCCATGCGTCGTCGTGCCAGATATAGTTGTGGACCTCGGCGAAGTCGCCCCCCACGCAAAGGTAGTCCAGCGTCTTTTCTTCGAGCAGCCGCCCGGGTGATTCCGGGAAGAACCGCGTTGTGACATTCGGCAGCGTCGGCTCGATTGCGTCGTAGCCGATGAACCGCGCCAGCTCCTCGACGACATCCTCCTCGATCTCGATGTCCCGCGTCGCGCGATAGGACGGCGGCGTGACCTGCAGCGTCTGCCCGTCGCGCTCGCAGGTGAACTCGATCGCGCTCAGGATGCGCTCGGCCTCGTCCGGTGTGATCGTGCGGCCGATGAAGCGCGAGGCGAAATCGCAATCCAACGCGATCTGCGGAACGGCCGCCGGTTTGGGATAGCAGTCGCTCAGCGTGCTCGCCAGCTCCAGGCCCGGCAGCTCGCGCTGCGCCAGCCGGTGAAACCGGGCGATACCCAGCACCGTGTGGGCGGGATCGAGCGACTTCTCGAACCGGGCGCTGGCCTCGGTGCGGTGCCCCATGGCGGTGGCGGCGCGGCGAATCGTGGCGGCGTCGAAGTTGGCCGACTCGAGCAGGATCGTCTCGGTGGCCGCACTGACTTCGGTTTCGGCCCCGCCCATGATGCCGGCGATCGCGACCGACCGGCGGTCGCACTGGATCATCAGCGTGTTGGCCGGCATGGTCCGCGTCACGCCGTCGAGCGTCGTGAAGCGTTCGCCGGGGGCGGCCCGGGCGACCTGGATGTTCGTCAGCCGGGCGCCGTCAAAGGCGTGCATCGGCTGGCCCAGCTCGGCCATGATGTAGTTCGTCAGATCGACCAGCAGATCGATCGGCCGCATCCCGACCCTCGCCAGGCGAACCTGCATCCACAGCGGCGCCGGCTGGGACCGCAGGCCCTTCATCAGCAGGCCCGTGTATCGGGGACACCGATCGGCATCGTCGATTTCGATCGGAATGATCGGCAGGTTGTTTTGAAGCGCCGAGGTCTCGGTGACGTCATAGGGCTTCAACGGCCGGCCGAGGATCGCCGCGACCTCGCGGGCGATGCCGTAGTGGCCCCAGAGGTCCGGACGATGGGTAATCGACTTGTTGTCGATTTCAATGATCCAGTCGTCAAACAGACCCGCGTCGATCGGTTGGCCCGGCTCGGTCCCCGGCGGCAGAAACAGGGCGTTGGCGCCGACCTGGACCAGCCCCAGCCCCTGACCGGCGACGATCATGCCTTCCGACGTGCGCCCCGCCGGGTCCATCTTGCCGAACGTGTGCCCGCCCACGCTCGCACCCGGCGGACCGAAGACGACCGTGTCGCCAACCGTCAGGTCCGGCGCCGCGGACAGGGTTGTGAAAGGCCGCCCCGCATCGAGCGTCACCTGCCGCAGCTTGTCCTCGCCGTCGGCGGGGTCGATCGCATCGATCCGCGCCGCGACCAGGCCGCTGAAGTTGGGTTCGACGTGCTCGACCCCCTCGACCTCGGCGGTGGTCACGGTGAATTTCAGGGCCAGCGCCTGCGGGTCGAGGTCCGCAGGAATGTCGACAAAGTCCTTGATCCAGTTGAGTGAAATAAGCATGATCGAAAACGTCAGAGATTCAGGACATTGGGACCACTCAGTCGGTCGGGATTCACGATTCCGCGCAGATCGCCGCTGTTCAGCACGCGGATGTCCGCGATGCCGTATTTCATCATCGCCAGCCGCGTCAGGCCCAGCCCGAAGGCGAACCCCGTGTAGGCCCTCGGGTCGATCCGCCCGTGACGCAGGACGTTCGGGTGCACCATGCCGCAGGGCAGAATCTCGATCCAGCCGGACTTTTTGCAGGTGGCGCAGCCCGATCCGTCGGGCAGTGTGCCGGCGCCGTCACAGATTTCACACGACATGTCCAGCTCGAAGCCCGGCTCGACGAATGGGAAGAACCCCGGCCGGAGCCGCACCTTGACGTCTCGCTGAAACACCTCGCGCAACAGCAGTTTCATAAACGCGATGAGATGCGCGATCGAGATGTCCCGGTCGATCAGGAGGCCCTCAAGCTGGAAGAACGTGTTTTCGTGCGACGCGTCGATCGCCTCATATCGAAAGCACCGGCCCGGCGCGATCACTCGCAGCGGGGCACCCCACCGATGCATGGCCCGCACCTGGCACGGACTGGTGTGCGTCCGGAGCAGCCAGCCGTCGCCGTCGCGCGACCGGGCGGAGTCATCGTTGAGCCAGAAGGTGTCCTGCGTGTCACGGGCGGGGTGCATGGCCGGGATGTTGAGGGCCTCGAAATTGTGATATTCGGTTTCCATCTCCGGGCCGCTGACGACGGCGAAGCCCAGGCCGCGGAATATCCGCTCGACCTCCCGCTGCACGGCCGTGACGGGGTGCAGCGAGCCGCGCTGCGTCACCGGCGGCGGAAGCGTCGGATCAAAAGACGCCGCCTGCTTCCGCTCGCCCGTCACGTCGGCCTGCCGCAGACGGTCCCGGGCGGCCTCGAACCGCTGCTTGACCGCGCTCTTGGTGTGGTTGACGGCCTGCCCCGCCGCCCCCCGCTGATCGGACGGAAACTGGCGGATGGCCTTTAATGCCTCGGCGAGCGGTCCCTTGGTCAGCTTCGATTCGGCGGAGCGGAGGGCGTCGATGGATCCGGCGCCGGCGATCGCCGCGTCGGCGTCGGCCGTGATCCGGTCCAGGAGTTGCTGCAGGGCGTCGAGGTCCATCGTCTTCTTTCGCCAAACGGCC
>JBHHVX010000211.1:0-5349 GCA_046754505.1 Phycisphaerae bacterium | reverse complement strand
AAACGTCAAAACGTCGGAACGTCAAAACGTCAAAACGTCAAAACGTCGGAACGTCGGAGCGTCAAAACGTCAAAACGTCGGAACGTCAAAACGTCAAAACGTCGGAACGTCAAAACGTCGGAACGTCAAAACGTCGGAACGTCAAAACGTCAAAACGTCGGAACGTCGGAGCGTCCGCTTTCTCACGGTCGCGGCTCTGAGAGGGTTTTTCAAACATCCGCTCGGATCGGGATGGCGGCCGCTGTTGGCAGTACACTGCGGCCCGGCATGATTGCTCTCGAATATCACCCGACGCCGTTTCGCTGGGTCGTCTGCAAAGCCGCGGGGATGGTCACGCGGCGGGCGTATTGTGGAGTCCTGTCACCTTTGCGGTTGGTCCGGCGACCGATCCCCGCTCTTCCGGGGCCGGGGTGGGTCCGATTGCGAACGATCCTCGGCGGCGTGTGCGGGACGGATCTGGCCCTGATCACGCAACGGGCCCATCCGGCGACGATCCTCCAGAGTTTCGCTTCATTTCCGGCCGTGTTGGGTCACGAGAACGTTGCGGCGATCGACGCCGTCGGCGTGGAGGTCTCCGGCTGGCCGGCTGGCCGCCGGGTCTGCGTTGAGCCGGCCCTGGGTTGCGCGGCGCGTGGCGTCGAGCCTCCGTGCCGGCATTGCGCGGAGGGGCGGACGTCGCTGTGCGAGGCGATGGCTTCGAGTGAACACGATGCCGAAGCGGTTCGCCCGCTGCCGCCCCGCGCGATGATCGGGTTGAACGCCCGGACCGGTGGGAGTTGGGCCTCATACTTCGTGGCGCACCGGTCGCAACTCCACGCCGTACCGGACGGGTTGTCCGACGAGGCGGCGGTGCTGACCGACCCGTTGGCCTCGGCGGCTCACGCCGTTCTTCGTCGACGTCCGCGCGAGGGCGAGCAGGTCCTCGTCAACGGATCGGGCATCATCGCGCTCGGGCTGATCGCGGTACTGCGCACGTTGGGGTGCGCGAACCGGATCACGGCCGTGGTTCGTCACGGATTCCAAGCGGAGATTGCCAGACGGCTCGGTGCCGACTCTGTGATTGAACATCGACGACAAGCGAAACCTGCGGACCGATATGACGATATCGCCCGGCGGATCGGAGGGCGGCGGGTCTCGGGGCGGTTCGGCAACCAGGCGATGCTTGGCGGATTCGATTTGGTATATGACTGCACCGGCTCGGGTCGCGGCCTGACCGACGTGCTCAAGTGGGCTCGCAGCCGAGGCAGCGTCGTCGCGGTCGGGACAAGCGGGATCGCGCTGATGGACACGACGCCGCTCTGGTTTGACGAGATTGAGATGATCGGCGCGAACGGGCGGCAGGTGGAGACCGTCGATGGCCGCCGGGTGCATGGCTATGACCTCGTTCTGGAGTGGATGCGGTCCGGTGGTCTGGACACCGCCCTGTTCCCCGTCACGCGCTTTGATCTGCGGGAATATCGGGCGGCGTTTCGGCAACTGCTGACCCGTGGGCGGCATCCCATCGTCAAGGCCGCCTTCGAGCCGCTGCGGGACGGCGATTGAACACGGAGGCCGACGGAATATCGCTCACGTCTTCGATTCGGCGGACCGAACAAAGCCTTGGAAGCGTCGCCGGACCCGGACCGAGGTGTTATGTTGAGAACCCACCGCCTGACCACGTTTGTGATGCTCGCGCTGCTCCTTTGCTGCACCCTTTCGAGCGGGTGTCGGGCCGTTCGCCTGTTCGGGCCGAACTTCTCGCTGTCGTTGATCATCCCGCTCGGCCTGAACGGCAACCCGGGGATTCTCAATCCCTTCGGTCTCGTGCAGGGTGCGGTGAACAATCTTCTGGGCGTCAGCGGAACGTCCGACGGCAGCACCACGCCGGGCGGCACGGATGGCGGCGGCACCGACGGCGGCAGCATCATTCCGATCCTGAACTGATCCCACATCGTCGAGAGGGCCGAACGGGCAACGCTCTTTGGCTGGGGCCGGGCGTGATCTTTCCAGGTGCCGGCCGTTGATCCGGCCAATCACCATCGAAGTCGCAGGCCGAAGACGACGCGGTAGTCGGTCTCGGCACGGTCTGTCCCGAGTTCCTGAATCACCGGCAATTGGATCGATGTTTCGACGGTCCATCGTTCGCCGATCAGTTGCAGGCCGGGCGCCAGAAACACCTCGTGCGAACCGTCCGTGTCGTAGCGGCCGTTGAGTTCTGCCACGGCGTCAAGTTCCCAGGCGGTCTTCATCTCGTAGACCGTCGGAAAGAGGCGGAACGAATAGGCGACGTCGTATCGCAGGGTGTCGTGCCGGGACGCGCCACCGCCGGTGTTGAGCTGATAGACCAGATCGGCGCCGAAGACGCCGCGGTCGCGCTGCCAGGTGAAGACGGTTCCAACGATCGGGTCGTAGCTGTCGCTGGAGAACGCCGAGTCGCCGCTGCGGAGGTCCAGGCCCCCGAGCGCCGCCCAGCGGTAGGTCTCGCCGGGGCGGGTGTCCCTCTGCCAGAATCGATACTTGGCCATCACCGTCAGGTCGGGCACGCCGCTGTCGGTGACCTCGACTCGACCGAGTCTGGGGTTGACGACATGCGTGTCGCGGTGAGCGTAGGGCGCCCGCAGGAACAGGGCCACGTCCTTCGTGGCGCCGTAGACGTAGGTGCCGGAGATGGTGGACAAGTGGGCCGCCCGGACGGCATCGCGCGGCCTGAACTCGGTGTAGCTGAATTGCAGCCGCAGAAGGCTTCCGCCCGTGGGCGGTGTCAGCGCGACGTCGGTATTGATCGGACCGGCGAGGGCCGGAACCGTCCGGAGGGCAAGAGCGAAACCTGTCAAGACGAAGGCGCGTCGGACCGCGTGGCTGGGCCCGTGACAGAATTGGCGGGCATCTTTCTTGCCGTCTCTCATTGAACAGGCCTCGTAGGAGCGTTTGATGGTAGCCCAGCACGAAGTGCCGGGATCGGTCGCCAAAGAGCTTGGCCGAGTCCGGTAGGGATGATTGAGCCCCCGATCGTCCCTACGGGACTCGATTTTCTCGGTTTCGCGCAAGCCCCAGCACTGCGTGCTGGGCTTGGATCACTTCGTCCCTACGGGACGCCACGACAGCCGCCGCCAAGACTATCACGCAGCCCGCGTGGCTCGCGCTCATGGCTGCCGTCTCCGCGACGGTGGAAGGCCGATCGAGAATTCACGTTGAGACCGCACTACGGTTTCGGACCCGCGTACGTCTGTCCCTTCGTCTTGATGCGGACGGGCGTGAACCCGCTGTTCACGAGCGCCCTCCAGAGCTTGGCCGGATTGACGATCGTGTCGGGTTTCATGGTCACGTGCCCCTGACCGGTGTTGAGATCGAAGTCGACCCTGCTGACGCCGTCCATGCGCTCGACCGAGCGTTTGATGTTATGCACTCAGCCCAGTCAGGTGACGCCCTTGACGAAAAACAGGGCGTCTACGTCGGCCGCGGATGTTCCCGGTCCGGCCGCCGGGCTGACGCAGCCGGCCGAGAACGCCGCAACCAGGACCGACAAGCCGATCGCTGACAGTGTTCTTTGCATGGTGTACTCCTACATTATCGCGATCGATCTTACTCGAAACGGGTTGCGCCCGCGCAGGCCTACGGCAAACGTCACGTCGGTATTGCGGTGAAGCCTGATTGGACCACGGCCTCAGTGCCCTCACGGTCGCGGCTTCGACCGCGTGGGTGCCTTCTCATCCTATTATAGATGGTGGTCGAGCTACATGATCGTGAAGTACACGGACACGGCGTAGTCGAGCAGTTCCGGCGTCAAGCGGAGGGGCTGGTTCTGGTAGACGCACCGGTTCCGGACCTGAAGCAGCAGATCGCGAGGCTGACAACAGCGGAAAGATCGTTTCGCCTTTCGGTAGTGCGTCTCAATCAGGTAGTCGATGGCCGACCAAGCGTCGTCATCGAGCGTGAACCCGACCTGCGGTGCGACGAAGTCGAAGAGTTTGCGAAACTCGGCCTCGGTCGGATCACCGAAGTGAATCTTGTAGGGGATGCGTCGGAGAAACGCGTCGTCGCAAAGCTCTTTGGGCTCCAGGTTGGTCGAGAAGATGATCAACTGGTCGAACGGGATGCGGAATTTCCTGCCGTTCGGCAGGGCCAGGAAGTCGTAGCGTTTTTCGAGCGGCACGATCCAGCGGTTGAGCAGCTCGATGGGCCGCATTCGCTGACGTCCGAAGTCATCAATGACCAGGGTCCCACAGTTGGATTTCATCTGGATCGGGGCTTCGCACGTCTTCGTCGTCGCGTTGTATTGCACATCGAGGGCGTCCATGGTCAGCTCACCGCCGACGACGATCGTCGGACGCTTGATCCGAACCCACCTCGGGTCCGTCTGGTCGGCGTGGAGAATGGACGACGTCTTCGTTTCGACCACTTCGTGATTTGCCGGATCAAACAGCTTGATGATCAGCCCGCCGCACAACACACAGCGTGGAATCCATATCTCGTCCCCGAAACACGCGGTCACGCGTTCGGCTACGCTCGTTTTTCCGTTGCCGGGTCGGCCATAGAGGAACATACCGCGGCCGGAACTGATGGCCGGCCCGAGCATGGCGAACATCTGATCGCTGATGAGCAGATCGCTGAACGCCCGTCGCAGCGCGGCTTCTCGTGGGCTCTTGTGCGCGATGGTCTGCGCGGCGATCGACTCGATGTAGGTGTCGATCGGCACCGGCGCCGGCCCGACGTACATCGACTCGAGCATGTGGCGTGCCGCACGATCGCGACCGGCGTCTGTCAGGGCGTAGCGAAAGTCGCCCATCGAGGCCGTGCCCGTGTGGACGACGATCTGCTGCTGCTTCAGCACCGCGAGGTGGTCCATCGTTGCCTTGGCAGGCATGCACAATTCAGTCGCAATCGTCGCGCCACTGGCGGACCCTGTGCCGACGAGATACTTCAGGATGAGCGACTCGGCGATGTTCGGATCCAGTCCGGCCTCGGCGAAGTCGCGCGGTGCGGCCGGCTCGAACGGTCGGTCGACCTGATCGGACACGGTCGGGATGCCGATCGACGGCGTTCCGAACTTCGGCTTTTCTGGAACTTGAACAGACATGTCATCACTCCCATCGGTCCGCGGGCGAACCTCGGCTCCGGGCGTCCGATCTGCCGCACGCCACTCATGCAGTATGGTCCGTGGGTAGATCGGTCTGGTGGGGTGGACGCTTGACCGGCGAGACGCCGATGCTCCCCATCCATCGCTGGAACGAGAATCCCCTCTCGCTGGAACGAGAATCCCTTCTCGCTGGAACGAGAATCCCTTCTCGTTCCCGTCTCCCACAGGAATCCCTTGCTGTTCCCCCGATAGCAGTGCCCATTAGGCTGTGACATGGATAAGGATACTTGTTC
>JBHHVX010000210.1:0-5493 GCA_046754505.1 Phycisphaerae bacterium | reverse complement strand
GATCATCGTCACCCAGACCTCGACGGCCCACGATCAAATGCGCGACCTGCTCAAGACCCGCAACTGATCTGACTGTCCGGCGTTCGATGTACCCCGCGTCGGCGATCGGTCCGCTCATATGTCGAACGAGTGACGTCGCTTACGATTCGCTCGGCCGCGTTCGCACGCCCCAACGTCCGCGCGACGGTCTGGAGGTTCGCACGCCTGCCGGGGTTCGAGAGCAGCGAGCCGACGACCTCCACCAGTTCCGCAAGACGCAACACCCCCAGTGCGGCACCGCGCTCCACGAGATAGTCGGCGTTGTGCGCTTCCTGCCCGGGTACCGAGAACAACGCAACGAGGCACGCCCCGTGGGCCAGGCACTCGCTCGTGGTCACACCACCGGTCTTGCTGAGAACAACCGTAGCGCAATCGAGAAGTTCGTTGATGCGGTCGGTGTGCCCGATGACCCGCAGGTTGGGAAAACGGGCCATCCGTCGCCGTGTCCGGTCGTGCAATGCCGCACTTCGGCCGGCCGCGACCTGCAATGTGACCTCCGGAAAGGCTCGGAGCAACCGGTCGATCGCTCGCTCCACCGGTCCGCTCACGAAATCCGATCCGGCCAGCAGCAGGATGACCGGCCGGTCCGGCGGCCAGCGGAAATCGCGAAACACCGCGGCCCGATCGGTCGGCTCGCGGTGCCGTGCCAGAATCGGGATGCCCGTGACGTCGATCGTGTGCGCTTCGACGCCCGACTCGATGAGTTGTCGACGCGTCACATCCGACGCCACGAAGTAGCGATCCACGCACTTCACCCGCCAGATCCGGTGTGGATGAAAGTCGGTCACGACGACGGCCTGCCTGATCGGCCATCCGAAACTCGCCCGCCAGCGTGCACACGAGGCCGCCGGAAGGAAGTGCGTGTGAATGAGCCAGTCCGGACGGTCTGCCGCGATCTCATCGCGAAGGCCTCGGAGGATCATCGCCTCGACCGCGATGCGGAGCCGCTCAACCGGCCCCAGCCGGCGGATGGTTGACTGGTCGGTCATCCGGTAGAGCCGGTCATACCAGCGCGGAAATCGAGTGACCAACGCCGTGTAGCCGCCCGCATACAGGGTGCGGAACCAACTCGGCACCCGCTCCATCACATCGATGGACCGCACCTGTCCGGCCATGCCGCGTGTGACAAAGGCCTCCTCGATCGCGCGGGCCGCCTGAACATGCCCCGCGCCGACGCGGGCGGTGAGGACCCGGAACTGCGGAAGTGAACGTGACATCGATGCGCCGATAGGCCTCGCGCAACTCAACGGTGCGGCGGTCGGTTCAAGTCGTTTCGACGAGAGCGGACAGCCCGCGGCCGACAATGTCATCGACGGTGGAATGCCAGCCGCATTCGGGACAGCGGACCTCCCGCAGTCCCCGGAGGCTGTAGTCGCAACTTGGGCAGTGAATGAACCGGTCCACTTCCAGATCGCCCTGCTCAAGGGCCGCCAGAACGTCGCCGACAGCGCTACGCCAGACGATGGCCGTGCCTCCAAACCACGCCGCAAGCACAAACAGAGGCAGCGTCCCGCGGAACATCTCCCAGACGTCTGACCCGCCCGGCAGGAACACGGACCACGGCACGGCCAGCACGAGCGCCGCAAGGACCCACGTCCAGGCCCACCTCGCCCGAGTCCACGAGACCAACCCTCGCCACAAGAGCAGCCACACGAGAACCGCCACGATCGCGCACGACTGGTAGGCGAGTCCCATGGCTCCTGTTTCGCCCATGCTCGAGAAACTACGCACTCCCAGCATGGCCGTAAAAAACAGACCCGGCAGAAACGGAATCAGGGCGAAGCCAATCGCCAGACGAACCGTACTCGGTGACATGACACACCTCTGTGAATGATACTCGTTGTGCTCCAGCGGAGCGAGCAAGCGTTGGCGGCGCAGCAACACGACGCCCCACCACGACAGCCCACACCCCGCGCACCACAGCCCCGCCGACGCAAGGCTCTGCGCAACGCGCAGGATGTCGTCCTGAGCGCAGCCGGACATGTGCCACATCGGCCGCCAGACGAGGACCTGTCCGATGACCAGAACCGTCAGCGCCGCCGTGGTGCTTCGCCGCACGACATTCCATCGCACGTACCGACGCCATATCCACAGCACCGCCGCGCAAAGCGTGAACGTTGCGATCATGGTTGCGAATTTGAGCGTCTGGACGCCCGCGACGTGGTCAGCCAGCTCGCCGCCCACCAAGAACGCCGCCACCGTCAACGGCGCCACGGCCAACACCATCGTCAATTGGGCGGAGCGGTCATTCATGGACCGACACTATAGCCCCTTGTCCGCTGGACGCCGTCTTTGCCCGACTCGTTGAGCGGATCACGCCTGTCCGAGCCGCCTGGTCGTGGCCTATAATGTAGACGATGGCACGATCACAACCGGTCTATCGACTCGCGGGATGGGGGGTCCTCATCGCCTTGAGCATGCAGGGACACCCGGTCGTCGCCGATATCTTCCACCTGAAGTCGGGAAACACCATCGAGGGAGAAGTCCTTAATGACCTCGGCGATGCCTACCGCGTCCGGGTCGTCATTGGCGTCATTGATATCCGGAAGGAAGACATCGATCGACGCGAGCCGGGCAAGACGCCGTGGCAGCGATATGCCGAGGTTCGCGCGAAGCACCCCGACACGGCCAACGGCCACTATCGGCTCGCGCAATGGTGCGGCAAGCACGGTCTGGTCGCCCGGCAGACAAAGCATCTCCGTCGGGCCATCGAACTCGACCCCGAGCACGAGCCGGCCCACTTGGCCCTTGGACACATCCGCCTCAACGGCCGCTGGACCGATCCTGACAAGACCCCTCACGTCGACCGACCGGACAAGCAAGCGATCAAAGAACGACAGGCACGACAGAAAGAGGAAACCCTGCTCCAAGCGATCATCGCGGACTGGTTCTTGAAGGTGCGAGCCATCTACGGAAGTCGTTTGGACTGCAAGACCTGCCGGCCGGACTCAAATCGCTTCAAGGAAGGCCGTGCCCGGATCCTGGCGATTCGAGATTCCCTCGCCCTCCCGGCGTTGACGGGCGTGTTAAGCGGCGGCAACGTCGCGACGCGCCGCGTGCTGGTCGAGTCTCTCGCGCAGTTCTCCGGCGATGAAGCCACCATGAACCTCGTGGTGATGGCGCTGCTCGATCCCTCACGCGACGTCCGGCGGCTCGCCGCCATCGAACTCGTCCCTCGCAAGGATGATCGCATCATCGAAAGGCTGCGTGACGCGCTCAAGAGCGACGAGGAGCCGATCCTGCGCCATGCGGCCGTCGCCTTGGGCATTCTGAACGCCCGACCGGCGATCGAGGATCTGATCCGGGTACTGTCCACGCGTGCCCGCCAGCGCGTCCGCGTGACGCGACCGATCTTCCTGCGGCATGTCATCAACACGTTCGGCGGCGGCACGCGCGTCGAGGTCGGATCTCGGCGTATCCGCTACCGGCCAAGCTCCATTGGCGTTTTGGACCAAGGCGCGATGGTGGGAACGGTGGACGGGTCACAGGTCCGGGTGGTCGATGTCTACCGCACCGACGTCCAGGAGGCCTTGATCGCCATCACGGGGCAGAACCTCGGCTTCGACCGTGACAAATGGCTCCGCTGGTGGCGACAGCAGGACGATTAGTGCGCTGTCGGGCCTCATTGGGTGGAGAGCATCGGCGTCCCGCCGGTGTGCTTCTTCTGACAGCGCATCGCTGATCTTGCCCACACGTCCCGCCAATCCAAAGGTCAACGGGCACGGCCCCACCGGGCACTACCGCGCCTCGCCGGCACGGCCTACAACCGAAGGCGCATCCGATACCGGAAGCGCCTACAATACGCCCATGGACTGGCTGCAGACCGGCATCGTCATCATCGTCGTCGGGGGAGCGACCGCGTACCTCGTCCGGAGCCTTCTTCGCGCCGCCAAAGGAAGCTGTTCGGGTGGCGGCTGCACCTGCGGGCAGGTATCCGACAAGCCCTCGTCCCGACGCGCGCCGGCTGGGACGCGCCCCGATACCTTGGGCCGGCGTCTGGAACTGGTGTCTTTGAACATCGACCGACCGAAGTCAAGCAACGGATAGATCGTCCGCCATGGCCTGCCCATGACCGAACACGCACACCTGAACGGCAAGACGGCGATCGTGACGGGGGCCGGTCGCGGTATTGGCCGCGCCATCGCCCGGCGGTTGGCGGCGGCCGGCGCCAACGTCGTTCTCGCCGCCCGCAGCGCCGAACCCCTCAATGAATCTCGCCGCCTCATCACGGACAGCGGCGGCATCGCCGTCGCCGTGCCGACCGACGTCTCTCGGGCCGACGAGGTCGACCGTCTGATTGAGGAAACCCGCTCGCGCTTCGGCGGCGTCGACGTCTTGGTCAACAACGCCGGCACCGCAACGCTGGCCACGATTGAACAGATGGAGCCGCCCGTCTTTGATGCCATCATCGCCACCAACGTCCGCTCGGTCTATCTGTGCAGCCGGGCGGTCTGGCCGCTGATGGTGGAAGCCGGTGGCGGTGTCATCCTCAACCTCTCCTCCGTGGCGGCGGACGACCCCTTTCCCGGCTTCGCCGCCTACGGCGCCGCCAAGGCGTTCGTCAAAACCTACACGAAAGCCCTCGCCACCGAAGGCAGCGAGCACGGCATTCGCGTCCACGCCATCGCGCCCGGTGCGGTCGACACGCCGATGCTGCGCGGCCCCTTCCCGGACTTCCCGACGGACAAGACCCTGCTGCCGGACGAGGTTGCGGCTCTGGCCGAGCTCTTGCTCCAGCCCGCCTGCCGGTATGTGAGCGGACAGACCATCCTCATCCAAAAAACGTAGCGCGTGCGATCGCGATGGGAGTTGTTTTAAGACACAGGTGTCAATTGCGCACGCCCGTGGCCGTTGTCACAGTCGGCGCGGGTGCTCGGGCGCTCAGGCGTACTTGGCACGCAGCTTCTTCGGCCATTTTGAGGGGCGCCGGTTTCCGGCCCGGTCGGTATCCGCGGGTTTAGGCGATGAGGCCCGTTCGGCCGAACGGAAGATTGGTGAAGGGGCCAGAGTGCCGGCGGGAAGATCGGAGATCAAACTGTGCGGCCCGGCGCACCCGGCCACGCCGATCCCCGCGCCGATCAGTACGGTCCAGACGCTGCGCCGGCGTCGAGTGGTTGTCGCCACGGGATTGCCCCCCCTGTCTTCGACGAGTCCTTGGCCCCGGGCGCCTCGCGTCTGTCGCGCCGCCCTGCCAACCCCGCTATCGATCGGTAAAACCCCGGACGTGAGCTATTCGTTCCGCCAGCGAGGCCGGACCGATGCACCGCTCAGCGACGCCTCCGGCACGTCCGGTTGTTTCGGACGCAGGCCTTCTCGGAACGTCCGCAGGCCAGCACGACTTCGCGGGCTGTGTCGGGAATCCTTTCTCGACACACCTTCGGACGCACTTCCCATCCTTTGCACCATCCGGTCAGCCAGCCCACGACATGGCGAAAGACATGGCGAAAGACATGG
>JBHHVX010000209.1:0-5493 GCA_046754505.1 Phycisphaerae bacterium | reverse complement strand
GCCTGCTGCGACGCCAACGGCAATTGCAGCATCGCCGCACGGGCGGACTGCGAGGCGGCCAGTGGAAGTTATCAGGGTGACGGCACCGACTGCACGTCGAATCCGTGCCCGCAGATCGGCGCCTGCTGCTTCAGCGACGGGACGTGCCAGACGATCTCCCAGTCCAGTTGCAGCACACTCAACGGTGCCTTCTTGGGGGGAGGCACCGATTGCAGTCAATGCACGCCGGCGATCGGCGCCTGCTGCGACCCGACCGGCGGTTGCAGCATTGCGACACGGGTAGACTGCGAGGCGGCCGGTGGAACCTATCAGGGTGACGGCACCGACTGCACCTCGAGTCCTTGTCCTCAGCTCGGCGCCTGCTGCCTCAGCGATGGAACCTGCCAGGCGATCTCTCAGTCCAGTTGCAACACACTCGGCGGTGCCTTTTTGGGGGGCGGCACCGATTGCAGTCAATGCACGCCGGCGATCGGCGCCTGTTGCCTCGGCGACGGCACCTGCTCCCTGATTTCCCAGGAGACCTGCTCGTTCGTCGGAGGGAACTTCCTCGGCGTCGGGACCCTTTGTGCAGATTGTCCTCCGCCGGTCGGCGCCTGCTGTCTTGTCGACGGTCCGTGCAGCCTCGGCTCGGAGGCGGATTGCCTGGCCGCCGGCGGCAGCTTCATGGGCCTTGGCACGGATTGCATGAGTTGTCAGACCGTTCCCGGCGCCTGTTGCATGAGCGATGGAACGTGCTCACAACGATTGCAGGCGGACTGCGTCGCCGCGGGGGGCAACTTCCTCGGTAACGGCACGGATTGTGCGGATTGCCCGGCGCCCCCGGGAGCGTGCTGCTTCAGCGACGGGACGTGCCAGCAGCTTTCCTCGGCGACCTGCGACTTTCTCGGCGGGACCTTCCAGGGTGACGGCACGCTCTGCGGAGACTGTCCACCGATGAACAACGGGGGCTGTTGCCTGCCGGACGGCACGTGCGAGGTGCTCTCCGAGACCAGTTGCGGCGTATTGGGGGGGGCGTTCCAGGGGCCGAACTCGGTCTGCGCCGACGATGACGCGGACGGTGTCCCGAACTGCTTCGACGCCTGCTCCGGTACTCCCGACGGAGACGCGGTCGACCTCGCAGGATGCGCGGTGATCAACTGTGATCCGGGTGGTCCCTATGCTGCGGTCTGTGACGGCGGCATCGTTGTGATCGATCTCGTCGGCAGCATCAGCGGTCAGCTTCCGCCGCCCGGCGGACCCGCGAACCTGGTGTCCGAGTGGACGACGACCTGTCAGGGCGTGACGTTCGGCGACGCGACCAACCCGGTGACGACGTTGACGATCGATACGTCGCTCACGGGCTGTCCGCTTGCGTGTGACATCAGCCTGACGTGCATGTTTGTACCGGTGGGTCAGGGCGGTGGCGCTCTTGCGGCGACGGGGCCAATCATTGAACCCGTGACGGTGACCACGCAGCTTTCGCTGTTTCTGGATTGCAACGGAAACCAGACAGACGACGTGGATGACATCGCCAATGGCACGAGTCGGGACTGCGACGGCAACGGGATTCCCGACGAGTGCGAGTCGCCCATGGTGGATTGCAACGGGAATGCCATCCCGGACGCCTGTGACATCAATCCGGTCGACCCCGACGGCAACGGCATGGTCAGCAGCGACTGCGACGGCAATGGCATCCCGGATGAATGCGAGCTTCCGACCGACGACTGCAACGGCAACGGCATCCTGGACCGCTGCGAGGCCGACTGCAACGGCAACGGCGTGCCGGACGACTGCGACATTCGCAACGGCACCAGCCCGGACTGCAACGGCAATGGTGTTCCGGATGAATGCGATGTCGACGCCGGGGATCCGGACGACGACGGTGCCGTCAGCGGCGACTGCGACGGGAACGGTGTCCCGGACGAATGTGAGATTCCGACTCACGACTGCAACGGCAACGGCATTCTGGACCGCTGCGAGGCCGACTGCAACGGCAACGGCGTGCCGGACGACTGTGACATTGATGCCGGGGATCCGGATGGCAACGGCTCGGTCAGCGACGATTGCAACGGAAACGGGATCCCGGATGAGTGTGATGTGAACCCGGCCGACCCTGACGGTAACGGAGACGTCAGTTTTGACGTGGTCAGCCCTGATGCCGATGGAGACGGCCAACCGGACGCCGCGCCGGATGGGGTGCCCGATGAATGCCAGGTCGGCGTTCCGTTCTTCGCCTGCTGCCTGCCGGGCGGGGACTGCGCGCAGATTGACTCGAACGACCTCAACGCGTGCGTCGCGCTTGGTGGGACGCCGCAGCCGTTCGGCACGTCGTGCGGTTCAGCCAACTGTGGCGTGGCGGGGTGCGATCCGAACGAGCCAAGCGTCAGTGTGCTCTTCAGCGCCCTGTTCCGGGCGCCGGTGTGCGGCATCGGTTGTCCGACGATCGTGTTGGCGACGTTTGCGGGAATGGTCTCGATGCGTGGTCGGTATCGGCGGCGGCGCCGCCGCCGGCGCAGCCGCCGTGACTGATGTCGCCTGATACTGGGAAGGGGCCGCTCGGCCCGGATGGAGTTGTGAGATGGAAACCGGAATCCTTAGACCCTTAACTGAAATCTTGTTCACGTTCTTCCCGGCGGTGGGGACGCTTCAGTGGTTCGACTGGGTGGCCGCCCTTCTGAATGCTCTCGTGGGCGTGTTCGGGCTGGATATTCGGTTCGTGGGACTATAGACGCGTCGCCCTTTGGCGATCGGTCTGCTTCGGTCGGTCGTTCGACGGTCGACGGGGTGGTTCGTGGCCTGGGGTTTGCGGCTTCGGTTATCGGAGGGAACTCTCGAATGATTGGCAAACGAAGACACCAAACGAAGATCACATATCACCGGCTGGCGGCTGCCACGGTCCTGCTGCTGCCCTGTCTGGCCGGGTGCGATGTTGTCAACACGTCGGCCGCCGTCGGATCGTACGGATATATCTTCGAGATTCTCTACCTGCCGCTTCGGTCCTTTGTCGGCACGCTCACGCTGTCGATCATCAATACGTTCTGAGTGGGTGTCTTCGCGCAGGCGATGCACGAGTGCAGTCGTGGCACGCTCCGACTCTCGTATAGAACAGTGTCTTGTGCGTTGCCTGTTGGGTGACGGGACCGACGAAGACTACGCCAGCGCGTTGTCGATGCGTTCGACGCGGTACTCCGCTTCCTGGCCGTCCAGCGAGAGCGTGACCGGTTCGCCGATCTTCTTCCCGAGGACGCTCTGCGCCAGGGGGGACTTGTAGAAATAGACGCCGGCGGCCGTGTCGGACTCTCCCGCACCGGCGAGGGTCATCACGACCGGTTTCCCACCGTGGGTCGGCGAGAGCGACACTCGCTGCCCGATGTTGACCTGGTCTGTCGCGACTTTGTTTGGATCGAGGACCCGCGCGATGGCCACGTCAGCATTGAGCTGCGCCAGTCGGGCGCGGAGGAGGTCTCGCTCTTCGAGGGCGAACTTGTATTCGGAGTTTTCGCTCAGGTCACCGTGGGCGGCCGCCTCGCCGATGGCCCTGGCATTGTCCCGCATCTTGACGTTGACGAGTTCGTTGATTTCGGCCTGCCTGGCCCGCAGGCCGGCCTCGCTGAAATACAGGACCGACTCATCCTGCCACATCGGAACCTTTTTTTGGACATACATCTGCGGGAAGCGGTCCCGGAGGATGTTCAGCATCTCGTCCCGAACCGTGATGCCCAGCCCGTCGGCCCGTTCCACCAGCCGCCGGATCGCCGGGGCCATCGCCTCCGGTTGAGCCGCGATGCACTCCCGAAATCGGGTGAATTTTCGCGCCGAGAGCCCGGCGCGGACCCGCGCACGCATGTTGTTGACCGACTGGCCCGCCGCCTTGCCGCCCGACATCCTCACCGGTCCGACCAGCGACATGATGAGGTTGAACAGTTCCAACGCCTCGGGGACAGGCAGGGCGGTCTTGAGCTTCGGTCCCTTCCAGAGCCACATCGCGGCGTCGGTGTGGCGCCCGGGATCGGCCAGCGTTTGTTCGACGACAGGGTGCAACAGCTCGCCTCGGTCGGCTTTTTCGACCGATTTCGCAAGCCCGTCGATGAGTGCCCCCGGCGCATAGAGTATCGAGGTCGCCAGCGTCTCCGGCCATTTTTCGGGAAACGCCTGTTCCACGCACCGGATGCCAAGCGACCAGAGCCGCGTGTCGGGCAGCGAGGCCAGGAGCCGGACCGGATCGGCGACATCGCTCAGCATCTTGAGCGCCACGCCGTGTGACTCGGTTGAGATCGGCAAGCCGTCGGCGGCAAGCCGTTCGATGACGAGTGCGGTTGCGAATGCGCTGCCCGGGTCCTTGTGTCGAACAAATCGCTCGATGTGATCGACCAGAAACGACTGCACGCGTTCGAAGAAGGCAGGGTTCGCCTCGGCCGCTTTTCGACCTGTGTTGCGGAGGTAGGCCTCCAGCACGTCGAGCCAGGCGCGCGGATTGTTGGATTGGTTCAGCGCTTCCCACGCTTCCGTCTCGGGCGTCCGGCCTGCTTCGTCGTAGATCAGCAACATCGGCGAACGACCTTCGATCCGGAGCTGTGGCGACTTCTTGACGGCATTCCGAACGCGGGTCCACCAGGATGACCAGTTTCCCGGCTTGATGAAGGCGGGTACCAGCATGAGCTTGAGTTCGTCGCGATCGATCTGATGGCCGTGATTCTTCACGAGGCCGATGAGCAGGGCGATTGGATCGCTCGCGGCCAACTCGACGATGCGATTCGGCTCCAGACGCTGCAGAAACTGAAAATCGTTCTCGTCGACGACGTCGTAGTCTTCGACGGCCTGAGAAATAGACATCTGACGCGTCCGCCGGGCGGTGCGGATTTCCACCTCGTCGGCTTCCATGTCCGTCGACACCACTCGGGCGGCTTCGTCTTCACTCCGATGAAAGAGCGGGGTGCCCGGCGCCAGCTTCAATCCCGTATCGAGAAAACGCAGCGCTCGTCGGACGGACTTGCCGGACTTCAGTCCGGCGCGTTCGACCCACCAGTCCAGGTCACCTCGGTCGCTGTGCGTCTCGACGTAGAGCGACAGGATCTCATCGCGGAGCTGATCGCCGTCCGGCAGACGCAACAGGAGGCCGCGGCCCAGCGTCAAGGCTTCCCGAGGGCTGTGCTGTTCTTTCATGGTCGAAAGCCATGCCCAGCCCATGGTTGCCGCGAGGCCGGCCTGGTTCGCTTTGACGACGGCGTCGATAATCGGCAACAGGTCGGCCGGATCGACGTCCGGCCGCTCAATGACCTCGAGCCATTCCTGCTCAAGCTCGCCCCATCGTTTTCGGTTGGCAAGATCGGTCAACTTGGCGTGCGGCATGTCTCGTGTTCGCTCCAGGGTTGAAATCCTCCATATTGCCATACCATGCGGCCCTTGTCGAGCGGGCGCGGGGATCGGGTAGATGTTGAGACGTGGCGTGCTGTCGCCCCCGCGGCGTGTGCCACGGCCACGCTTGCGTGACCGTGCGACCGGCTGAACCCGTCC
>JBHHVX010000208.1:0-5501 GCA_046754505.1 Phycisphaerae bacterium | reverse complement strand
GAAAGCCGAAAGCCGAAACGCCGAAACGCCGAAATACCGAAGGTCGGCTCCCCGCCGTCGGAGAGGCTGGGGCACCCGCGCTACAATGAGGCGAGGCACTGGGCCGGGTCGGTGCTGGACCGAGAATCCCTTCCCGTGCTGCTATGAAGATAGAACGGATTGGGTGCTGGACCGAGAATCCCTTCTCGGTCCCGGCTGGCATGGGAACGAGAAGGGACTCTCGTTCCAGCGAGCGGCCGGCCGGTTGCGGGCCGGCTGACGGAGGCTTGCGCTATGGCGGACCGGCGGGTGATTTGGGCTGTCTGCGGCATCGGGACCATCTTCCTTCCGCACGTCGCGCGGGGTCAGATTGACCATCGGATCGACCTTGGGCGGCCGGGGGCGGTCGGACGGCTCTATGATGCCAATCCGGGTATCGGACTGGGGGGCTACAACGCGGCGCGGCCGGGGTTCACGGCCGGGCTGAGGGCGAACGCGGTCATCACGGGCAACGTGACCGGTCTGGGGGCGTTTCACGGCGTTTCTCCCGTGGTTCAGAACAATCAGTTTCGGGACGGCCTGCCGTCGGCGGGGCTTGCCGGATTTCGGCGTCAGTCCGTCGGACTGCGTGACCTCCGCGCGGGTAGGGCACCGGTATCCGCTTTTTACTTTGATCCTGCGCAGACCGTCGGCGACCTCGGCTACATCCGCCGTGGGCTGACGCGGCCGGGTTCGTCGCAGATCGTGTCGCCGAACGTGCGTCCGCCATCGGTTTCGTCTCGGCGCGTGCATGGGGCCGGCGGTCCGGTGGTTTCGGATCCCGTGGACCTGCGGATCGAGGGAACGGTCGGACGGCCGGATATCGGCGGGGTGGTCTATCGCCGCGTGATTCCGGAGTCGCTGACGGTTCCGGCGCTGGGTGGCGCGTCGGTGTTTGATCGGGCGGCGCAATCGTCGATCTTTGGCCCGAGGCTGCCGGCGCTGTCGGAGCGTGTGAAGCGGCTTCGAACCGGCGCGCGGCTCGACGCGTCGGCGCTGCTGGGTCTGCGGCCGGTGGCGGAGGAGGCGGAGCAGGAGAGCGGTTCGACTATCGAGCCGGGGCGCCTGGACGGCGAAGCCTCGGAGATGACCTTCGCGCCGGAGCCGCAGGCGGGACCGCCGAGCCGGACGGGTGGCGGTGTCCGCGCGATGGGTGGCGACGGCTTGATGCGGCCGGGTGCGTCGGCGGATACGGAGGCCGGCGGCGAGGGCGTCGGGGCGGGGGCGAGAACGGTGCCAGGTGCTGCTGGGCCGCGAAGGCTGTCGGCCGGGGACGTGAAGCGGGCGGCGTCGGCTCGGACGTGGGCGGGAAGCCACGGCGATGATACCGTGGCGGTGTTCGTGGATCGGCATCGCGATGTGGTCGCCCGGCACCTGGCGGTCGGGGACGCCGCGTTGAGGCGGGGGGCATACTACAACGCCGCCCGGGAGTTCGATCTGGCGCACACGGTCGATCCGAAGAATCCGCTGCCGTTGCTTAAGCGAGGTCATGCGTTGGCGGCGGCTGGGGACTTTGTTTCGGCGGTTCGGTCGCTGCTGGCGGGGATCGAACTGCATCCGCAGATCGCCGCGATCGAGCTGGACCTTCCGGCGATGGTGGGAGGGCGCGATACGTTTGACCGTCGGCGAGTAGCCCTTGAGGACCGGCTGGGGCGCGGGGAGGATACCGAGTTGCGCTTCCTGCTGGGGTACCTCGAATACTATTCTGGTCTGCAAGAGGCGGGGCTGCGGGATCTGTCGGCGGCGGCGAAGGCGGCTCCGGCGGACAGCATCATTTCACGGTTTCCGGGGCGGCTGCCGAGCGAGGGCGGATAATGGGGTAGTGTCCCGTCAGCCTTGGATTTGCGCGTGCCCAATGGGAGGGCGAGGCTCCTGCCGAGCCTGACACGCGGCTTGATGGTGATCCGAACGGACGGCTCGCCAGGAGGCTCGCCCTTCCGCAGACCTCGCCCAACCCGCAGAATCAACGTTGACGGCACAGTAGGATCGAGACGCGCCTCGTGGGGGTTCGGTGGAGTGTGTCGCCAGGATCATCCACGCGGTCTTAGCGGTGCTACACCGGCGAGACACCGATGCTCCCCACTCACCGAGGCGCTTGCGATTACGCGGAACATCTGGAATGATGCGAAACCGCAACACATCGGCAGGACCGAAAAAAACTTTCAATCTTCCCAAAAAAGTTCTTGACAGGGTTACAAAAAAGAAAGCACCGAGCGCCACAAGGGCAGCTCAGGTGCTTTCCGGAGGGGAAAGAAGCCGAATGTTTTGCCCTGTTCTACAGGGGCTTTCGCGTGACCGGACCTCCGAGATGTATGGCTGCCTCGTGGCCGCCAAGGTATTATACGCGCCCTTTCAGGGTTCATCCAGAATTATCGGCGGAATCCTGGCGATTCTGCAATCGATTTGATGGAAAACGCCATTGGCCCGCGGTTTACGGGACCGCCGTTTGCGGATGGGGCTTTTTTCGGACGGTCGGCCTTCGCAGAAACGTCAGAAACGTCAGAACGTCAAAACGTCAAAACCCCAAGGCCGAAAGCCGAGAGCTGAAAGCCGACAGCCGAAAGCTGCCCCAAGGCTCGGGAGCGGGCGTTGACGGCGGGGGGCGGCGGGTTACAGTGCTTCGGGACGTCGGGGGAGGCAGGTGCGGCATGATCCGTGAGGCAGAGAGTTGGGTGTTCGTCGTGGCGCGCGGGGCACCGGTGTGCGCGATCGGTAGAGAGAGACGGGAGGCTTCCTGAGGTCGGACAGGCACTTATGATCGGCGAGAACTGACCCCGGAGGCCTGACGGCCTGCGGGTTTTTTTGTGGATGGACGGAAGGGACATGGACAGCGCGGCAGAGGCATCGATCCGTGCGAGCGGCGACGCGGGCGAGGTGGTTTCCCTGGGTGGGGAGGCGCGTCGGCTGCTGGTCCTGGCCGCGCCGATCATCGCGACGATGGTGTCGCGGATGGCCATGAGCACGGTCGACTTCGTGATGGTGTCGCGTCTGGGGACGGAGGCGACGGCGGCGGTGAGTCCGGCGACGCTGTTTGTTTTCAGCGTGCTCGTTTTGGGGATGGGGCTGGCATCGAGCATTCAGACGTTCGCGTCGCAGGCGCTGGGCCGGGGCGAGCCGGGGTCGGCGTCGGCGTACGCTTGGCACGGCGTGTACATCGCGGCGGTGTTCGCGGCTGTTTCGTATCCGGCGACGCTGCTGGCCGGGCCGTTCTGGGCGATGGTGGGACATCCCCCGGCGGTGCAGGCGATGGAGGTGGTGTATTGCCGCACGGCCTGCTGGTGCATGGGGTTCTCGGTTGTGTGCGCGAGCCTGGAGGGCTTTTTCAACGGCGTGCAACGGCCGACGGTGGGGCTGCTGGCGATCCTGGTTTCGCTGGGGTTCAACGTGTGCGCGAATTACTGCCTGATCTTCGGGAAGTTCGGTTTTCCGGCGATGGGGATCCGGGGCGCGGCGATTGCGACGGTGATCGCGTGGGGCGTGCGGGCAGCGATCCTGTCGATGGTGTTTCTGTCGGCGGAGTTTCGTACAAGGTACCGGACGGGCGAGAGCTGGCGCTTCGACGGGGCGAAGCTGGCGGGCCTGGTCCGGATCGGCGGTCCGACGGCGGTCCAGTGGGTGCTGGACATCGGCTCGTGGTTCGTGTTCCTGACGCTCTTGATGGGGGCGTTCGGGACGGCGACGATGGCGGCGTCGAACATTGCGCTTCAGTACATGCACTTTTCGTTCATGCCGGCGATCGGCGTGGGGATTGCGCTGACGTCGCTGGTGGGTCACGCGATCGGGGAGGGTCGGCCGGACCGTGCGTTCGCGCGGGCGCGGGCGTGCATGTGGTTGACGGGTGGGTATATGGGCGCGATCGGCCTGGTGTTCTGGCTGGCGGGCGGGGCGCTGATGGGCGTGCTGTCGGCGGACGCGGAGGTGATTCGAATCGGGACGGGTGTACTGGTCTGGGCGGCGGTGTTTCAGGTGTTTGACGCGCTGGGGATCACATATTCGACCGCGCTTCGCGGGGCGGGAGACACGCGCTGGCCGGCGATTGCGGTGGTCCTTCACTGCTGGGTGGTGTTCATCTTCGGCGGTTATCTCGTGTCGCGGATGGCGCCGGGGCTGGGCTATCACGGACCCTGGATGATGTGCACGCTGTACATTATCCTTCTGGGTCTTGTTTTGCGGTGGCGGTTTGTTGGTGGGGCGTGGCGGGCGATCGACCTGTTTCGTGGACGGACCGGGCCGGCGGCGAGAGAGGTAACGGAGTAGCGGATGTTCAAGGCAGTGCGGAGCCAGATCGACTTCCCGGCGGCGGAGCGGGAGGTTCTCGCGTTCTGGGAGAAAGAGGGGGTCTATGCGCGGTCGCTGGAGCAGCGGCGTGGCGGGAAGCCGTTTGTCTTTTTTGAAGGCCCGCCGACGGCGAACGGGCTGCCGCATCCGGGGCATTGCCTGACGCGGGCGATGAAAGACGTATTTCCACGCTACAAGACGATGACGGGGCATTACTGCCTTCGGAAGGGGGGGTGGGACACGCACGGGCTGCCGGTGGAGGTGGAGGTGTGCAAGGCGCTGGGCATCCATACGAAGGAGGAGATCGAGGCCTACGGGGTGGAGGCGTTCAACCGGAAGTGCCTGGAATCGGTTTTTCGCTATACGAAGGAGTGGGAAGAGCTGACGCGTCGGCTGGGGTTCTGGGTCAATCTGGACGAGGCGTATGTCACGTATCACCAGAGCTACGTCGAGAGCGTCTGGTGGTCGCTGAAACAGCTCTTTGACGCGGGACTGTTGTATCAGGGGCACAAAATCGTCTGGTGGTGGGCCCAGGGCGGCACGGCGCTCTCGGCCGGGGAGGTGGGGCAGGGCTATCGGGAGGTGGACGATCCGAGCGTAGTCGTGCGGTTTCCGCTCGTACCCGATGAGCGCCTGGCCGCATTCATGGGGAGCCTCGGCGTCCCGCCGGTGCGAAAGGACGAGAAGCCTGACCCCGTCGGCGTCGCCAAGGCATCCGTCACAAGCGATTTGACGCGCCGCCGGCGCATCCTGCCCCATTGGGAGGCGGGCGGCAGTACGTATGTTCTGACGTTTCGGTTGCAGGAAGGCACCCTGACGGAGGACGAGCGGAGCCTCGTCCTGGAGGCCTGCCGACATTGGGACTCGACGCGATTCGAGTTGCACGCTGCGGTCGTGATGCCGGATCACGTGCATCTCCTGTGCACGCCCCTGGCTCGGCTGTCGGGTGAATGGTGGTCGGTTGCAGACCTGATGCACAGCATCAAGGGCTACACGGCGAAGGAGATCAACGCTCGGCGAGGTTCTGCGGGCGCCGTTTGGCAGCGGGAGTATTTCGACCGCATCATACGATCGAAGTCGGATTTCGAGGAGAAGTGGGAGTACGTCGTGAGCAATCCGCGACGTCGCGGATTGCCCGAGGGCTATGGCTGGGTCTGGGTGGAAGGAGCCGAGGATTCGCACCGGCGGGACGCCGATGCTCCCCG
>JBHHVX010000207.1:0-5588 GCA_046754505.1 Phycisphaerae bacterium | reverse complement strand
CGGCCGGGTCCGCGGACCGGTTGATCTCGAAGGCCTTTTCCCACGCCGGCGGCACGCGCTTGAGGCGCTCGGCATATTGCGAAGACGGCAGCATGTCGCCGACATCGATCTTGACGCCCTTGCCGAACACGTCGGTCATCGCATCGAAGCCCGATCGCTCACAGTATTCGTCAAAGACCTGTCGGATGGCCGTGACCGCCACGGCCTCGAGCACCTGCTGTTCCTCCATCTGGTGGCTGCTCATCAGATCGAGCTCCAGCTTGCCCATCGACGACGATGCCAGGTGGGCCAGGTCGCTGATCCGCGGCACGGCCGGACGCTCGCCCAGCACGGCCGCCCGCCGTCGGGCGCTGGCGATCATCGTGCGATAGTTCGCGATGCTGAATCGCGCGCTGACGCCCGACTGGCGGTCCAGATAGTCGCTCTTGCGGGCCTCGATCGTGATCTGTTCACAAATCTCCTTCATGAACAGCGGCACCCGGACCGGGTAGGCTCCGTCCAGCTCGACGGCGGCCTCCTGCTCCATGATGGCGATGCCCTGTTCGCGGTCGCGCGGATAGTGCGTGCGGATGATCGAACCGATGCGGTCCTTGAGCTGCGGGATCACCTTGCCGCTGCGATTGTACGTCGCCGGATTCGCCGAAAACAGGATCAGCACGTCCAGGTCAAACCGGACCGGATACCCGCGGATCTGCACGTCCCGCTCTTCCAAGATGTTGAACAGACCGACCTGCACGAGTTCGTCCAACTCCGGAAGTTCGTTCATGGCGAAGATGCCGCGGTTCATCCGGGGAATCAGGCCGAAGTGCAGGGCGTCCTCGGCGCTGAGGCTGGTCCCCGCGGCCAGCTTGGCCGGGTCGATCTCGCCGATCAGGTCGGCGAATTTGGTGCCGGGCGCCAGGCGCTCGGCATACCGCTCCTCGCGCGGCCACCATGCGATCGGCGTGGCGTCGCCGTGCTCCGCGACGAGCCGCCTGGCGTCCTGCGTGATCGGACGGAACGGATCGTCGTGCGCCTGACTGCCGGCGATATACGGGATTTCGGCATCGAGGAACTCGACCAGCCCGCGCATCAGGCGGCTCTTGGCCTGGCCCTTTTCGCCCATGAACAGCATGTCGTGATTCGCCAGGACGGCGATGCAGATTTCCGGGATGACGGTGTCCTCGTAGCCCACGATGCCGGAAAACGACGGCTCGCGATTCGCCAGCCGGGTCAGCAGGTTTGCGCGAATCTCCTGCTTGACCGACCGGCTCTTCCAGCCGGAGGCGCGTAGTTCGCCAAGGGTCGCGGGTCTGATGGATGTGGAAGTCGTCATGGATCGGGATTCTAGTCGGCACGCAGCCGCCCTGCACGGTGGATGCGCCGGCGGTCTTGCGTGAACTGGTCCACACACCGCCATCGCGGTACCATGCACCCGTGAGAAGTATTTATGTCTCTGGGTGTCGTCAATCCGGGGCGCGGCCGGCCGTGGATGGCCGGAGCGTACTGAATCGCCCTTTGCTCTTGAAGCGACATCCTGACCTACTCCGCGTGCACGCCGAGTTGACGCGCCACAGACATCATTACTCAAGCTTGGAACCAACAGACCATGCCCAATGACTACGACACACTGATCGACCGCGTTCGAGAAGTCGGCGCCCTCGCCGCCGTGGAGGAATTGCTCGGCTGGGACCAGGAGACCTATATGCCGGCGAACGGGCTGAATGCTCGCGCCGAGCAGCTCGCCGCCATGGCCCGAATCACGCACGAGCGCCAGACATCGCCCCAAATCGGCGAACTGCTGAGTCGTCTCGACGGCTCGATCACCGATCCGCAGTCGCTGGCCAATCTGCGTGAAATCCGTCGCGACTACGACCGTGCGGTCAGGATTCCCGCCGACCTGGTCGCACGGATCGCGCGGGCCTCGTCGTTGGCCCGTGAAGCATGGGCGTCGGCCCGCAAGGCGTCGGACTTTTCCCTGTTTTCCTCCAACCTGGAGGAACTCCTCGCGATGAAACGCGAGGTCGCCGAGTTGCTGGGTTACGACGGCGAACCCTATGACGCCTTGCTCGACGAGTTCGAGCCGGGAGAGCGCGCCGAGACGGTCGCCGCCGTCTTCGCGGCCCTTCGCAAACCCCTGTCGGATTTCGTCCGCCAACTGTCTGAGGCGAAGAAGCGGCCGGACGCGTCGATCCTTCACCGTCGCTTCCCGCGCGACGCCCAGGCCGCCTTTGCGCGAAAGCTCTCCGAAGCGATCGGATTCGATTTCGACAGCGGTCGAATCGACGTCTCGACCCATCCCTTCTGTTCCGGCACGACGCCGGGCGATGTCCGGCTGACGGCCCGCTACGACGAAACCTTCTTCTCGCCCGCCATCTTTGGCGTCCTCCACGAGACCGGTCACGGACTCTACGAGCAGGGCCTCGACCCCGCGCACCGCTTTACGCCGATGGGCGCCGCCGTCTCTCTGGGCCTCCACGAATCGCAGTCACGCCTGTGGGAAAACATCGTCGGCCGCAGTCGGGCCTTTTGGGAAGGGCACTACCCGGATTGCCGGACCGCCTTCCATGAAGCCCTCGGCGATGTGTCGCTCGATGATTTCGTGGGCGCGATCAATTCCGTGCAACCGTCGATGATCCGCGTCGAGGCCGACGAAGTCACCTACAACCTGCACATCATCCTCAGGTTCGAACTCGAACGCGACATGATCTCCGGCTCGCTGTCCGTCAAGGACATCCCCGAGGCATGGAACGCCAAGATGCAGGACCTGCTGGGCATCGCGCCGGCCAACGACGCCGAAGCGTGTCTCCAGGACATCCACTGGTCGATGGGGGGCTTCGGCTACTTCCCGACCTACACGCTGGGCAACCTCTACGCCGCCCAGTTCTACGCCGCCGCCGAACGCGACATACCCGACCTGACCGACCGCATCCGGGGCGGCGACTGCCGTACGCTGCTCGACTGGCTCCGCGCCAACATCCATTGCCACGGTCAGCGCTATCGCGCCGGCGAACTCGTCGAAAAGGTTACCGGCCGGCCCCTGTCCATCCAGCCGCTGATGGACTACCTCCGCGCCAAGTTCTCACCCATCTACGGGTTGTAAGAAGGCTCGAACAAAGCCGGACTGATCGACCGGGACTGTTGCTCCGCACATGTTGCTACCGCGCTTCGCGCGTGCCACGGCCACGCTTGCGTGGCTGCGCCGCAGGTCGCATCCCGCCCACAAATCAGTTGAGCAGCGCCGTAACGAACGACGCGATGTCCGCGGTGTCCGGCGTGCCGTCACCCGTGAAGTCGGCGGCGCAGGTCTGCTCGGGCGTCCACGGCCCGGCGGGGTTCAGGATGATCTCGATAAACGTCTGTATGTCGCGGCCGTTGACCAGCAGGTCGGCGTTGGCGTCGCCCGGGGTGAAGGTCAGTGCGCCGCAGTTTGTCGGGATGGCGTCGACGCCCCAGATCTGGATGTCGTCGAGGTTCCAGCCGTGGAGCGTGACCGATCCGTCCGTCGGGCCCATGCCCCAGCGGACGAAGACGGTAGCCTGACCGTCGGCGACCGCGGAGATGTCAAAACTCTGGAGCGACCAGGACGTCTCGTTGATCGCGGCGCCGGTGTGCTGCCAGACCGTGACCCAGTTTACATCGTCATTGGACACCTGGATGCTGGCATGGTCAAAGGTGGCGTCGTCCACGCCCAGCCAGCGGCGGAACTGGAGCTGCGTGCCGGTAATCGCCGAAGCGTCGATCGCAGAAGTCTTCAGGTACGACACGATCATGTTGTTCGGATAGCTGCCGGCGAGGTTGTAGCCGTAGACGTTGACGCCCGAGAACCCGGCCGACGGATCACCGCTGAGACCCTGAGGCGGGCCAAACTCCCAACTGCCGGGCAGCGTGAACCCGAGCCAGCTTGGGTCGGTGTCATCGACGAGGAACTCGTGGATGGGACGCGGGCCGCCGACGGAAATCGACACTGTGGCGACGTTGGACGGACCGCCGTCCGGCGGGACACCGCCGTCATCGACCTGGAATTGAACCGTATCGAAGCCGGTGAAGCCGCCCGCGGGTGAGTAGGTCACCTGGTTGCCGCCGCCGAAGAGGGTGTAGGGCAGCTCGGCGGGAAGGATGACATGGGCGTCCCCGGCGTCCGTCAACGGCTGGGCCGGCAGGGCGGTGATGACCGTGCTGAGCAGCCCGGGCGGGTTCGGGGCGCCGTCATCGACGGCCGCCAGCGTGATGGCCAGAGGCGTGTCGACGGGCGTAAAGGTATTGGCGTCATACGCGATCGGCGGCAACGTGACGCAGGTCGCGGCCAGCGAAATGTCGGTCTCCAGGAAATCGGGAGACAGGCCGTTGCCCTCCGAAAGGCCGGAGATGCCGTCGGTCGCTGCGATAGCCATATAGCTGATGCGGACGTCGCCGTTGAAATACAACTCGACCTGAAAGGTGTTCTGGTTTGTGGTACTGAACTCGGGGACGTTCTGATAGGTCACCACGGCGCGGTCGGCGAACTGCTGCCAACTCACCGTGCCGCCGGCCGAGGGGTTCAGGTCGTCAAAGAGGGCCGAGATTCGCGGCAGACTGAAGTGGTCGGCCAGCGATTCGGTCCAGTCCGTGTCGCCGATTCCAAACGTGATGTAGCCGTTGCTACCCACAAAGAAGCTGCTGTAAGTCGTGCCATAAAACAACACGGTCGCACCGCCGGCCAGCGAGACGGCCTGGAAAGAGTCATCCGTCAGGCTGAGGGTCGTTCCGCCCGTCGGATCCGTCGGAAGGGCGGCAATCGGCTCGGTGCAGGCGCCGTAGAAGTCAATTGTGCCGTTGGGCGAGAACAGGGTCGTCAGGTTGTCGAGATCGTTGTCTTGGGCGGCAAACTCTTCGGTGAAAAACTCCGGCACCTGCGGTGTGACGAACGTATAGCACGTGCCACCGTTGTCATCGAACACGGGATTGCCGGCGGCATCGGCGGCCTGAACCGTGAAGAAATAGGCGGTGTTGTCCGTCAGGCTGGTCAGGTTGAACGTATGGACCGTATCGAAGCCGCTTTCGGGAACGGCGTTCGGTGTGGCAGCGCATCCGAGGCCGAAGTTGACGACCGCGTTTGCCGGCTCGTCGGTGTTGAAGGTGACGGTGGCGTCGCGCGGGCCGGTAACGGTCGTCTGGACAGCGGAAACCACCGGTGAGGTGCAATCCACCGTGGCCGTCGCCGTGACCGTGACGTTGAGGCCGCCCTGACCGTTGTCGGCATCGATGTAGGTCGTCGTGACCACATCGCCCTCGGCCACGAGCAGGACGCCGGGGGCATTGGTCATGCTCAGGGGGATCGTGCCTTGGAACGCGGCCGTTTCAGCGGCCGTCTCTGTTAGGACCACCGATTCACCCGTGGGTTCCGACGTCGAGGCAATCGTGACTGTCACGGTATCGATCACGGTGTTGCTGGTGTTCAAGTCACAGTCAACGACCTGCATCGTGGCCGTGCTGCTGCACATGTATTGTGGCCTGTCCAAGGACGCGACACCGGAGGGGGCGCACGCCACAAGCATCGGCGACACGGCCAGAGAGAACGGCTGCGGTCCCTGTGGCACGTTGAAGCCCACGACGTCGATCCGATAGAC
>JBHHVX010000206.1:0-5611 GCA_046754505.1 Phycisphaerae bacterium | reverse complement strand
CACCGCTGCGCGGATGGACCGGGCACCCGCCCGGGGTGGACTCGTCCGCGTGCTGACGCGCGCGGCTTTGATTGCGGCCAAGCCAACGGGTTGGCCGAGCTGCGCAAGCGATCATGTTTTTCCTGCGCGATGCCTAATCGTCGAGGTCGTCCGCCGAGCCGTGTAACTCCTGCAGGAAGCGGTTCTTGGTGGAGAGAATGAGACGTGTCCGTTGGCCGAGGGTTGTTCTGTACGCCTCGAGCTGGCGAAGGAACCCGTAGAACTCGGGCGCCTGGCCGAAGGCATCGCCCGTGATCTGAATGACTTTCGCGTCGGCCCGTCCGCGAATCTCGGCGGCTTTCTGCTCCATTTCACCTTCGATTTCGTCGAGCTCCTTGCGGGTCTGCCCGAGGATGCGGTTGCGTTCTTCCTCGGCTTCGGATTCGTACAGCTTGGCGATCCGCATCCGCTCCGAGCGCATCCGCTCGTAGACCTTCTCGCGAACGGACTGGATGTAGTTGATTCGCTTGATATGGACGGCGATCAACTCCATTCCAAAGGTCTCGGTCAGGCCCTCGCCGGCGATCTTCTTGATTTCCTCTTCCATGGTCGTTCGGCCGGCGGTGACCTGATCGCGGCGGGTGGACCAGTCCCTCTCCAACTCCTCGCTTTCGTAGACCAGCGGTTTGTTGGTGCTGCGGACGGCTTCGATGAGCCGGTATCGCGCGACCACCGTGCGGACGGCGGAATCGACGCGTTCGTCCAGCCGCTGCTGGCCGTTGTTCTCGGTTCCGACAGCGGTGAAAAACTTCATCGGTTCGACGATTCGCCATCGCGCCCACACATCGATTCCGATTCGCCGCTTGTCCATGGTGGGCATGTCCTGGGGTTCGCCGTCCCACGGCAGCAACCGCTTTTCCAGCCGATTCACATCCTGGATGAAGGGGGTTTTGAAGTAGAGGCCGGCTTCGGTGTCGGCGCGCACCGGCCTGCCAAACTGGGTGATGACGGTCTGTTGGCCTTCCGGGATGACGTACATGGAGGCCTTGCCGATGATCAGCACCAGCAGGAGCACGATGATGATGGACCCCGTCGCGAACTTCATCGGACACCTCCTTCTTCGCCGTCGGCGCTCCGGTTCAGGTTCAGAATCGGCAGCATGCCCTCCACGGATTCGTCGATGATGATCTTGTCATTCACCTCCCGGAGGACGGCTTCCAGGGTCTCTATGTAGAGGCGCGTTTTCGTCACTTCCGGCGCCTTCTCGTATTCCACCAATTGGGCCAGGAAGGCCGTCGCCTGTCCGGTGGCCTTCTTGGTTCTTCGCAACTCGTAGCCCTCGGCTTCGGCGATGGTCCGGTCTCTCTTTCCGCGGGCTTCGGGTATCAAGCGGTTTCGCTCGCCCTTGGCATCGTTTACGACTTTCTCCTTCATCTGCTTGGCCCGGTTCACCGCATCGAAGGCGTCTTTGACTTTTTCGGGGGGCGTCGCCGACTGGAGCTTGACATTCACGACCTCGATGCCGGACTCGTAGCCGTCCAGCATCTGCTGCATCTCCAACTTCGCATCGGCCCCGATCTGTTCACGGCCGGTCGTGATGACCGAGTCCACGCTGACGTCGCCGATGATCCGGCGCATCACGGCCTCGGACACGTTATGGATCAGGAGTCGGGCGTTCACATCGGCGTCGGCGTTGGGGTCTCCGCCGATCTTGAACAAGTACTTCCGCGCGTCCCGGACGCGGTACTGAACGACCCATTCCACGTGGGCGAGATTCAGGTCGGCGGTGAGCATTCGGGCGAGCGTCTGTTGCTCGGCGGTCTGCCGGGCATAGCGGGTGACGCGGCCGGGCTCCTCGGTGCGATAGCCGAACTCGATCGACTGGACTCTCTTGACCGGTACGGTGTAGACGGCGTCGATCGGCCACGGGAGCTTGAACTGAAGCCCCGGGGGCGTGCTCTTGGAGAACTCGCCCATGCGCAGGACAACACCTTCGCTGTAGGGCCCGACCTTATAGCAGACCGAACTCGAGGCCCACAGCAGGACGAGCAGGATCAGCACGGCGTAGATTCGCCGGTGGTAGAGCCGCCAGATTCGGCTCAACTGGATTTGGATGTCTTCGAATTCCGGGTCCATGATGGATTCCTCCTTTTCAGGGGGCGTGTCCTCGTTTCCCGCGGGATCATAACGCGCCGCCCGCTTATAGGGTGGCACCAATTTTGTAAACCGCCGGACGGACCGGGTGGGCGGGACGGCAGACGGATCTGCGACCCCTACGGCTTGCCCCTGACGAGGCTGATGAGCGTCTGGCCGGCGACGGGTCCCACCGCGTCCTGCTCACCGTTGACGAGCTTCAACTGGCCGGATTCGTGCACTAGAAACAGGGGGATGGCGTCCGCTCCGTGCTCCAGGCGGTAGTCGTCGTAATTGAATTCCTCGGAGATTCGGGTGGCCCGCGTGGTATAGCCGGCCGCGAGGCGGCTTTCGAGGGTGGCGTGCGTGATCTGGTCGCGGAACAGCCACCGTCCGTGAAGATGCCCGTGCCCCTTGCGGCTGTGAATCGAGTCATCGGGCGGGTGCAGTTGATAGCACTCGGCCCGCCCGAAGACGCTGTTGAAGCGTTTGACGGCCAGGACGTTGACCCAATCGTTGGGGGTGACGGCGAGGAGGCGTCCGAGGCCGCCGAGGTCGATCTCGTCGAGGGTTCGCTCGGAGAGGATGCTGCCGGCGTAGGTGGGAAGGCCCGACATCCGTGCGGCGTGGACGTGGTCGGGGTTGCTGTCCACGAGCAGGACGCGATAGCCCTTGCGCTGCAGCAGGGATGCGACGTCCCGCACCCACGGGTGGGCGCCGGCGAAGAGGATGCCCTGGGGGTTCGCCTCGGCGACGCCGAGCCGGCGGGCGATGACGGGCGAAGCGAGGCCGTAGAGGGTGACGGTGACGATGATGGTGATGAAGGTGATGGGCACGAGCTGACCGGCGGCGGCATAGCCGGGGATCGACTCGAGCCGGATCGCGAATACGGAGGCGACGGCGGCCGCGACGATGCCGCGGGGTGCGATCCACGCGAGGAACCAGCGTTCACGGTCGGGCAGGCCGGTCCGCCAGGTCGCGACGGCGACGCACAGGGGGCGGACCACGAGCACCAGTACGGCGACGAACGCCAGGGCGGACCAGAGAACACCGGTCAACTGGGCGAGTTCGAGCCGGGCGGCCAGCACGATGAACAGGGCGGAAATGAGGAGGACGCGCAGGTTCTCCTTGAACTCGACGATGTCCTCGACGTCGACGCGTTTCTGGTTGGCGAGGGCGAAACCCATCACCGTCACGGCCAGGAGACCGGATTCGTGCTGGAGATGATTGGCGAGCGTAAAGGCGGCGACGACGAGCATGAGCGAGACGGCGTTCTGGAGGAAGTCGGCGATCCAGTAGCGTTCCAGCATCACGATGAGCAGGAGGGCGGCGGCGGCGCCGATCCCACCGCCAAAGACGATCGTCTTGGTAACGGCCCCGGCCACGTGGAGGGCGGCGGCGCCCGGCTCCCCGATGGCGATCGCCTCGAAGATGAGGACGGCCAGAAGCGCTCCGATCGGGTCGATGACGATGCCCTCCCACTTGAGCGCGGCGCCGACGCTGCCGGCCGGGCGCATCTGCCGGAGCATGGGGCCGATGACGGTCGGGCCGGTGACGACCAGGACCGCTCCGAGCAGGGCGGCGATGGGCATGGGGAGGTGCAGGAGGAATCGGGCCGCGAGCGTCGTGAGCAGCCACGTGACCAGGGCACCCAGGGTCACGAGATTGCGCACCACGGCGCCGACCTTTCGAAACTCGCTGAGCTTGAGAGACAGGCCGCCTTCGAAGAGGATCAACGCGACAGAGAGTGAAACAAGGGGAAAGAGCAGGTCGCCGAGAAGCGCGTCCGGATCCAGCCGGCCGGTCAGCGGTCCGGCGATGATGCCGAAGGTCAGCAGCAGGAGGATCGACGGAAGCCCGACCCGCCAGGCCAGCCATTGGGCGACCGCGCCCAGAATAACGATGCCGGCGATGCTGATGAGAATCGGTTCCGACACGGTCTGGCCCCGGCTCGTGCCCCGCGGCGGCAGGGCGGAAAACGCGATCGCGCTGGCAATCGTGAGCGCGATTTGCGAATCCGCATTACTCGAACCCGGCACGTGCCGCAAGTGCGGTGTGTCGCAGGGCTGGACGCGCCACGGCCCGGCCGACGTCGATCGATGTGGTGGCACGGTCCGGATCGAGGTCGAAAACGGTCTCTCCTCCGACGCCGAACTGGGGGAGCGGAAGGGGTTCGTTGATCCCCGTCCGGGGGTCGGCCTCCGCGTCTCTCCGCACTTCTCTGATTCCGACGACGAACTCAACGAGGCTCTGCGGATCATTTCATCCGTAATGGATCAATCGTCCCGCGATATGTGGTCCGGCTCGTCAGATCACCCCAGCAGCGTCCGCGACCGAACGGCGCCGACACGCCCTCGAGGGGATGACATCGACCATCGATCGGTTCTGTGGCGCTCATGAAACGGGCCGCACCAGAGTACCGGTTGTTCAGGGTGATGGCTCTGATCCGGAGTGCGTGCCAACCCGCGTTCACGTACGACGAAGCGTCCGGGATTGTATACGGTGGTCCGAAAAAGTTGGACGCGCCTCGTTCGGCCACCGAGGCACTGGGGACGTACCGGCGGAGGCGCGAGCACTACGCCGGTAGAGGTAAGGCTTTGGCTTACTTGAAGTGCGTGGCGCGTGCGGCGTACAATCGCCCTAAAGGTTGTCTGCTGTCCCTCGCTGTCTATTTTGGGGAATGCGAGCTGAACAGCTGATTACATCGCAGTCGATCCGTATCGGGGTCGCGGCCGGTCGTTCCGATCGAGCGAGGCGGCCCAGGCGCCGGACACCCGGGGTTCCACAGATTGATGCGAGGATATGGGGAGGAAACTCACATGCATGTCAGGAGCAAAACATTCGTTTCTGTGTGGCTCACCGGGTTCGTCTGTCTTGGGGCGACGGCCGCCGCTTCCGCCGTCCCGCCGGGTTCATCTCGAACCACGGTCCTGGACGCCGCACACCAGGGAGAAGGCAACAAGGGCGTGTCCTTTCGGCCCACCGACACGACGGGAGGGGACGCGTTCTTCGTTCTGACCGCGCGGACGAGGATCGATCCCTCGGATCCGTTCGGTCCCGACGCCGTCGGGGAGACCGGGACCGTTCGCGTCGACAAGAACGCCAAGGGTACGGGTGTTCAGGATATCAATGGCGGCGGCAGCAAGGGAATCTCGGGAGGCGGCGGCCACCAGAACGAAGAGCTGATCTTCACGTTCGACGCACCGGTGCCGGCGGCTTCGATCCTGCTCGATTTGACGGGCGTCGACTTCAGCGAGCGTTCGGACGACGACGATCCGGTCATCTTCATATCGAGCAGCGGCAGCACGACGTTCGACCACACGATCTTCGAGAGCGAGATACAAAGCGCCTTCACATCGACCGGCTCCCACACCGGTCGTGTAGATTTCGCGCAGTTCACATCGCTTCCCGTCGATCTGGCGATCACCGCGTTCAAGCTCCGCGAAACGCACGGCCACTTGGCCGTCATCCAGATCGTCAATGCCCTGGGCGTGACGGG
>JBHHVX010000205.1:0-5618 GCA_046754505.1 Phycisphaerae bacterium | reverse complement strand
AGCAGTTACGCCGTTGAACCCAAGATATGCAACGGAGAGGGCGGGATTCGAACCCGCGGAGCAAGCGTGAACTCGCTCAACGGTTTTCAAGACCGTCGCCTTAAGCCGCTCGGCCACCTCTCCGTGTTGCTTCGCGCGCGGCGCCTGTTGGTGTCGGCCGCACGATCCTCGAGCAGGATCGAACGGCTGGCCCGGCGCGGGCCATCTACGACGTACGCGCGAGCCATTATAGAGCGACGCTCGCTCCGCTGCACCGCCTGTCCGGAGGATGGCTGACGAGAGGCACGTCCTGCTCGGGGCGGCTTGCCTTGTGCGTGGTGCACCGGTAGATTGGCCGGGGGTCGGCGTCTCGTGATTCGTCGCCATGCTTCTGCGGCGGCGCCGGCACGAGACCCTACGTACCAGGAGTCAGGCGGACCGTGATGCCACGAAGCGAGACAGTGACGATCGTCTCCGGGTTACCCCGCTCGGGCACGTCGTTGATAATGAGCATGCTGGCGGCGGGAGGGATTCCGCCGCTGACAGACGGCATTCGGGCGGCCGACGAGGACAATCCCAAGGGCTATTTCGAGTTTGAACGGGCCAAGAAGCTCAAGGCCGGTGACACGGCATGGCTGGATGAAGCCCGGGGCAAGGCCGTCAAAGTGATCTCCCAATTGGTGTTGAGCCTGCCCGCGTCCCATCGTTACAAGGTCGTGTTCATGCGGCGGAACATGGCTGAGGTTCTGGCCTCCCAGAGGCGGATGCTCATTCGACGAGGCACGGACAAGCCGGGCATCAGCGACGAGGAGATGGGCCCGCTGCTTGCGCGGCACGTCGATCAGGTCATGGCTTGGATGAAGACGCAAGACAACATCGAGTGCCGCCAGGTTGATTACAATGACGTCGTGCGCGACGCGGGGCCGATCATCGAAGAACTGAATCAGTTTCTCGGGGGAGGGCTCGACACCGAGGCGATGTGCGCGGTCATCGATCACTCTCTGTATCGACAGCGAAAGGCAGGCCAGAGCGGCTGATTGACGGTGAGTCCGTTCGGCGCCAACGGCGGAGGCTACGGATGATGGGGCCGTCGAGATATCAGGCCTGTCGCCAGAAGCCCTTTCGACGAGACGGCTCGCGGGCGGTCGCCGTGGCCGAGAGGCTGTGGCGCAACCGAGAGACCTCGGTCTTGTGGTGGGTCTGGGCTTCGTGAATCAGGCGTTCCACCCGGGCGAAGTCGCGGCGTTGCTCGGGCGTCATGTGCCCTGTCAACTCGTGGTGAAGCCGCTTGGCAATATCCAGGGCGATATTGAGAGGCATGGGGGATGAATGAAGCATATTGAAGTTTCTCCGTGTCCGCGTGTCCGCTGGCTCCGGTGATGAACACGCGCGAGCGAGAGGCATTATTCCCGAATTCCTGACTGATGGTCCCCAAACAGAACGCAACCGTGGAATCTGCCCTCCCGGCCGGAGGTCGCGTCCAACTGCTTGTGCGGTCCGGGCCGACCATCCATTCGACCCTGCAACCTACAAGTAGTTTATACCGGCCGGTGCCGCCGAGTCAAGTTCCAGGTGTCTGTGGCGGAAAGACTTACGGATGTTCTGCCCATTCGCGTCTTATCGGCGGAGTCGAGGAGTAGTTCCCGCCGCGGATGCCTCGGTCTCGGTCCCCTGTTCTATCCATGGGCGTGGCGGTGTAGAATGCCGCCATGGCATGGATTCGGACGATCTCTGATTCCGAAGCGGCGGACCGGCTGGCGAGGCTTTATGCCGCTGCCCGGAAGCGCGCGGGCCGGGTCTTCAACATCGTTCGTGCGATGAGCCTGAACCCGGGCGTCCTGCAGGCGTCGATGGGGTTTTATCAGGCGACGATGTTTGCCGATTCGCCGCTGACGCGCGCCCAGCGGGAAATGCTGGGCGTCGTCGTTAGTTGTCGGAATCGGTGCCATTACTGAGTGCAGGCCCACGCTTCCGATCTCCGTGTCGAGATCGCTGATGAAATGGATCGCTGGGGTGGTGGAAACGCGGACGACTTTGTCCAGCGATTTGTGAACGGCTGGACCGGCTGCCCGATCGACGATGCGACGGTGGCGCTGCTGCGGTTTGCGGACAAGCTCACCGCCGACACGGCTTCTATGTGCAAGCAAGACGTGCAGTTGCTCCGCGACGCCGGCTGGGACGATCGTGCCATCCACGACGCCACGCAGATCATCGCTTATTTCAACTACATCAACCGCGTGGCGGATGCACTGGGGGTCGATCCGGAGGACGGACTGCCGCGGTGGGGCGGCGAGCATTCGACCGATGGGGGGAGCAGGTGAGGGTGTTGAATGATCACTGGCGATCGCAGGTGGCCGGGAGCGATCGGTAAAAAAAGCGGGAGGCCGAACTGGCGTTCCGGTAAACACCAATCCGGCCTCACGTTGCAAGAGTTTCCGAGGACCCTCTCAGATCCCCAGCAGACAACGCTGAAGACGCTCCGTCTCGAGCCGAATGTCCTCATCGCTGCCCTGGAGCTTCCGCTCCACGAATGCTTTGATGTCCCTGCCATCTACGACGCCATCGTGGTTGAAGTCACAGTCGTCCGCCACGGTTTCCGAGGCGTCCGCGAGGGCGACCTTCGGAGAACCTTCCGGTGTGACGTTGACTGGGGCTTCGGCAACCTGCGAAGACGCCGGTGTACGAAGCAGAGCAGGAACGACGAACAGAACCGCTACGATGGCTGCCGCAGCCAGCGGGGCCGCCACACGCACCCATGCGAAGCGCCGAAGCGTGGGGCGTGAAGCCTCAAGCTCGGCGGTTCGCCAAGGATATCGGTTGGCGTCGCTGGTGCAGGCCCCATCTCGGCGAGCCTGCCCAAGCACCGTCAGCCAGCCTTGGATGTCATCGTGTCGATCACTCATTCCGCTTCCTCTACCGTGTATTGCAGCACGGCGGAGAGTTGCGCAGGGGAAAGTTGCGAAAAATCGATACCCTTCCGGCTCAGGCAGCGTCGCAGCTTATCGAACACGGCCGGCAGGCGGTGTTCGCGAAGCGTCGACTCTGGAATCTTAACTTCTTTTGCCACAACCCTTAACGTCAGGCCGTCGAAGAAGCGGAGCCGCACGAGGCGGGCTTCGCCGGCGTCCAAGCCGCCGACGCAGTCGTCGAGAGCTGCGAGCAATTCCGCCTCCGCGGCGATCTTTTCGGGATCGATCCCGTCGATGCGAGCCGAAATGCCGGCAGGATCGTCCGATACTCCGCCGAGGGTCGTCGGGCTGTGTCGACAGTGCTCGCGATACACGTTCCGAAGGATTCCGCCGAACCAGACCAGAAATGGCCGGGAGGTGTCGAACGAGGCACGCAACCGGAATGCCCGGCACCACGACTCGCCCAGCAGGTCGTCGATCCAGTCCGACCGGTGCGACACGCGCCACGCGAGGAGCCTGGCACGCTGGTGGTATCGGTCGTAGACCTGTGCAAATGCGGACTCGTCGCCCGTGCGGACGGCATCGAACAAGGCGTTGTCGGGTGTGTCCGGCATTGGCGGAAGGGTCCCCGTCGCTGGGAGAAATCGGTGAGTCCACGTTCTCGGTCCGACACCGTTCCCAGCCCAAGCGCTGGCGTCCAATGGTAGCACATGCGGGCTGTGATTTCGCACAGGAACCGACGTCGATCAGGGTCCGATCACCGGTCTCGCGGACCTGGTGCGGACTGGCCGCACGTACGCGGTGCATCATCGAGACTCGCGCGATCGCGCGTGCGACAGCGCCCGCGAGGTGCCACATCGCGCCGCGGGTGGCTTGGGTCCGTGACAGTTTTGGCGGCAACGCCTGGCTGCCCCGATGGGTGCCACTGGCGGCTTGTCCGCCAGTGCATCGGCGGACAGTGCCTTGCACGGACACGGGCAGGCAAGCTGCCCGTGGCACCCCGCCGCCGATTCTGTCACGCACCCGGGTGGCTTCGCCCGGAAACGCTCCGTTTATGGTAAGCTGCGGCGTGTTAACCGGAGCGTACACAATCATGAAGATCACTTTTCTTGGCGCGAACCGGCAGGTGACCGGCTCCCGGCACCTGTTGACGGTAGACGGATCTCGGTTCCTGATCGACTGTGGTATGTTCCAGGAGCGAGAGTTTCTGGGACGCAACTGGGCTTCGTCGCCCGCGCCGCCGGGCGACCTCGACGGTCTGTTGCTGACACACGCCCATCTGGATCACACGGGTCTGTTGCCGCGACTGGTGGCTGAGGGGTTTGAAGGGCCGATCTTCACGACCGCCGCGTCCCGCGATCTGGCGGAGATCATTCTCAACGATTCGGCTCACATCCAGGAGGAGGACGCGGCATTCAAGCGAAAGCGCCACAAGCGCGAGCGGCGCAAGGGGCCGTTCCCCGTCGAACCTTTGTATACGCGTGACGATGTTCAGAAGACGTTGTCGCTGTTCCGGACTGTCCAATATGGCGAACCTCAGGTGCTGAACAAGCACGTGAGCGTGACGTATCGCGACGCAGGTCACATTCTCGGCTCGGCGATGCTGGAGGTGGCCGTTCGCCGGAACGGAGGGACGCAGACAATCGTGTTCTCCGGCGACATCGGACAGCGCGACCGCCCACTCATCGGTGATCCGTCGGTTCCGCGCCAGGCCGATTATGTCGTGATGGAATCAACTTACGGCGGGCGTGACCACGCCGAAGGCGGATCGGTCGAAGAACAGCTTCGAGACCTTATCAACGAGACGGTGGCTGCCGGGGGCAATCTGGTCATTCCGACGTTCGCTGTCGAACGGGCGCAGGAGCTGATGTATTTCATCGGGCGACTTCGCCGGGAACGGCGGATTCCGAACGTGATGGTCTTTCTTGACAGCCCGATGGCCGTGGACACGACTGAGGTTTTCCGGCGGCACCGCGAGTGCATGGACGAGGAGACACGAGAGATGCTGGAGTCGGGTGAGCCGCCGCTGCGGTTTCCCGGCCTGAAGCTGTGCCGGACCGTGGGCGAGTCCAAGGCGATCAACCGGATCAAGGGTTCGTGCATCATCCTGGCCACGTCGGGCATGTGCACGGCGGGCCGCATCAAGCATCACCTGGCGGCCAACATCGGTCGCCGGACGTGCACCCTCGCGTTCGTGGGCTATCAGGCCCGGGGGACGCTGGGACGAGACATCGTGAACGGCCGGAAGTCGGTGCGAATCCACCACAAGCAGTACCGTGTGAAGGCGCGCGTCGCCCAGATTCATGGTCTCTCTGCACATGCGGATCACGCCGGCCTGCTTGACTGGATCGGGCACCTGGCGGCGCCGCCGCGCCGCGTGTTCCTTACGCATGGCGAGGTCGATGCCGCGAGTCAACTGGCCGAGGCGATTCGATCGCGTTGGGGCTGCGAAGTGGTGATCCCCGAGTTTCAGGATGAGCACGAACTCGACTGAAGGGATGGCTTTCTGTTGGTTGCGTCTTTTTTGTGAGCATGCGGCGGGCGGGTTTAACGTGAGCCGCCTTTCATGGCCGATCGTTCATTGAGGGCTTTCCATGAAACACACGCGAAACATGGCGCCCACCCGGGCGCTGGTGTTGGTTGGGGCGGTCGGAGTCGTTGCGATCAGTGGCGCCGTCGGGCGCGCTGTGGTCGCTGATGCGACCTTTTCAACTGAGAGGGTGTTTGAAA
>JBHHVX010000204.1:0-5621 GCA_046754505.1 Phycisphaerae bacterium | reverse complement strand
CAACGAGATCGGGGGTCAGTGGAGGAAGGGGTTGAGGCGTTTTTCTTCGCCTATGGTGGTGATGGCGCCGTGGCCGGAGTAGACGCGGGTAGCGTCGGGGAGGGTGAGGAGGCGGGTCTTGATGTTGCGGATGAGGCGCTGGTGGTCGCTGTGGGGGAAGTCGGTGCGGCCAATGGACTGTTGGAAGAGGGCGTCTCCGACGATGACGAGGGTGGCGTCGGCGCAGTAGAGGCTGCGTCCGCCGGGGGAGTGGCCGGAGGTGTCGAGGACCTGCCAGACGGCGCCGTCGAGGGTGAGGGTGGCGTTGTCGGGGAGGTCGCGGGTGTCGGTGACGTTGGTGCGGAAGGGCGTGCCGAGGGCGGCGGAGAGGTTGTGCTCGGGATCGGTGAGGGCGGCGCGTTCGGCGTCCGCGATATAGACGGGCAGTTCGGGGAATTGCGCCAGGATTTCGGGGACGCCGGCGATGTGGTCGGCGTGGCCGTGGGTGAGGAGGAGGGCGTCGGGGGCGAGGGCGCGGTCATTGACGTGGCGGAGGACCTTGTCGGCGGAGGGGGGCGGGCCGGGATCGATGATCCAGCAAGGCCCGCCGTCCCGCTGCCAGACGACGTAGGCGTTTTCTCCAAAGCTGGGTTCGATGAATCCGGTGATCTGCATTTGCGTATCCATGTCTCGTTGTGGTGTTGTCGGTGGGATCGATCAGCGCCGAGGGCCAACGTATCCGATCAGGCGGTTTTGGTCGACGACGATGAGGCAGCGGTTGCGCGGAAAGAGTCCGCCGAAGGCCCTGAGGTCGTCGAGCATCAGGCTCTTGTCGTCGTGGTTGGGGGGTTCGCGGCCGCTGTCGCGTCGGTACCGCCGGATGCAGAAGCATTGGCGGCGGTCTGGGGCGATGGGCGGGCGGCCGGCCTTGGGGGGTTTCGGATCGGTGCGGGTGACGCTGACGACGGTGCTGGTGAGGATTCGCGGGGCCTGTTCGCGGAGGCCGGGGGGGTCGGCGGCTTTCCAGAGGAGTTGGCCGTCGGCGGTGTCGAAGGCCATGAGGGCGTCGGCGGAGGCGGCATAGAGGACGCCGCCGGCGCAGCGCGTCCAGAGACCCTCGCGTTTGTCGCGGCCGATGGTGGGCGTGGACCAGGCGACGCGTCCGTCGGCGACGTCATACTTGGTGAGGGTGCGTCCGTCGGCGCTGACGAAGAGTCCTTCCGGGTCGATCTGGAGCGTGGCGAGGAGGAAATTGTCGCGACTGTCTATTTTCCAGAGGGTCGCGCCGTTGGCGGGGTCGAGCCCGATCAGCCCGTTGGCCATGATGACGACGAGGTTGCCGTCGGACGTGAAGCGGAGGTCCTGGATGGGGCGGTTCTTGGCGAGGGGGATGGTGTGGAGGACGTGTCCGGTGTCGGCGTCGCAGATGACGACGCCGTTGCCGACGTCCTTCCAGTTGGTGTAGGCAACGAACCGGACGTCGGCGACGAGTGTGCTGCCGGATCGGGGTCCGTCCCGGACGTGCCAGCGGAGGGCGCCATCGGCGAGGTCGATGCAGACGAGGTCGCGGCGGTCGTTGGCGGCGTAGAGGCGTGTGGGGGTCATGGCGCGGGAGTTCCACTCGGGGGTCCACTCGGGGTCGGCGTCGGGGTCGAGGGGCCGGACCTCGCCGATTTGCCAGGCGAGTCGGCCGGTGTCCTGGGTGAGGGCGAAGATCCGATCACCCGTGGTGAGGACGAGTCGGTCGTGGGCCATGCCGAGGAGTTCGGGCTGGGTGCGGCACTTGACGCGATCGGGCCAGAGGGCGCGATCGGCGGCGGCGTGGCGGAAGTCGAGGCTGCCGCCGGCATAGACGAGGACGGTGTCCCAGCGGGTTTCGGGCAGGCGGTCAAAGACGGGGTCGAGAACGGCGACGGTGTCCTGATAGAGTCTGGTGTATGTATCTCTGACGGGCCAGGTCATGCCGGGAAGGGCGGTGCCGCGGGCGGCGGTGTCACCGAGGAGCGCGCGTCGGTAGTCGCGGAACCCGATGAACCGTCCCTGGTATTCGAAGCGGCGGTCGGCATAGTCGCGGACGGCGCGGTCGAGCCATTGGGCGGCGACCTCGAGACGACCGGCCTGAACGAGACAGGCGGTGAACTCTCGGAGGATGGCGGGACGATCGACGGGCGGCGGATCGCGGTCGGCGCGCGTCGGCGGCCGTCGTCGGAGGAGGCGGCGGTAGGATCGGGCCGCATCGCTAAAGCTGCCGGCGTGGCGCATGAAGCGGGCGTGGGCGAGAACGGCGGCGGCGGCGGCGCGGGCGTTGGGAAACGCGTCCGCGACGGTGAGCATGGCGTCGGGGTCGCGAGCGGCGGTGGCGATCTTGAGACGATCGGCGGCGCGGCGTTCGACGGCGGCGTAGGTTGCGCGGCCGAAGTCCACGAGCAGGCGGTTGATTCGGCGCTGTGCGATGGATCCGGCGCTCGGTTCGCCGGCGCCTTCGGGGAGGGCGTCATGGCCGGGGCCTCGGGTATGGCGGAGTTGGAGTCGGAGGCGTCGAAGACCGCGGTCGCAGAGGATCTGCTGATAGGTTTCGACAGCGCGGGAGAAGTCGCGCCCGCGGGCCAGGGCGGCGGCGAGCTTGAGGCGGTAGGTCACCTGGGCGTGGGGATCGGGGGCGCACTGGCCGGCCTTCCGGAGGAGGCTGATGGCGTTATCGAGATGGGTGTCGATTTTCGAGGCGGTGGGGTCGGGTCCGCCGGAGGCTTCGAGGAGGACACCGGCGAAGTGCATCAGGCGGTCGAAGAAACGGTCGCGGAGGGCGGAATCGGTAAGCTGGGCGAAGCCACCGGCGCGGGCGATGGCCTGATCGGTGGCGGCGAGACCGCGGTCGATTTCGCCGGTGCTGAAGGCGAGTTCGGCGAGGTGGAGGGCGGGACGGGGGTCTTCGGGGGCGTGGTCCATCTGTCGCGCGAGGCGGGCGAAGGCCTCGTCCTTGCCGACCAGGCCGAACAGGGTGTCGGTGGCGGCGACGATGATCTGGTCGGGCAGGGCGATGACATTTCCGGCGGATCGGAGGGGCCATTGATGGATACGGGCCGGCCCGCCGTCGAGGGCGTATCGCAACAGCCCGCGGGTGGTTGGGATGAGGAGTCCGGCGGGCGTGATGGCGCCGCGGCCGAGGGGTTGGCCTTGGGCGAGGGGTCTGGCCCAGGCGAGCTTGTGATCTTCAAGGTCCCAGGCGGTGACCTGACTGCCGACGGCGTAGAGGGTTTTTCCGTGGATGCCAAGAATGTAGTCTGGCGTATGAATGTGCGTGGCGGAGATGCGGTGGACCAGACGGCCGTCGGCCTGGTCGAGGATGAAGAGGGCGTCGGTGTCGAGGGGGGCGCAGACGACGCGGTCGTTCCAGAGCATGGTGGGGTTGTATTGCCAGGACCGCATGGTCCGGCCGGTGCGGGCGGGCCAGGACCCCTCGGCGTCGTCGGTCAGCCTGGAGCGGTATCGGTGGAGCCATGCGATGCGGCCGGTCGAGGCGGCGACGGCGGCGACGGTGCCGAGGTTGGTCTGGACGAAGATGCGGTCTCCGCGGGCGGCGGGATGGGAGAGCGTGGGCCTTCGATAGCCGTAGCTTCCGGTGGGGGCTTCGCCGAGGTGGACGGAATGGAGAATCCGGCCGGTCTTGGGGTCGAGACGAAGCAGCAAGCACGCCTCGAAGCCGAAGGGTTTGCGTCGCCGGACAAGGGCAAAGAGACGACCTCGGTGGAAGAGGGGGGCGCCGTCGATGCGTGTTTCCTCAAACTCGGACGCGAAGCCGGCCAGGTCGTTGCGCCATATCTCATGGCCGGTTTTCGCATCAAGGCAGACTATTGTCGATGATTCGCCGGTATTGCCGTCGATGGAGCTGGGCGGCTCGCGATCGAGATGGACATAGAGGCGTCCGCCGGCGAGGGTTGTGGTGTAGAGCGGTGGAAGCTCTTCCTCGGAGAGCCAGTGGGTGTCGGACGGAGCGGCGTCGGCGAGGTCGTAGCGCCAGGCGGGGCTGTCCGGGGCGGCGGGGTCGATGGCCCAGACGGAGCGGTTGTCATGGACGAAAACGAGTCCGCCGCCGGCGACGGGGGAGCGGCTCAGGCCCCGGCCGCTCTGCAGATCGTGTCGAGCGGCCTCGGTAGGGACGGCGTCGGGGTCGGCGCCGGTGTGATCGACATCGGCGGTGTGCCACAACACGGCGTCGGCCTTGCCGTCCGACTGGAAAAAGCCGCGCCGCGCCGGTCCGCCGCCGAACAGACCCGCCCCCGCGGGCGCCGGCTTCGGAGGCGGCGGAGACTGTTCGACCTGAGCGAGGGCGTGGCGGACGAAGTCGGCGAGGGGCTGTTCGACACCGGCCCATTTTACACGCGTGTCGGGTTGGTCGGGCGGCAACGATCGGCTGAGTGCCCGGAGCGGCGCGGGGTCGCCTTCCCAGGCGGCACAGAGGGCGAGCTTGGCGTGCCAGGGCCACTGGAGGCGATTGCGGTCGGGGTGGTCGGCGAGGAGGCGGGCGTACCCCTGACGAGCGGCGGCGAAGTCTCCGCTCTCGATCGCCAGCTCGGCGGCACGGTCGATGGCGGCGGCGGCGGCGCCCGTGGGGTAATAGCGCTGGGCCAGCGTGACGAGCGGCTCGACCTCGCGCTGTGTGACGAGCCGGGCCAGGGCCTCGCGGGCGCGGGCCTCGAAGATGGCGCGGTAGGCGTCGACGCCGGCACGGGGCCACGCGGCGACGTGACGGTTGACCCAGGCTCGGACGCTGACGTAGCGGTGTTTGTCGAGTTGCGTGAGGTGGTCGCCGAAGCGCTCGGCGATGTCCTGGAGTGTGGCGGCGGCGTCGGACCAACGGTGCTCGGTTTCGAGCTTGGCGGCGCGGGTGAGGGCCTCGTCGGCCTCGAAGCTGGTGTTTATGTAGGCCTGGCCGTTGGGATTGCGCGGGGGTTGAGCCGGATTCGGCACGGGCTGGACCGCCGGCAGGGACGTGAGGACAAGGGGCAGAAGCGACTGGATGATTGTCGCACGCATCGCCTGGAAGACCTCCGGTTCGAGTCGCCACCGAGCGGGTTCCGCTTGTGATTGAACCCTGCCGGGGTTTGCCTCCCACCGATGGACGGGACGGGAGCCCCCAGCCGTTCATTTCTTTGCTCACCCGCCTGGATCATAAGGCCGTAGCGAGCCGTTGACAGACACGCCACCGGTATATGTCGGCCGTGGCGGGCGGGGCACTGTCAGTTTTGTCTTTGTCGGCGGTGTTTTCGGAAATAACGGGCCAGGCCCTTGGCGGTCGCCTGGGCGAGGTCGTCGGGACCGGTGCGGGAAGCGCCGCTCTTGGAGACGACCTGGATGCGGCCGATGTCGGCGGCGTCGGCCTTGAGCCAGAAGAGCACGACGGCGTAGGTGTCACTGCCGAACAGGCCGCCGAGGCCGCCCGGTTCGGAGTAGAAGGTGATCTCGGGATCGAGGGTCAGGACGGGCGACCCGCCGGGGAAGACGGGCTTGTGGTCGTCGTCGCGCCGGGTGAGGCGGGCCTTCAGGGCCGAAGGGAGCGTCGTCTTGTAGGTCGTGTCGACGAGGCCGGCGAGACTGGTGCGGACGGGCATGATCCGGACGCCTCGGAATCGGGCGAGGCCGGA
>JBHHVX010000203.1:0-5634 GCA_046754505.1 Phycisphaerae bacterium | reverse complement strand
AAGTGCCCCACCGCCCGGCGGAAGATTCTCAAGCCGTCGGGTTCACCCCGGCGACCCCGCGTCCAGTGCGGAGCGTTCGTCACCGTCACGTACCGCTCGGGATGCGGCATCAAGCCGAGGACGCGGCCGGTGTCGTCCGTCAGGCCGGCGACGTTTCCCATGCTGCCATTGGGGTTGTCCGGATAGCTCGGTTCGCCACCATCCGGAGCGATGTATCGCAGCGCCACGCAAGCCCGCGATTCCAGTGTTGCCAGGGCGGCCTCACTTGAAACCGCGAACCGACCTTCGGCGTGCGCGACCGGCAACGCAAACTCTTCGTCACGCTCCAGGAACGCGCATCGGGCAGACCCGACCCGAAGCCGGACCCAGCGATCCTCGTAGCGGCCCGAGCGGTTCAGCGTGAGCGTGACCGACTCGCCGCAGGCCGGTCCGGGCAGCAATCCCGCCCGGACCAGAACCTGAAAGCCATTGCAGATTCCCAGGACCAGCGCGCCGCGCGCAATAAACCCCTTGAGCGACTCTCCCAGATGCCGGGCGAGGCGGAGGCCGAGGATCATCCCGGCGGCGATGTCGTCGCCATAACTGAATCCGCCGGGAATCGAAAGAATCTGGAAGCCCTCCAGCAGCCGCGGGTCCTCGATCAGCCGATTGACATGCAGCCGAACCGCGTCCGCCCCCGCCAGCTCCCATGCGTAGGCCGTTTCCTCGTCGCAGTTGATGCCGGCCGCACGCAGGACCAGTACGCTTACGGTGCTCATCGCTGCATTATACGCACCACGTTGCCTGACGGGGCCGTTTCCAGTAAAGTCAGTGGGTCCTTCGTCAGCTCGACGCATGGAACAACGGATGTGAAAGCTGCTCATAGAAGACATCGCCGCCGCGTGGCGGCCGTGGTCCTGACGCTGATCGTCGTCGCCGGCGTGGGGACGCTCCTCGCAAAGGCCTGGCAGAGTCGGCCAAGGCGCTTCGCCGTCGTCGAGGACGGCGTGCTCTACCGATCCGGCCAGCCAACCGAGCACCAGATCGATCGTCTCATGGAAGAGATCGGCCTCCGTACGATCCTCGTCGTCCGCAAGGGATCCAGCCGGCGCGTCCCGGACGAGGTGGCATTCGCCCGCGGGCGAGGCCTCAACGTCGTGCAAATCCCGGTCGTCAGCCGCGAGCCCATTCCGCCCGAACAGATTCGCCAGTTCTTCGAGTGCGTGGACGACCCCGCGAATCGACCGATCCTCATCCACTGCGCCGCCGGCCGCCATCGGACCGGACTCCTCTGCGCCGCCTACCGGATCGAGCGTCAGGGTTGGACCATCGAACGTGCGATCGATGAGCTTCAGTCGTTCGGATTCGACGAGATCGACCACGCCGCGCTCCTGGAGCAGTTGAAGCACTACACGCCGGTGACGCAGGGCCACGAGGTGGAGTCGGTCGGGCGAGGAAACGATACACAGCCATGAGCATCGCACCGTGCGTCCTTGTTGCGCCGTTCGCGCTCGTCCCGTCGCCAGGCCCGGCCGACGCCGGACTCGGCGGTCTGCTCGGTCCGGAACCGGGGATGGGCTGGATCGCCGTCGGCCTCGCGTCTCAGATCGTCCTCGCCATCGCCCTGCTCGTGTCGCTGCCCGGAGGTCGGGGCGAACCGAGGCGCCTGAGTTCGCTCGTCGGCATCGTCGGGCTGGCCGCGGCGCTGGGGCTGTTGGCCTATGCGGTCGTGCGACGCGACATCGTGTTTTGTGTTGGACAGGTGTTGAGTGTGCTGCTCTTTGCCCGGCTCGTCACCGCCGCACGGCACGACGCCCGCCGGCGCGCCGCGGACAAGACACGATCCTTCCCCGTTGTCGCCCCTGATTCGGCCGAACGAAGACTGGAGTCGCTCCGTGATGAGCCATGACGGACATCGCTCGCACGCGGCCGGCGTGTCTGTTCGGCACGTCGGTTCGGGACGCGCCCCGAGAAACCACTGAAGCCACGACAAGAGGGCAAAGATGTCATCCATGTCGGTTCTCGTCACAGGCGGTGCAGGTTACGTCGGCAGCCACGCGGTGCGGGCGCTGATCAAGGCCGGTTTCGACGTAGTCGTGCTGGACAACCTTTCCGCCGGACATGCAGCCGCCGTCGATTCGAACGCGACGCTGGTCGTCGGCGATCTGTGCGACGAAACGCTGCTCGACGACCTCTTTAAGCAGAAACGCTTTGACGCCGTGATGCACTTCGCCGCCTTCATCGAAGTGGGCGAGTCCGTCGTGGACCCGTTGAAGTTCTACGACAACAACGTCGGCAATTCGGTGCGGCTGTTGCGGGCCGTGCAACGGCACGACGTAAAGCGTTTCGTCTTCAGTTCGACCTGCGCCAACTACGGCGTGCCGGAACGGATGCCGATCCGCGAGGACACACCGCTGAATCCGGCCAGTCCCTATGCCCGCGCCAAGGTCGCCGTCGAGTGGGCCTTGGCGGACTCATCGGTGGCGTGGGGACTGGGGTTCATCGCCCTTCGCTATTTCAATGCCGCGGGCGCGGCGGCCGATGCGACGATCGGCGAAGACCACCATCCCGAGACGCATCTGATTCCGAACGTGCTGAAGGTTGCCCTCGGCCAACGGGAGCAGGTCCGCATCTTTGGGACCGACTACGAGACGCCCGACGGAACCTGCGTCCGCGACTACGTCCATGTCGAAGACCTCGCCGAGGCCCACGTCCGCGCGATCCAGGTCGTGCAACCAGGCGAGGCGCGCTACTACAATGCCGGCACCGGCCGAGGGGCCACCGTCCGCGAGGTGATCGACGTGTCACGGGCGGTCACGGGCCATGCCATCCCGATGGTTGAGGAGGCTCGCCGCGCGGGCGACGTGCCGGAGCTTCGCGCGGATTCGAGCAAGATCCGAAGTGAGTTGCACTGGTCTCCAAAGCATGACGACCTGCGCGACATCGTGGCGAGCGCGTGGACATGGCACCGGACGCATCCGAACGGTTTCGACGATCGGCCGAGCGTCGAGGGTTAACGCTCTGTCACGCCCGCCGCCTGGTTCCAACGGCAGTCGAGAATGATCGCCCATGACCGATTCACCGACCATCAACTGGGGCCGTGACCCACACGCTCTGCTGACGTTGGACGAGGCGTGGCAGTCCCTCGCGCACGCCGTCGTGCCGCTCGATACGGTCGAGACCGCGCTGGCGCAGGCGGCGGAGCGTGTGCTGGCCGCTCCCGTGATCGCGGCCGACGACTATCCCTCGTTCGACAAGGCGATGATGGACGGTTTTGCCGTGCGGTCCGCGGACTGTGCGTCCGGCCATGCGGAGCTGGCCGTCGTCGGCCTCGCGGCGGCCGGTGGGCCGGCGACACCGCGGCTCAAGCCCGGGCAGGCCGTGCGGATCAACACCGGGGCGCCCGTCCCGGACGGTGCGGATGCCGTCGTCATGATTGAAAAGACTCATGTCTCCAAGAATGAAAAGACCGTGCGCGTCGAGGCGTCTGTTTCGGCCGGCCGGCACATCGAGCCGCGCGCCGGCATCCGTCGCAAGGGCGACTTGGTCCTGACACCGCCGTTGCGGCTTGGTCCGGCCGAGGTCGCCGCGGCCGCAACAGCCGGAGTGGCGACGGTCTCGCTCTTTCGTGCGCCGGGTGTCGGCATCGTCCTGACCGGTGACGAACTGGTCCCTGCCGGCGCACCCACGCGTCCCGGACAGATTCACGAAAGCAATGGCCCCATGTTGTCGGCGCTCATGCGGCGATTCGGCGCGGTTCCTCGCAAGCCGGTCATCGCCGGCGACACGATGAAGAGCCTGACGGCCCGGTTTCGCGAGGCCCTGGCCGAGCCGGTGGTCATGGCGGTCGGCGGCATGTCGATGGGGACACTCGACCTCGTCCCCGAGGCCTTCGCGTCCGTCGGCGTCCGCTGGCAATGGCACGGCGTGGCCATCCGGCCCGGCAAGCCCGTCGCCTATGGTCGCGGGCCGGACGGTCAGCACGTGTTCGGCCTGCCTGGCAATCCGGCCAGCGCGTTCGTCTGTGCATGGCTGTTCGTGCGAATGGTGATCGACGGGCTTCAGGGACTGCCCGCCCGGCCGCCGGAGCGATGGCCGGCCGTTCTCGAGACCGAAATGAAGCCGGCACGCGACGCCCGACCGGCGTTTGTGCCCGCACGGGTTTCATGGGCGGCCGACCGTCACTTGAGCGCGAGGCCGCGGCCGTGGCGCGGATCGAGCGACCCCTTCGGGCTGTCCGGGGCCAACGCCCTGCTGATCCGCGATGATCCGACAATGGAACTTCCGGCGAAGAGTGCGGTCGAGGTCATCGTGACCGGGCCGGTGCAGAGGTCGCCATCAGAGACTACGCGGGCATAATGTAGAATGCGGATCAGGAGCGGACACGTGGACCATGAGGTCGCCGATCCCGCGTATGAGGCTCGGACAGGCGCCGCTCTCTTCCGCACAGCCACACGAGACGTGTCATGCAGATCATCGAATCCGACATCCCCGACGTAAAGATCCTGATCCCGAAGCAGTTCGGGGACGCTCGGGGGTTCTTTTCTGAAACCTACAGCCGGAAAACATTCGCCGAACACGGCATTGATATGACATTCGTTCAGGAAAACCATTCGCTGTCCGTGGAAAAGGGCGTCTTGCGGGGGCTGCACTACCAGATTCACCCGCACGCACAGGACAAGCTGGTGAGGGTCGTGCGGGGGACCATCCTGGACGTGGCGGTCGACATCCGTCGCGATTCTCCCACGTTCGGCCGGCACGTCAAGGACGTCCTCAGCGCCGAGAACTGGAGGCAGCTCCTCGTGCCCGTCGGCTTTGCCCACGGCTTCGTCACGCTCGAAGCGAACACCGAAGTCCTCTACAAGGTGACGAACTTCTACGCCCCGGACCACGAACGCGGCCTGCGATGGAACGACCCGGCCCTCGATATCGACTGGAGCATCCCGGACGATCAGGTTATTATGAAGGACCGCGATCGTGACTTTCCACGCCTCGCCGAGGCGGTCGACCTGTTCTGATGCGTTCGGCCGGTGCGCCGCAGGGATCGCATGAATCGGTAACTGGCGGCGACGAAATGCGAAAAGAGCGACTGAACGGGACAATCGTCAGAGTGTCCAGACCAGCCACGTTCGCATAGGAGGAATCGACTATGGGTGACCCAGGCTATTTCATGGGCTGGGGAACGCTGGCGCTAATCAACGCCGGCCTGGCCCAAGGCAAAAACCGCAGCGGCCTCAACTGGTTTCTGCTGTCCCTGTTGCTCGGACCGATTGCCACCTTTGTCCTCGTGGCCATGACGGAGCGGCTTCCCGACGCGTAAGATCCACTGTGTGGGCCACCAAACGGTAGCGTCGCCCCCGCCGTAGCCGACGTGGCGTGTGCCACAGCGTATGTGCCCCGCGTGCCACGGCCACGTTCGCGCGGCCGGGCAGCCGGCCGAGCCCGTCAACCGCCCCGCAGGATTCGCCGACAAACCGACCACGAAACAGGAAAAACGCTCTGCCAATCCGACAAAAAGGTCTTGACTCGACAACTCGGGGGCGTTATTATGAGTCGCATGGAGGGGTGTTTGGCATGGGGGCGAAGGAGAGAGTCATGTCCCCAAGCAGCGCGGCGGCTATGAAGAACAGCCACCGGTTTTGTCTTGCGGAAACC
>JBHHVX010000202.1:0-5693 GCA_046754505.1 Phycisphaerae bacterium | reverse complement strand
GAGGGTGCGAGAAGGGATTCTCGCACCAGCGAGAGAGGGGATTGTCGCACCAGCGAGGGTGCGAGAAGGGATTCTCGCACCAGCGAGAACTCAGGCGGTGGTTGGGGCAGGAAGACGGGCCTGAATCACCTCTATGAGTTTCTTCCTTTGGATCGGCTTGGTGGCGTAGTCGTCGCAGCCGGCATGGAGGCACTTGTCGCGATCACCGGCCATCGCGTGGGCGGTGAGGGCGATGATCGGGCCGGTGTAGCCTTCCTCGCGAAGGCGCGTCGTCGCCTGATAGCCATCCATTACCGGCATTTGCATATCCATCAAGATAACATCAAAAGGGCGATCCTTTTGCTGCGCGGCGAGGGTCGCCTCGAGTGCCAGCTTGCCGTTCTCGACAACGGTGACCTCGGCTCCGGCCTTCTTGAGGATATGCGCGATCAGGCGCTGATTGTCCGGCCCGTCCTCGGCGAGGAGTATCCGGCAGTCGAGCGTCGCGGGCTGCGGAGCCGGGGCCTCGTCCCCCGAAGCAGTCGTGCGGATGGTCGATTCGGTCACATGGTCGATCATCCGAACCCCGTCGAGGGAGCCGGTCGCGATCGTGACGGTGAACTGACTGCCCTTGCCCGGCTCGGATTGCACACTGATGTCGCCGTCCAGCATGTTGGCGAGCCGCTTGCTGATGGTCAGCCCCAGCCCGGTACCGCCGAAGCGGCGGGTCATGGTCTCGTCGGCTTGGGTGAAGCCCGTGAAGGCCTTCCCGGCCTGTTCGGCGGTCATGCCGATCCCGGTGTCGATGACGTCAAGTCGCAACTGTGAGGGTGGTCCGTCGGCCAGCCGGATGACCAGCCGAACACCTCCGGAGTTCGTGAACTTGATGGCGTTGCCGATCAGGTTGATGAGAATCTGTCGCAGACGGATCGGATCGGTGCAGATCCGTGCCGGGATCGGTCCTTTGTAATCGACCCGCAGGCGAAGGCCTTTGGCGTCGGCCCTGACGCGCATCAACGACAGGACCTCGGCGACGACACTGATGGGCGATATCTCGGCACGTTCGACCACAAACTTGCCCGCCTCGATCTTGCTGAGATCGAGAATGTCGTTGATGATCTCCAGCAGGTAATCGCCGTTTCGTCGGATCGTATTCACGGCGTCGCGCCGGGCGGCCTCGGACAAGTTCGGATCGAGCAGGTTGTCTGAGAACCCCAGAATGGCGGTCATCGGCGTGCGGATTTCGTGGCTCATGTTGGCCAGGAAGTCGCTCTTGGCACGGTTTCCGGCCTCGGCGGCCTCCTTGGCCTGTTGCAACTGGGCCTGGGCCAGTTTTCGCTCTATTGCCTCTTTTTCTAGTTCCGCCCGCTGGTGTTCGAGTTCTGCCGTGCGTTCGGCCACCTTGCGTTCGATCGAGGCATAGCTGTCGTGGATGCGATCGGCCATGTGGTTGAAAGATCGCGCCAGCACGCCAATCTCGTCGTTCGCCCGCACCGATGCCCTTCGGGCGAGGTCGCCGTTTGCGATGGCGCTGGTCGTCTCGACGAGGCCGTGGATCGGCTGCAGCGTCCGCCGGACGGAGAGGACCGTGAGACCGGTTCCGACCGCGATCACGACCAGCGCGATGAGGAAGCTGGACAGCAGACTCGCCGTCCGTGCCGCGTGGACGGCATCGAGGCTGTAGACCAGTCGAACAAAGCCGAGCGGGTCCCCCGTGGCGAGTTCGGCGGCACTGACGGATTCATCCTCGGGGAGGTCGAGATCGGCAAACCGGGTTTCCGACCGGATCGGTACGACGACCAGCAGTTGATTCGGACTGCGTTCGACCCTCCGGCCGTTACTGTCGCGCGTGCCATCCATTGGATGGGCCGGATCGACGTGAATCTCGGGCGCGAACGACGCGACGCGCGGAGACCGGGCGAGGATGGAGCCGGATCGATCGATGATATCGACGATCTGGATGGCGTCCTGTCGAGCCAGGCTGCGGACGACGTGCTGGAGGGCCGGCCGATCGTTCAGCAGGATCGCCGGCTCGGCCGTGTTGCCGAGCGATTCGGCCAACGTGGCCGCGTCTCGCTCGATGTTCTCGATGGATTCTCGGTCGTTCCGCCAGATAAGGGTTGCGCTCACCATCCCCACCGCTCCCGTGATCAGCAGGACGGTCAACAGGATCGACTTTACACGCAAGCCAAACTGCGGCATCCGGCGTGCCCCCCCGTGGGACCAGACTGGTCCCCAAGACGTCTTCAGCGAGCCTCGACCTCCGCAACCGGGCCGGGAGGCTCATGTTGGAGCATCGGTCCATTGCAACGGCGACTTTGGCCCACAAGTGCCACGCCGAGCACCTCGATTCCGGGACGTCCGTTCGGAGCGGACGCGGGCAAGAGCCGACTACAGGTTTTCCCTACAATGGACAAAAGGTTCGTGACAAGGGTTCCCGCTTGGCCGATAATACTCAAGGACTCCGAATCGTTGCGGGGTTCGGCAGGCATTTCCGAGGTTACGCGTACGGAGACCAGGGGTTTCGGTTCCACCAACGGTGACCCAATGGCAGGTAAAAACCGGAGGCGACAGTTGTTGTGCATGTTCTCCTGCGCAGCGGCTGTCTTCCTCGCTGCCGGGGCCAGTTCGGGCCAGACCAATGATCACAAGTCCGATAGCGTCCATGTAGTCATTCTGCAGGGTCCTCAGGCAAGCTACGAAGACGCCGCCGGGAGCCTGGAGCGGAGCCTGGCCTCGGACGGCTACACGTGCACTCGCCTCAAGCTTCCACCCCTGCAGGACACCCGCCAGACCGAATCGGTTATCAAGAGGCTGGCGACCTCGAGCGCGACCGTGATTGCCGCGGCCGGGGCCAGGGCCACGTCATTGGCGCTCAAGACCGTCGCAAAGACACCGGTTGTTTTTTTCATGGTCCCGAACGCGTTGGACGCGTCGTTCGTGACGGATGAATCGCAGCGATCGCGTGTGACCGGTGTGACGAGCGATGTCCCGCCGGGCCAACAGATCGATTGGATCAAACGTCTTCGCCCCACCGGCGGATGCATCGGTGTTCTGTACAGCGATCGCACGAAGCGGACGGCCGACGCGATTGTGCAGGCCGGACGGCGGAAAAGTGTGACCGTCAAGGCCATTCTCGCCCGTCGAAAGGCCTTCCCGGAGGCTATCGACGCCCTGAACAAGGGCGGCTGCGACGGCGTTCTGATGATCCCGGATGCCGGCGTTTACAACGGGCCAAACGTGCAACGGCTGCTGCTGTGGGGGATTCGGCGGAAGAAGCCTGTCTGGACCTTCTCACCGAAGCTGGTCAAGGCCGGCGCGTTGGCCGGACAGCACAGCAACCCGGAAGCGATCGGCCGTCAGGCCGCAGGCTTGGTCACGGAGCTTGCCAGCGGCGCTGATTCTGCCAAGATGGGCTTGGTATATCCAGCGCACGTCAGTGATGCGGTCAACGTGCGGACGGCGTCGATGATCGGTATTCGGTTCAGTTCATCGGTCCTGGAAAAGGTCACAAAGCGTTATGGAGTGGAGTAATGAGAGCGTGCGAAGTTGTTCTCGTCCTGGCGTTGCTCGGCGTCGGCCGGACGCAGGCGACGGCGCAGGACGGACCGGCAGGGCGGAATGACGAGCGTGTTGCGGCCGCCGCGGTGCAGGAGGACTTGGATGAGGACATCGAGCTATTGGAACTCGATGTGCCCATGGTCGTGACGGCGTCGCGCCACGAGGAGAAGATCACTCTTGTGGCGCACGCCATCAGCGTGATCACGGCGGAGGAGATTCGCCGGTCGGGCGCCCGATCGATCCCCGACGCTCTTCGGCTGGTGCCGGGCGTGGATGTGGCCGACCTTTCGATGGGCAACGCCGCGGTCTCGACGCGGGGCTTTCACGGGTTCCTCAGCCGGCAACTGCTCGTGCTGGTGGACGGGCGGCAGATCTTCGACTCGCACTTCGGCGGGACACTCTGGGGAAGCTGGCCGTTCCAACTCGAGGACATCGAGCGGATCGAAGTGATTCGCGGGCCGGGCGGCGTGACCTGGGGCGCCAACGCCGTCAACGGCGTGATCAACATCATTACGAAGGACCCCGCCGACCAACTCGGCCTGACGATCACTCTTGGCGGCGGTTCGCGTGGAACCCAGAAGGAACACATCGGATACGCTTTCAAGGAGGGCAAGCTCCGGATGCGGGTGTCCGGCGAATTTGAGGGGGGCGACGGCTTCAAGAACGGAGGCTCGCTGCTGCGTGGTCTGGAGGATGACTACAAGGGCGGGCGCATGGCTCTGCATGGCATCTACGAGGCGAGCGAAAACGACACGCTGACGTTTTCCGCGGGCAGTGCGATTGTCGACGGCGGTTTTCCGCCGACGCCGCTGGCCGGGTTCGGATTGCGTCGCAACTCCGGGGCTCAGGCGAATTACGTCCTCGGACGCTGGTCTCACCGCATCGCCGAAGACAACTACTTCGAGCTGACGGGATATGTCAATGATTTCCAGGGCTCTCCGGGTGAGACGTCCATCGACTATCGCTATCAGCAGTTGGCCCTTCAGTTCGGGCACACGTTCAAGCCGGCCGAGGCCCACACGCTGAGTTGGGGAATTGACACGCGGGTCGATCTTCTGGATGCCTCGAACTCGTCTCCCGGTATGCTGGCCGACGACTTCGTCAGCAGCGGAATCATCGGGGTCTATGTACAGGACGAGTGGCGTCTGGCCCCTCGCTGGAAGCTGAATCTCGGGGGCCGCCTCGACTACGAATCTTTCACCGGATTCCAGCCGAGCGCCCGGGCGGCGCTGTCGTACGATCTCTCGGACGACGCCCTGGTCTACGGAGCCGTGTCGCGGGCCTTCCAGATGCCGCCGCCGGGCCTGCGTTTTCTGGATCTGCCGCTGCTGAACGGAATCGCGCGGATCCAGGCCGAGCGAGACGTTCGTCCGGAGTCGCTGGTCGCCTACGAGTTGGGTTTTCGCGGGCGCTATTTCAAACGGTTGGACGTCAGCGCCAATGCCTTCTGGCACGAATACGACGACCTGACCACGCTGCACCCCGGCCTCGGGCCACCCGGGCTGCTCAAGTTTCAATTCGACAACAGCGCGGAGGCGTCGTTGTATGGCCTCGAGCTGGACGCCCGCTACGCCCTCACGGAGCGGCTGACGCTGTTGGCGAACTACACCTACGAGGAACTGCGCTGGCGATCGTCGGACGCGCTGCACGACGCGGACACGATTTCACCGCCGAAGCACAAGTCCATGGTCGGCGTCCGCTACAGCCCGACCGACGACCTGCATCTGTCGTCCAATCTGTTCTTCGTAGACGCGGTGAAGGGTCCGAACCCGGCCTTGTCATTCATCCCGCGCCGGATCGACCCATACCTGCGTCTGGACCTTCGGGCGGAGTACGAGTTTTGGAAGGACCAGGCATCGGTCTCGATCGGTGTGCGAAACCTCCTCGACTCGAGCCATCCCGAGGGGACGACGCTGTTTCTCAACGACGCCGAAGTACCCCGGATGGTGTTTGCAGAGTTCCGACTGTCTCTTCAGTGAGCGTGCTGGACCGAGAATCCGTTTTCGGTCCCGGCTGGCATCGGAACGAGAAGGGATTCTCGTTCCAGCGGAACCAGCGGAACGAGAAGGGATTCTCGTTCCAGCGGAACCAGCGGAATGAGAAGGGATTCTCGTTCCAGCGGAACCAGCGGAACGAGAAGGGATTCTCGTTCC
>JBHHVX010000201.1:0-5710 GCA_046754505.1 Phycisphaerae bacterium | reverse complement strand
GTCGGCCCTCGGCCTTGTTGGCCGGGGGCCGGGTGCCACTGGCCGGGTGCCACTGGCGGCTTGCCCGCCAGTGTGCCGTAGCGCCGCCCCTTGTGGGCGACGGGCTGTCGGCCCTCGGCCTTGTTGGCCGGGGGCCGGGTGCCACTGGCCGGGTGCCACTGACTCGCAACAGGTGCCCTGCCGTGACAAACACCTGTCCGACACACGCGCATAACACGGAGGTAACCGCGTCGTGGAAATCCAAAAACTCAGCCTTCAACAATTCAAGAAAATGGCCAAGCTGGTCTATGACCGGACCGGCATCCACATGCCGGAAGAAAAGATCAGCATGTTGAGCAACCGGCTTCGGAGACGTCTGAAGGCCCTCAGTCTCGACTCCTTCGATGCCTATTACAAGTTCCTGTCCAGCCCGAAGGGATGCGACGAAGAATTGCCCAATTTCCTCTCCGCGGTGACGACGAACGAGACCTACTTCTTTCGCAACGAGCAATTGTGGAAGTTCATCCAGGACGATCTGATCAAGCACTGGGTCGAGACCAAGACGCAGGGTGCCAAGTCCATTCGTATCTGGAGTTCCGCAAGCAGCAGCGGAGAAGAGGCCTACACGGCCGCGATCGTCCTCCGGGAACACCTGCCCAAGTTCGACGACTGGAGCATCACGATCGTCGGAAGCGACATCAGCAAGAAGGTGCTCGATAAGGCCTCGGCGGCGATCTACAACGACTACGCCGTTGCCAAGATGAGCAAGGCCCAGGTGCGGCGCTGGTTTACGAAAAAAGACGACGACTTCCAGCTTGTCGATGACGTCCGAAAAATGGTCCGGTTTCAGTCGCATAACCTCCGGGACCCCTTCCCGAGCGGCCGTTTCGACCTGGTCTTTCTGCGAAACGTCTTGATGTATTTTGACACACCCATGAAGAAGACCGTGATCACGAACGTGTCGAACGCGGTCGCCCCCGGCGGACACATGATCGTCGGAGACGTGGACCCGATCCGAACGATCGCCGAGCTGAGCGCCTGCATGACGCTCGACTACCAGCGCCCGGGCGTCTATCACAAGCCGACCGGCCGAAAAGCCGAAGAGAAGACAAAGAAACTGGTGACCATGTGAGCGATTATACGACCGTAACACCCGAGCTGATGGCCGGCTTCCTCGACGAGGCCCCCGAGTATCTCGAGATGCTCGATGAGGGGGTGATGGCCTTCGAGTCCAAGGGCGGCAGCGGTCCCATCGCGCTCGACGACCCCGAAGACAACGAGCGCATGAACACGATGTTCCGCGCCGCCCACAGCCTCAAGGGCCTCGCCGCAGCGATGGGGTTCGACAAAATCCGCGACCTGACACATCTCATGGAGACGCTCTTTGACCAAATCCGAATGGGCAAGCGAGCGTTTGATCCGGCCAGCATCGAGACGCTGTTCCGCGTCTTCGACACGCTGCGCTCCCTGGTGCAGGAACTCGCGGAGACACCCGAGCAACCCGTTTCGATCAAGGAAGCCCTCAAGATGTTGGAAGACATTCTCAATACGCCGGCCGAGGCGACCGGCGCTAACCCGGCGTCGGGTTCCAAACAGACCGCAACCCCCAAAGCCACACCAGCAGGCGGCAATTCGGGTATGGCGCCACAGCTGAAAATCCTCGACGACCAGGAGTTGCTCCAGCTCTTCGTGGACACAACGGCCGAGGCCATCGAAGACCTCAACCAGGGGTTGATGAAACTGGAAGACAATCCGCACGACCTCGATACCATCAACGAGGTCTTCCGGTGCGCCCACAACATCAAGGGAGCCACCGGCGCCGCCGGATGTGACGTGCTCTGCAAAATCACGCACCGCATGGAAACGCTCCTCGATCGGATTCGATCCGACGAGTCGCTCACGCTCGACGGCAAGCTCACCAACGCCCTCCTCGGCGTCGCCGATCGGCTTCGGGCCGAGATCGATCTGATCAAACAGGGACGCAGCGATGAACTCTCCACCGACGTCGGTGACGACGTCTTCGCCGAGTGGCTGGGGGCCTCCGAGCCGCCGGCCGCGTCCAGCCCGGCCGAGGATGAGACCGCCCCGCTTGCGACCGAAGCCGCAGCCGAATCGCCGGAGGCCGTCGCCGCACCGAGCGATACCGAGACCCCCGGTGGGGAACCCGAGGCTGATCTCGGGGAGGACGACGACATCGTCCAGGTCACGGTCACATTCCCCGAGGATTTCGCGGAAGCTGAGATCCAGGCCTACCTGATCCACAACAAACTGAACGAAGTGGGCGACGTCCTCAAGACAGACCCGGACGTGGATGCGCTCGACGGCTCAACGTCGCTGGAGACGATCATCTACGACGTACAAACGACCAGCGAGCCGGCCGAGATCGAAAAGATGCTCGCCCTGTTCTCCGCCAAGAGCGTCAAGGCGATGCGCGGCGGGGAGGGTGCCGCGACGCAAGGTCCTCCCGACAACACGCCCGCCGCAGCCCCGGCGCCCACGCCCGCGGCACCAGCCGTTGGCTCGACGACCGAGGCCGACGCGAAGCCCCCGGTCGCGGAGACGGCGCCCGCGACGCCCGCGGGCCGACCGACCGCGGCTCCGGCCAAACGCGCCCCAGGCCGCCGGCCGCCCGCAGTCCCCAAGGTCGGTGAAACCCTGCGCGTCGACCTCGAACGCCTCGATCAGTTGATGAACCTGGGCGGCGAACTCGTCATCAGCAAGGCCCGGTTTGTCCAGATTCAAGGACAGTTCGATCCACTGTTCTCAGGGCAAAACGTCGGCTACCTCGTCGACGATATGGCCGAACGCATCGCCACGCTGAATAACAAGATCAGCGAGCTTCACCCCGCCAGCGGAAGCCATCGCCTGATCGAGGAACTGGCGGACACCACACTCGCACTCTCGCACGACTTTAGCACGGTGAAAAACATCATGGGCCGGGTACATGACGCCCGAACCGCTATGAACGATTTTGGGGAGGCCCTTCACGGACTGAATCGGATCTCCGAGGGCATCCAAAAGCGAATCATGGAAACCCGCATGGTCTCCGTCGGACCGCTGTTTCAGAGATTCCGACGGGTCGTTCGCGACATCTCGAAATCGACCGGCAAGGAAGTCGAGCTGGTGCTGCACGGCGAGGCCACGGAACTCGACAAGCGGATGATCGATGAATTGGGCGACCCACTCACGCACATGGTTCGCAACTCGGTCGATCATGGTGTCGAGCTGCCGGAAGAGCGGCTGGCCGCCGGAAAGCCCCGCGCGTCGCAGGTGACCCTCGATGCCTACCACCGAGGACGGCACATCTGCATCGAGGTGCGCGACGACGGCCGGGGCGTCGATGTCGAGGCGGTGAAGAAAAAGATCATCGAGCAGGAGCTGGCGACCCCCGCACAGGTCGAACTGATGACGGAGAAAGAGATCGTCCAGTACGTCTTCAAGCCCGGCTTCTCCACCGCCAAAGTGGTGACCGACCTGAGCGGCCGTGGCATGGGCATGGACATCGTCCTCAACAAGCTCGAGAAAATCAACGGCACGGTGGAGATTGAGAGCAAGACCGGCGAAGGCACAGTTGTCACGATCAAGCTTCCGCTGACGCTCGCCATCATCACGTCCCTGGTCGCCCGCATCGGCCAGGGAGTCTACGCGATCCCTCTGGAGATGGTCGGCGAGATCATCAACGTGCCGAGAAAAATCATCCAAAACATCCAACGCAAGGCGGTGATCCGCGTCCGGGAGCGCGTGATCCCGGTCGCCCTGTTCGAGCAGGTATTCGACGCGTCTTTGCCCGAATTGCAGACGGCGACGCGCAACAGCGACGACATCACGCTCCTGATCCTGCACAACCAGGATGAGGCGATGGGACTGGTGGTGGACGAAATGATCGGGCAGGAAGACGTGGTCATCAAAAGCCTGGCCACCAACTTCCGAAACGTGGCCGGCATCGCCGGGGCATCCATCATGGGAGACGGCTCGGTCTCGCTCATTCTCGACGTGGCCGCGATCATGGGCATGTTCGTCGAGCGATCCGATCAGCAGACCTGGTCCATGGCCGATGCCTTCGACGCTCAACCCCGTAACGCCGCCCCTTGTGGGCGACGCGACTCCAACGCGGCCGCAGACCCCGTAACGCCACCCCCCGTAGCGCCGCCCCTTGTGGGCGACGTGGCGCCAACAGAGCTTGCCAATGCGTGTGTCTAATAGCATGTTAAGAAAGAAACGCCACAATCAGAGCCGCGACCGTCAGGGCACCGTCCCCAAGCACGCCCCACTCCCTCGCGATCGCGACCCCCGTACCGTCGCCCCCCGTGCCCGACGTCACCGCGACGCTTGACGTTTCCCGCGCCTTGAAGAGGAACTGAGCCTGATGCCTATCCAAACCCAGACCGCCGGACCGGACTTGGCTGAGGCCCTTCGGACCGTCGCCGTCAACAGCGCCTACAACGCCTCCCGAGCACTCTCCAAATGGTTCAAACGCGGCGTCCGGTTAACATCCGACGGGTTCGAGACCATCTCCCTGACCGAACTGTCCGAAGCCGCCGGGTCGCCGGATGACCCGATCGTGGCCGTGCGCATGCCGCTCGAGGGTGACGTCACCGGTGACGTGCTCCTGGCCTTTCCCGAGAAGGTGGCCCTGTCGCTGGTCGACATCCTGATGGGGCAGCCGGACGGAACAGCCAAGGAAGTGACCGAGCTTGAGTGCTCCTGCCTTCAGGAAACAGGCAATATCGTCGCCAGCGCGTTTACCAATTGCCTGTCGACGTGGCTCAAACTGAATGTCGTGCCCGCCGCTCCGACCGTCGTATATGACCTCGCCTGCGCCATCATCCAGCCGCTGCTCGTGGGACAGGCGGCACTCGGCGATGACGCGCTGATCTCCAGAACCGAGTTTGAACTCGATCAAAATCATATGGACTGGCGGCTGATTCTCCTGCCGTCGGCCGAATCGCTCAAGACGATGCAATGCCAGTGCGAGACGGACCAGGTCCGCCAAAACGCCCTTCACACCATCGCCATCAACGGAGCGTTTGACGCCTCGCGGGCCATGTCCAAATGGCTCCGCCGAGGCGTTCGGCTGAGCACCGAAGGGTTTGTCCGGGTGCCGCTCCGCGAGGCCGCAACCCCGCAGAAAGAACAAACGGAACCGATTGTCGCCCTCCGAATGGACCTGGGAAACCAATTGCACGGCCATGCCCTGCTGGCGATCCCGATGTCCACGGCCCTCGAGCTGGTGGACATCCTCATCGGCAACGAACCGGGAACGACGAAGGAACTCGACGACATGACGCGGTCCTGTCTCGAGGAAACAGGGAACATCATCAGCGGCGCCTTCGTCAACAGTTGGGCGCGATGGCTGGATATTCACAGCGAGCCATCGGCCCCCTTGCTCCTCATTGACATGCACGAGGCGATCTTTCAAAGCGTACTGGTCGAGCAGGCCAAGGTCAGTGACGAAGTCTTCATGGCCAAGGCGGTCTTCAGCATCGATGGGCGTTGGCTGGACTGGGAGTTCTATCTCCTGCCCACGCCGTCGTCGCTGCGGCTGATAGAAACATCCTGGAGTTAATGTGTCATGCAGTGATAAGAAAATCTCCCGCTGGAACGACCGCTGGAACGACCGCTGGAACGAGAATCCCTTCTCGTTCCACATCCGCCGGCTTCCCGCTGGAACGACCGCCGCTGGAACGAGAATCCCTTCTCGTTCCACATCCGCCGGCTTCCCGCTGGAACG
>JBHHVX010000200.1:0-5762 GCA_046754505.1 Phycisphaerae bacterium | reverse complement strand
TCCCGCTCTCTCCGTGCGACTACCATTTTCTGGTCATTCAGCGTTGTCTCACGCGGCGCGACGCCTCCCGTGAAGTCTCGTTTATCACGTTGGACCTCGACGGACAACCCGATCCGGACCGAGTGCGAACGGCCTTCCGTCGGGTCCTCGCGGCCCACCCGGCCACACGAGGGCGGATTCGCTATTCGCTGCTTCTGGGGCGGCCCCACTGGCGCGTTGAGCCTGACGACAGCCCGTTGAACCATGCGTACTCGCACCACGATCTGCGCGATGCCTCCGACGCGGACGCGCGAGTTCATGCACGGATCGAACGGGCGATCAACACACCCTGGGGTTTCAGACGCCCGCCGCTGATCCGAATCGACCACTTCGATCTGCCCGGCCACCGATCGCACCTCTGCCTCCAATGGCCGCACGGCCTGATGGACGCGGAAGGCGCCCACCGGTTTCTGCGTGAGATGGCGCGACTCGACCGAGCGCCCGACTCACCACCGCCGGCAGACCTGCTCGACCCCTGCAGTGCACCGGACCCCCTTGCCGGCGTTTCATGGCTGAGTCGATGGCGGCTCTTCCGGGAGGGACTGCGCGAACAATCGGCGCTGACCAAGACATCGACGGCGCCCCTGCCGACCGGCACGCTCAACGAACAGCGTCCTCATCGATTCCTCACGCGCCTCGGATCGCTCGAACGGTCCGAGCAGATTCGGGCGAACGCCAAACGACTGACGCCGCCCGGAGCGGGGCTGTATGTACGGTACCTTGCGGCATGCACGCTGCGTGCGCTCAAGCGGCTCTACCGCAATCACGGTGTAGACAGCGAGAACTACATGATCGCCTATCCCATGCGCGTCAGCAGCGTCGGCGCCAAGCGGCCACTGACGGGCAACTACGTCGTGGCCCCGACGCTCACCGCCACTGCGTCGCAGATCGAAGATCGCGCGGCGCTGTCCGAGCACATCCGCCGACAGGTCGAAGCGTTCCGATCGCGGCGCGCCGATATCAAGCAGTGGGCCGTGTTGTGGATGGCGGGCAAGATGCGTCCCGGGATGTATCACCGCGTCATGCAAGGGCCGATCGGACGCGTGTCGATCCTGTCCGGCTTCGCGTACTACCAGGCCGATGCCGATCCCGGCTGGACGGCCCTGGCCGGCGCGGAGATCACCGGGTTTCGAATGGGCGGGCTGGTCCGGTTCGCGCCGGGCTGGAACGTTGTCTTCTGTCGGTATCGCGACCGCCTCACGTTCAACCTCTCCTGGGTGGACGGCCGTCACGACGAATCGACTGCCCATGAATACGCCGACCTGATCGAAGCCGAGGTGCTCCAGGACTGACGGCTCCCGGCCCGCGGACATGAATCGGAGGTTTTCCCGAATACAAGCGTGGCGACGCGGTGCGGCCGGTCCTGATGACCGATCTGTGTCATCACCGGCGTACCCTCACAGTCGTCTTTCGGATCACCCTCGCAGGCCGACGCGCGGGGCCGCTCCCGGTTGCGATGCCCCATTCTTCTCAGCATAATCCCACGCCATGTTCGGAACGCTCCTCCAAAAACCCTTTCAGTGGCTTCGCGGCGCCGCACGTTTCAAGACGCTGTGGCTCGGCGGGCCGCTTCTGCTCTATGGCTGGACGCTGACCGGCCCGTTCTTAAGCGATGACCTGCACCTGATGCTCAAGGCGGAGCGATACCTGCGGGGTGAATCCCAGGCGCTCGACCTCTTTCGGTTCGCCCGGTCCGACGACGAGTGGCGCGAACTGCGTAACCAAGGCTCGTGTGCCTGGTGGCAGCCTGACGGGTGGCGTCCGGATTACGTGCGCCCCATCGCCAGTGGATCATTCCTCTTGGACGTGTTCGTCTTCGGCCGCAACCCATTCGGCTATCGTCTGGTGAGTCTCGGTGTCTTCGCGATCGCGCTGGTGTGTGTTCACTGGCTCTTTCGCCAGGCGACCGACGACCCCGTGCGGCCCGGCGTCGCCACGTTCTTGTTTGGAATCTCGCAAGGCCTGGTGCAGCCGGTCACATGGCTGTCCAGCCGGTCCGACTTGTTGGTCGTGATTGGCGTGAGCCTGGCGGCCGGAGCGTATTGGGCGGCGTATCGCAGGCCTTCGCTGAAGTGGGGCCTCCTGGCCGTGGCCGCCTTTGCGTTCGCCTTGTTTTCGAAAGAGGTCGCCGTCGCCCTCGCCGCCGTGATCGGCATGCACGAGTGGGTCCGACGCCGGCATCCGGGACCGGTTCAGCCAAATCGGGCCACGTCGTGGATCGCCGCCGTGCTGGCCACAATGGCAATTGCCTTCATCGCCTACTACATCCATTCGCGACCCTGGATACTGAGCCCGCCCCACGGCGACGGCGGGCCGGCGCAGTCGGGAATGCGGATCCTCCAAGCCCTTCTCCTCTACGCGTCGGTCTGGACGACCGGCTACCCGATCGACACGTTTCTGCTCGGGGCGTCGAGATGGCATCTGTGGACGGTCGCAACCGTCGGCGGCCTGCTGCTCCTCGTCACGATCGGCTACATGCGAAGATCCACCCGCGGAGACCGAGCGGCCCTGTTTTTCGTGCTTTGGGCGCCGGCGCTGCTCTTGCCCGGTCTCGGGGGCATGACCACAACCAACCGAGTGATGTGTGCCGCAACGGTCGGGTGGGCGTTTCTGCTCGCCGGGCTAATCGTCCCCCGTCGCGAAGCGGATGCGGCGCCGCTGTTCCTGCGCCACTTCCTGTTTGCAGCCAACACGACCGTCAGCATCGGATGCGTCATCGGCACGGTGCTGGTGATGAACCACGCGGAATGGCGTGCGCGCGACCGGCTTGCGGGCGTCGTGGCCGAGCTCGACTCATCCCTGTCGGATGGGGATACGCTACTCGTCAGGGAGTCTCGAGGGCCACTCGAAATCAGTTGTGGCGCCGAGCGACTTGAGTTGCTCACAGGTCGTCGCCATGTCGCCCTGACATACCTGCTGCCGCCCGATGTGGAAGGCGAATGGCAGCGCGTCGATCCCCGGACCGTGATCGTGCGCGCCCGCGATGGCGGCCTCTTCAACACACTCCTGTATGAATCCTCGAGCGGACACGATTCGCGGGCGCCGGCTGGAGAGACGTTTCGTCTGCGTGGTTTTACGATAGAGGTCGAGGAGACTGGCGAGGGCGACGATTTCACCGTTCTCGCTTTGCGATTCACGGAACCGCTGTCTTCACCGCGTATGCACCTTGTTCCGCCGCCTGTCGGGCCGAAGGCGACTTCCACCGTTGCGAAGACCGGCGATCCATGAAGCGCAGAATCGCGCTCAATCCGTGTGACTGCCTGATCTACGGCCACCATCGGTTCATCCGGCGCCAACGCGCCGGCGGCAATATCCCGTACATGAACGTGGAACTTGACGGCCCGCTCGATCCTACGGATGCGAAGGCTGCGCTGGCTGGGGCGCTCTCGCGCCACCCGGCGGTCATGGCCCCTCTCTGTTCGTCACCCACGCGTCTGCGACCGTTCTGGCGGCTGCCACCGGCGGCTTCAAGCCATGCCGAGCGCGCCGCCGATCGGGCGTATGTCTTCGACGACCTCACCGACAGCGCCGACTGGCCGGGACAGCTCGACCAGCGCTGGCACGCGCGATGCGGACCGGATTGGGACCTGCGGCGCGGCCCACAGGTGCGCCTCGAGCACTACGCCCTGCCCACGGGCAAGACTCGGCTCTGCCTGCGCTGGCCGCACTGTCTGATGGACGCCGCTGGGGCGCAGTGGTTCCTTGCGGAGATCGGCCGTGCCGCCGCCGATGTCGCCAAAGGCACGCCGCTCGAGACACCGGCCCTGCCAGACGCTCTGACTGAAGACGACCAGGAGGTGAATGTCCTCGCGGGGCGTGGACTCGTCGAGCGGCTCAGGCTCATGCGACACGGCTGGACCGCCGGTTCGTGGGCCTCTCCCGACAGCACGCGAACGCTCGCCAACCTGAACGCGGGTCCGCTTCAGAGCTACCGGGTCATTCATCGGCAGTGGGACGCCGCCGTCATGCGGAGCATCCACGCCAAGGCAAACGCGGTAACGCCTCCCGGCCCCGCACGGTATGCGAGGCACCTCGCCGCCTGCGTGATACACGCCCTACATCGCCTGCATGTTGAACAAGGCATTCCCACACCCGCGTACCGCACAACGTTTCCGCTCACGGTCGCCGACGACGCGGAGGACCCGTCGATTCTCCGCCACCGTCCCCTCATCGGGAATTACCTGGTGTCGCCCGGCATCGCCCTCCTCGACAGCCAGGCCGATGACCTCGGAACGATCGGCCAGGCCCTGTTGCGTCAGCTCGAAGACTTCCGCAAGAGCCACGGCGGCCTGATGCAATGGGCGGCGCTCTGGTGGGCCTCGCTGATGCACACATGGACATATGGCCTGATCTTCCGGTGGCCGCGGTTGGCTCCGAGCTTCAACACCGGATTCTCCTACTACGGTGAGATCGCCGAGCCGTTTCGGACGCTATTCGGCGCGCGCGTCACGAATCTCTGGGGTGGCGGCCCCACGACGGTCCCGCCCGGATGGAACCCCGTCTTCAGCAGATTTGATAAGGGCCTGAACCTCAGCCTCACATACAGCCGCCCGGCAATCCGCGACCCGCTCGCGCACCGGTACGTCGAGCTGATCGAACGAGCCATGTTCGGAATGGATTGAGTCTCGACGGTCACGCGATATCGGAGCCTCGGCAATCAGTCGCCGAGGCTTACATGGACCTGCCGCAGGCAGAACTGCTCCATTGCTCGGAACATCGGACTGACGAAGGTGACCCTCAATATAACACCCGCGTCGTTATCGGAACCCTTGGCAGTCGTCTCGGCGGGCATACCATCAATTGGCACGAACGCAGGCTGCGAGCGGCTTGTCCAAGCGGGAGGGTTCTGATCTAATGTCGGATCGGTCCCAGTCGGCGGCCTGGCGTGGATAGGCCGCAAGCGCGAGCACGATGAGGAACGGTCAAACCGAGCCGCCGGCGCACCGGCTCAGACTACAGGGAACCACAACGATGAACATCCGACCGTCCAGCGTGCCGGCCTTGCGGCTGGGCATGATGATCTGCCTCGCCGCCGTCATGGGCCTCACCTGTGACGGCGTGCCCGGCACAAGCCCGATCCCCGGCACCGGCATCGGCGTGACGTTGAGGGTCGACAATCAATCGGGCCTTGCCGCGGTGGTCGAAGCCGTCTACACCAACGGCGACCGGGAAGTCCGGCGGACGGTCCTGCTGCTGGGCGTCGACGGCGCCTCCACCTCCGGTGAAGTCCTTCGCACGGTGGCCGACACGGTCTCGGTGATGTCGAGGGTCGCGGCAGCGGCCGCCGATCTCCTGCCGCGCGGCATCGAGCCGGGCCGATTGATCTCCCAGCAACAATTCGCGCTGGGCGTCGACTACAACGACGGCGACACGATCACCTTCACCGTGCCCGTCATCGACCCCGCGGCGCTGGTCGGCGGCGATTGCAACGGCAACGGCACGCCCGACGACGTCGAAATCGCTGAGAACCCCGATCTTGACTGCAACGCCAACGGCATCCCGGACGACTGCGACCTCGCCGCCGATGATCCCGATGGCGACGGCCTCATCAGCGCCGACTGCGATGACGACGGCACGCCCGACGAATGCCAGACCGACGTCGACGGCGACGGCGCCATCGATGCCTGCGACGCGTGCCCGGCCGATCCGGACAAGACCGCGCCCGGCGCATGCGGCTGCGGCGCACCCGACACCGACACCGATCAGGACGGCACGCCCGACTG
>JBHHVX010000199.1:0-5810 GCA_046754505.1 Phycisphaerae bacterium | reverse complement strand
TGGCGGCAACGCCTGGCTGCCCCGATGGGTGCCACTGGCGGCTTGTCCGCCAGTGTATCGACGGACAGTGCCTTGCACGGACACGGGCAAGCAAGCTGCCCGTGGCACCCCGCCGCCGATTCTGTCACGCACCCGGCTACTGCTCGGGGCACGTCGCCCACGGGGGGGCGACGCTACGGAGCGTGGAGCCAGGCGCCGTTGAATTCCACATGCATGATGGCAGATTTCCGGTGCGTGTAGACGAGGTGGATTGTTCCGTCGCGGCCCTGGAGCAGACAGGGATAGGAGAGCTCGGGGTCGCCGGCCTCGACGGTCTTCGGGGTGGACCACGTCCGCCCGGCGTCGACGGACCAGGCGACGACCAGTGGCGTCCGCTTGCGGGGGCTGTTGTTATAGGCCACCAGGAGCGCGCCGCCCGCCAGGCGGATCATGTCGAGGCCGCTGTCGGGGGTCCTCAGGTCGTCGCGACGGCGCGTGGTCCAGGTCGCGCCGCCGTCGTGGGAGCGGGCTTCCCACGTGAAGGCGGCATCGAGGCCGGCCCGTCGCATCAGCGCGAAGAGCGTTCCGTCGTCGAGTTCGACCACTGCGGGTTGCAGGTTGTTCTCCGGAAAGGAGAATAGCGACGCGGTCGGCCACCACGTCTCGCCGTGGTCGTCGCTGAGCCAGAACTGAGAGGCGTAGACCCCCTGGATGTAGGCCGGCATGACCCATCGCCCGCCGCGTGTGACGATCGGATGGCTGCGGACCATGACGCAAATGGCGTCGAACGCCGGCCGCGGGGACGACCATGTGCGGCCGAGGTCGTCGCTCGTCTGAACAACGACGCGCCCGAGACAAAAGGTCTGACCGAACATCTCGACGTGGAAGAGCCGTGCCCGTCCGCCGTCGTCCACGAACAGGACGGGATTGGCGTCGGCGCGATCGGGCCGATCGGCGACCACGACGGGGTCGGTCCAGGTAGTCTCGCCCGTGGGGCGGCGGGACATGACGATCACGGTGTCGTTGCCGAGTTCGCGCGAGCCGGCGCCCCAGGCGACGATCAGGTCGCCGTTGGGCAGCTCGGCGATCGACGCGGCATGGTTGTAGGGATAACGCGTCGGATCGGTGGGGATCAGTGTCGCGGCAAAGCGCGGCGGCTCGTCGGAGGCGGGCAGCGCGCCGGTGCCGTCGGATATGGAATCTGACGGCGGCTGGGCGGGATGGGTCGCAACCCCGAGGGGCGACGGACCACAACCCGTCGATGCCAGCAGGGCGGTAGCGACACAGACGGGCCAGGGCCATGACGGATGTCGCCGGGTCATCATACACGGATTCTACAGGGAGCGGCCGCGGTCTGCACGGCCTCGCGGTTCGACTCCAGCGAGCGAAGGTCCGACGGTGGTCGTGACGGAGCCCGTGCTGGACCGAGAATCCCTTCTCGGTCTCCTCCGCATGGGAATCCCTTCCCATGTCTTTTTCCACGGGGCGGGACTGGCTTGCCGATCGCTGCTGTGCTGGAGAGGATAGGAGTCCTCTGTGAAGATGTGTCGAGAAGGGACTCTCGACACAGCCTGGGCGAACGGCCGTCGTGACGGAGCGGTTACTGAAGCGGAAGGGTGATCGAGAGGTCTCGGGCCTTCTGTGAGCGGTAGGTGACAGTGACGTGGCCCCGGCCGCGGACGATCCAGCGAAACAGGCGCGTTCGCTGGCCGGGGATGCCGGCGTCGTTCCAGATGCGCCAAGGCTGATGTTCGACGAATTCGAGCGTGCCGAGAAATCGGTCGCGGAGGGTGCCGCCGGCCAGGACTTCGAGTTCGGACGGAGCGGACGTCGTGACGGCGATGCGGGACGAGGGGACGGCGGCGGGTGAGGTTGACGGTCGGGTCGACGGGTCGGCGTCCGGATGGTCCACGCCTGTTGCAGCGGACGCCGTCTGTGCGGCGGGTTTGATCTCGATGAGATCACGGGCGCCGATTTTCTTCTGCATGGCGATGGCGGAGACGGTGGGAAGGACGTGCTCGTTGCGGACCTCGACCGTGATCTCATAGATGTCGTTGCCTTTGGCGACGACGTGTGTCTCGGTGAACGCCAGCTTCGGCATTGCTCCCGCGTGGAAGATGGTGAAGGCGGCGTTTCGATGGCACACCTCCGGTAGCATGAAGCCGGGGGGCACGCGGGTGCTGAACTTCACCCAGCCGCCCAGCTCGATGTCACCGTAGACCGGATGCTTGAACGGCTTCCACTCACGGAATGTCTGGCCGAACAAGAGCATGTCGTCGTATTTGAGCATGTCTTCCTGACCACCGAAGAAGCCGGACTTCGACTTCTTGTAGAACATCTTGCTGCCGGTCCACAGTTCGTTCGTGAAGCTGAAGATGCCCAGGTCTTCGTAGGTCCAGGTGACGAAACCGCCGTGTACCGCGTACAGATCTTTCCAGATGATCATGTAGCGGTAGAAGGGTAGCATTTTTTCGCCCTCGCGGCCGAGGTGGTCGTAGACCGCCGCGTCGGCGCGGGGATACTTCTTCACAGTCTTGGCGCCGGGGCCTCGCAGGATCATGCCCCCCGAGTTGTGATAGGCCTGCACGCCGGCGATGTTCGGATGGGCGAGGATGAATTCGCCGATGCAGCGGGTTTCGGGGTAAGAAAACGGATAGTCGCCCGCTCCGAACTGAATGTAATTGGGCTGCCAATCAGCGGGCCAGTTGCGGTTCATGTCATAGCCGCCGGGGCCGTCCTCGTTGATGCGGCCGTCGCCGTCGTTGTCGATGCCCTCGCGGCCGAGGCGTTCGTATTGTCCCTCCTCGCCGGGCTTACAAAACACCATCAGACGCGGGTCCTTGGGAGAGTCTTTCCATCGACCGTTGGGCGTGCGGCGGCGCATCTCGAGAACTTCGCCGTCTCCGTCCAGGTCGTCGTAGCCGTCTTCGTCAAACAGACCGTCGTGGTCGTTGTCGGTGGGCTTCGTGCCGCTGCGTGAGCTGTGCGGGGTGTTGGGCGTGTTGAACCAGTGCGCCCGGCCGTCGGGATTGACCATCGGCAGGACATAGAACGCGGTCTCGTCCATCAGCTTGGTGAGGGATTCGACCTTGTCGTAGCTCTTGGTGAGATACCAGAGGGTGTAGAGGGGAACCTCGGCGGCCTGGACCTCATTGCCGTGGATGTTGCCATCGATATACATGGCGGGCTTGTCGGTGTCTGGCCCGGTCTTGGGGTTGTTGAGCGTGACGAGCCACATGTCGCGGCCTTCGTAGCTCTTGCCGAGGCACTGGATCGTTAGCAACTCGGGATAGGCCGCCGTCAGGGCATGCAGGGCCTGCGACAGCTCGTCGTAGTCGTAAAGGTGGTCGAAGGTGATCGTGACGCGGCTGGGATGGTGCTGTTGGGCCGAGGCGGGCACGCCCGATGCTGTGATGGCAGCGATCGTGAGGATCATCATCGCCACGACTCGCGACGGGCCAAAGCGGGACCGCTCGGAGACGATCGATCGTGCAGGCATCATGGGCCATCCCCCTCGGTGTTGGGTTCGAGCCGAATCGCATAGTGGAGGGTGCCAAAGCGCTTGTGATAGATCGTCGCCGTAACCGTTGTGCCGGCAGCGGCGCGGACGAGCCATCGGACCTTCTCGACGGCGCCCAGCCCGCCAATGAACGGGATTTTGTGGACGCGCCGGCCACCGAGCAGGTCTTCGGGCGGCAGGTCGAGACGCAGGACGAAGGGATAGGCCACGCCCGCGGTCCGGGCCATCGCGAGGGCGGTGGGGAAATAGCCGTCGTTCGTCATCGTCAGTTCGATTACCCAGATTGCGTCGGCCCGGCGGGTCACCTTGCAATTGGAGACACGCGGCTTTGGGAGGCGGGCGGCGATGTCCAGGACGAAGGCGAGCTGCTTTTCGACGATCTCGGGGATCTGGTCGAGCGGAGGATTCTCGCGGAAACCGGGGACGAACCCGCCGATCTCAACGGCCCCGAGTTGAGGATGGTCGAAGGGCTGCCAATCGATGAACCCGGCGCCGGATCGCTGGTCGTCGGAGTATTTCAACCACTGTCGCTCGGTCTTGAGCGTGTCCTTTTTCTTGCTCTTGCCGTCCTTCTTATGGCCGTTTTTCTGGATTCGAGCGTTTTTCGTCGTCGTCTTGACGGGTGCGGGTCGGGTCGCCGCGGGCTGCGTGGTCGCCGGCGCGGTTGTCACCGGGCGTGTGGCGGGAGCAGTCGCAGGCTGTGTCGTCGGGGCGGTGGCGGTCGGTGCCGTCGTGGGCTGGCTGGTCGGCTGCGTGGCGGCGACCTCGGGAGACTTCTCCTTTTTGGGAACCCACCACGCCGTGGTCGCGAACGTCGGCAGCCCGCGCTGGTTGTAGCTCCAGCCATAGAACGCCCCCGCGTTGTCCGCGGCCGGTGCGCCCTCCAGGCCGGTCAGCTTCTTGAACCGATCCGAGATGTGCTTGTAGAGCGGCATGTCATCCGGGTGCAGGTCGCGATAGCCGCGACCCGAGACGTCGCGGGCCTTGTCGCCGGGCACATGGACAAGGTTGTCGTGGCGGTCGTAGACGAGGACCGCGGCGATGTTCGGGTGTTGCAAGACGTAGTCGGCCAGACCGCGTGTCTCCGGCTCGCTCAGTTGGTGGCGACCGGCATCTGGCTGGAGCGCCGGATAGGCGTGCGGGAGATTTCGGTTGAGGTCGACCCCGCCGGCTCCGTCCTCGTTGTAGTCGCCATCGCCGTCGTTATCGATGCCTTCGGCGTAGAGTTTGTAGACCGGCTGCTCGTTTTCGGGTCGGTCGGCGCGTCGAAGGAGTCGAGGCTCGTCGGGGTCGGAGATGTGGGTCGCCTCGGGGTCGCGGACACGCATCTGCGTGATGAGACCGTCGCCGTTCAAATCTTCGGGTGGGTCGTCATCGGCCACGCCGTCGCGGTCGTCGTCGGTGGCGGTCGCGTTGCGCGGGTTCATCTCGCGGACCGGACCAAGAAACCGTTCGGCGCCATCCACGTTGAGTCTCGGGACGATGTAGAGCGTGTGCTCCGCGAGGATGTCAGAGGGTTCGGCGGGTTCTGTGGATGGAGGCGCCCCTGCTGGTTGCGTCGTTGTCGGCAGGTCTCCGGCGGCGAGCCGTTCGGCGATTCCGAGGGCGATTTCGGTTCCGGCGACGCGCGTGGCGTCCAGCCCCGCGACGATCAGGATGGCGGTTCGTTCATCCGGCGCCGTCCCATTTGGGCGAGCCAGCCGCAACGCCCAGACCGGCCGAGCTTGGGCGGAACGCGCCACCTCCTCGATTCGGGTGGTTTCGGGGAAGCGGCGTGACAGGTCGCGCAGGCGCTCGGTCAATCGGACGTAGTCGGAATATGACATCTCGGGGGATGCAGCCGAGGTCGGTCGTGTCGTCGGGAGGCGCCGCGCATCGGCTGGCGCCGACGTTGCCTCGGCGGGGCGTGTCGCGGTAGCCTGGACGGTTCGGGCGCGGTCATCGGCCGAACACGCCGCCACGGACACGAGTGAGATTCCGAACAGGAGCGCATGGACTCGCGCGAAAAGGCGCGTGCCTCCGGAAACCAGCGTCGTCAGATTCTTCCGCAATGGTGTCGCCCGTGTGGTCGGTTGGAAAAAGGAAGCAGGATAGCGGATCGGCGGACCGAGTGCCAGCGGTCCGTTTTCACCCGTTGCCCGATTGCTGTGGGAGCCGTCCGACGGACGTCGGCGCGGGTGCATCGTGGTTCGCCGGGCTGGAGCACCCCGAGACGCGACACGCTCACCCGCATGACGAAGGCCGCGCGGACTGAAGCCCGCAGCTCCTCAGAGAGGCTGTTGAAGCCTGCGGATCGTCGCCAGAGAGGCTG
>JBHHVX010000198.1:0-5897 GCA_046754505.1 Phycisphaerae bacterium | reverse complement strand
CAGTTGTCGGACGCCGAACCGCTCTGGGCCGCCAGGCCCGCCGCGTCGACCGCGGCTGCGGGAACATCGGCCTGACACTGCACCGATGTGGCCGTCGGAGCCGTGACCGTCGGCGGCGTCGTGTCGACAACCGTGATAGTCTGTGTCCCGACGGTAGAAGCATTGCCACACGCATCAAACGCGATCCAGGGTCGCATGATCGTCTGTTCGTTTGGACATGCGCCGGCCGAAGGAACGTCAGCGAGGCGGCTGATCACGGGGCTCGGATCGCAAAAGTCCGTCGCCGTCGCCGTGCCGGTCGCCGTGGGCGAGCTGTCGGTGTTGCATTCGATGGTAATGTTGGCCGGTGGCGTCAACGTGGGCCCGATCGTATCCACAACGGTAATGTTCTGGACATAGGTATTGGTGTTGCCGGCGGCATCCGTCGCCGTCCAAGTGCGAACTCGCATCCCGGTTGCGTCACAGCCCGTCAGGCCACTGGTATCGTCCGTAAAGGTCAAGGCGTTGGTCGCGGCCAGGCCGCAGTTGTCCGACGGCGTCGGCTGGTTGAGCGCCGCATTCACGGCCGGGTCGGTTGAGTCGCTGCACTCGATCGTCTGGTCGAGCGCGCCGGCGAGCTCGGCAAAGGTCGGCACCGTAAAATCGACCGTGATCGTGAGGGCGTTGGCCGCGTCAGGCTGAGCCAATACGAGCGCTGGGGGAACGGTCGCACTTCCGGCGTCATCCGCGAGCTTCGTCTGAGGTGCGACGTTGGGGTCTCGAAAGTAGACGACAAAGTGACCTTCCTGTGTGGGCGTGAAGGTGAACGTGGCCAAGGCGTCGTCGCACGCCGACTGTGGTTCGAATGTCGGGAACAGGGGGATTCCCACGCCGTATTCGACAAGGCCGGGGCTGCCTCCAATGACCGGGTTCGTCTGGTTTTGCGTGATCATCTGCTGGAACGGCGACACATCGCCGCCGGCCGGGGACCCTGGTTCGCCCGGTTCGATTGTAAAAGCACTGAACGCCGCCGTCGCGCCAGCGCAGTCCGCAGACGTGTATTCGAGGAAGAACTGAGCCGCCCGGACAAGTTGGGGGCTGGCGCCGTTGCCATCCAGTCCGTAAAGGTCGACGGAGAACTGCATGGCCTGATTCAAGCCGGCCACATCGGTGATGAACCAACTGTTTCCCGATCCGGTCAGGAACGTATTGCTATTAGGCTGCAGCACCCGGATCGAGAGAGTCGGCGGCGCTGCCGTCGCGTTGGTACACTGCGCTTGCGAGTGCTGCTCAGAGAGTACGGCTCCCGCCAATGCGACGGTCATGACGATGGTTATCTTCTTTCCCAACATAGTTCTACACACTCCCCTTTTCGGAACTCTTCATGCACCGCGACCCAGTCGGCGGTGCGGCTCCCCACGTTCTCTCTTTTTTTTCTGTAATTGTTTGTCTCGCGCGACCTGCGCTCTCGATCGTGACGCGCCTGCGCCGGCGCAATCGTCGCGTTCCACCGAGGAGGCTCAGCCCGACGGCCATCAACAGCGATACGCTGTTGGCCCCCGCGCCGCACAGTCCTCCAATACCCGGGTTCGGCACCGGCGGTGGGCCGCAGACGTCGCCGATCCCATCGCCGTTGGTGTCCCGTTGGTCGGGGTTGGCCGTCGACGGACAGTTATCCACACAGTCGGGCACACCATCTCCGTCGCTATCCGTGCCTGCCCCCGCCAGGACCATGACTGAACTCGTGCAGGTCGCGTTGAAGCCGGCGGCATCGGTCACGGTGATCGTAACTTCGGTCGTCCCGACATCAATCAACGACCCGGCTTGCGGATCCTGTGTGACGGTCAGATTCTGATCGCAGCCGTCTGTCGCAATCACGTCGGCTGTCCTCATCGGCATGACAGCCTGGCAGTTCGAGTTGCCGGTCAATGTCAGCGACCCGGGGCAGCCCGTGATCACCGGTCCGATCTGATCGATGACGGTCACGAGTGCCGTGCAGGTGGCGACGTTGCCACACGGATCGGCGACGGCTAAGGTCACGGTGGTATCACCCAACCCCATGGCGGCGCCCACCGGCGGATCCTGAGTGACGGTAAGCGAACCGGAACAGTCGTCAGCGGCAGCCACATCGCCGGTCAGATCAGGCATCGTGGCGCTGCAGGCGGCATCGGCCACAAGGGTCCGGTCGACCGGGCAGACGGTGATCGCCGGCGGTGTCGTATCGATCAGCGTGATGACTTGCACGGCGAATCGAGCGTTCCCCAGCGCGTCGGTCGCCGTCCAGACACGCCGGAGCGTCGTCGGGCAAGCGCCTGAGATGGAATCGGCGAACGTAATCACGGGGGTCGCGTCGCAATTGTCTGTCGCGGTTGCCTGGCCGGTCAACGTCGGAGCGATGGACGGCCCACATTCCACCATCACATTGGCCGGTGGGCTGAGGACGGGAGGAACGCTGTCGTCGGCGACCGTGACAGTTTGTGTGCAACTTGCGGTGTTGCCACTGGTATCTGTGGCCGTCCACGTGACGACCGTCGCGCCCATCGGAAAGATGGCCGGTGCATCGCTGCTCACCGTCGCAGTACTGCAATTGTCGGTCACCGCCGGCGTCTGCAGGACGATTGAGGCGGTACACGCGCCCGCATCGGCCTGAACGAGAACGTCCGGAGAACAGGCCGCAAAGACGGGAGATTCAGTATCGTTCACCGTCACATTGAAGGAACAGGTGGCGACGTTGCCCGCGGCATCGGTCGCGGTGTAGGTCACGGTGGTGGTGCCAACGGGAAACGTGTCTCCCGGATTGTGCGTTGGGGTCAACGTGACCGCCGAGCAGTCCGTGACCGTTGGCGGTAGCCAGTTCACTGCCGCCGCACACGCTCCCGGATTGTTGTTCGCGGAGACGTCATTGCACGCCGCCAGCGTGGGAGGGGTCGTGTCGGCAGTGGTGACCGTAATCGAGCCTAGCGTCCCCGTAATCGGTGTGGCGGGCGTGACACCGCTCCAAACCACAGAGTTGGTCGTCGCCGGTGGTGAGCCGCCCGTTGCGACTATTCTCACATCCGTTCCACAGGTCTCCCCAAGCACGCGAAACTGAAACGTCGTCACCAGGAAACCGGATGGCGTCGCCTGGGCGATATCCGGCGCCAACTGGCCCAGCGCGACGTAGAGTCCGTCACCATCCTGTGGCGGCACGACTTCGTTCAAGTTGAACGGATCGCCTGGATCGAATCGCGATCCCTGCCACTGATACTCATTGGGCCCGCTGTTGTTGATCAGGTCGAGCATCTGAAGCAACGCCGGATCCCAAGCGACGATGACGTCCGCGCCGGCCACGAGCTGAGTGACGGACGAATCGGAGACTGCGTAGAGGCCGATGGTGATGATATCGTTCACTTGAATCGGGCCGGGCTGCATGCGCCATTCGAGATTGACATTCGCATGCGCAAGGGAGGCGCCGAGCGCCAAGCAGGCCAGCACCCACACGACGTGCGATCTCTTCGGAAGTCCCTTACACAACTTCTTCACCATCCAGTCCCATCCGATCCGCGATTCTCTCGAGCGAGGGCGCCTCTCTCACAGGGTTCTCCGCTGCCGCCGGCTTTCTCATCATTGCCCGATGCGACGAACCGCAACGCAAGCGAGCCGTCTCTCCTCTTTCCGCGACGAATCCTGCGTCAGTCTCGGCCCACGCTACGGTCCCCATTTCTGCGGCTTCGAGCCTCGGAGCGCGTCGCCCGGACCAATCACCGAGTCCTCCTCGCGTCCCGGTGTCAGGTAGACCGGCCGTTCCGAAGGTGGGCGTGGGCCGGCTCCCGGCCGCCGCCCTTCGATCCACAGGTCGATGTCCTTCGTATCCAGCCAATTGTCACGATTCAGGTCGCCGGCCGCTGCCTCAGGCAGCCCGAGTCGGTCAAGCTCTCGGATCGAGATACGCTCGACCGGACCGCCCAGTCTTCCCGTAGGTGCCTGTGCTCCCATGAACCCACCGCAAAGCGGCTGGGCGTTGCAACAATTCAACTCACTGAACTTGAAGATGTTGAGCTGGACGAACGTAAAGTCCGCCGTCCACACGACACCGTCGCCGTTGAAATCGGCGTGTGCCGGGGTGGGGGTCGTCGGACACGTCATCGCCGGCGGCGTCTGGCTCCACTGCCCCGCCAAGAGTCCGAAATCGATCACGTCAATCCAGCAGTCGTCGTTCAGATTCCCTTGGATCAGCGATTTCGTGCCCGCTGCCGTCGTGAACTGGGCGTTATACTGCGTACCCACGATCGGCAGCACATCAATGGTTCGGCGAAGTGTATGCAGCGTGTCTCGGGCCGTGATGCAGGAATACTGGCCACACGGAACCAGGAACGTCATGCCTCCCGTGCCGGTGCTTCGTGGAAACGCAATGAGTTGATCCGTTATGATAGGTTCAGCCTGCCCGCAGGAAGAGGCCATCGCATCGCAAAGGTGCAATTCGAAGGTGATGCACCGATCAACCGACACGGGCGAGATTCCACCTTCCAGTTGGACCGTCACGGTCACTTCGGACCAGGTATGGATCAGCACATCCTGCGTGCAATTCATGCTGTTGCCGGCCGTGTCCGTCGCGGTCCAGGTGAGCGTGACGGTCTGGTTGCACGGGAACGGATCGGTCGTGAGGACCGGTGGCGCGACGAGATTGTCCACCACACACGGAAGCCCGTCACTCCGGACGCATGACAAATCAGGGGCCGCATCACAATTGTCCGTGGCCGCCGGGACGGCCAGCGCGAACTGTCCCAGGCCCGGTGTGGTGGCGACGCCCGCCGCCTCACAAAGGCCTCCGGCCGCGACAACAACGTTCGTGTCAATGGCCGTGCAGGGTAGCATGATCGAGGGCGCTTCAGCATCATTGACGGTCACGTTGAAGACACAGGTTGCGCCATTGCCGGCGGTGTCCTGCGCCGTATACGTCACCGTCGTCACTCCCACCGGAAAGGCTTCGCCCGGATTGTTTGTCGTGGTCACCGTCGCAATAGCGCAGTTGTCCGATGCCTGTGGCGGTGTCCAGCTCACGATCGCCGTGCAAAGGCCCGGATCATTGTTGACGAGGATGTCCGCGGGACAACCGCTGAAGGTCGGAGCGACGTTGTCCACCGTCAGAACGGCGATCGCGCTCGTCACCGAGCCGCAGGCATTCGTCACCACGACATCGTAACTGCCCGCATCGACGACCGACGCCGCGCCGATCGTGAAGGTCGGGCTGTTCGTACCGACCGGATTTCCGTCCTGGCGCCACTGGTAATTCAACGGCGACGTGCCACTGGCCGTCACGGTAAAGGTTACAAGGTCGCCGACACACGCACTCTGGCTCCCCGGATCGCCGGTGATCATTGGACCAGAATTGGTCGTCACCAGAATACTGTCGGTGCCCTGGCAGCCGTTGCCATCCGTCACGGTCACTCCATATGTCCCAGCCGCCGTCACTTGAATCGCCTGTGTCGTCTCGCCACCGGGCGACCATGAATAGCTGCTGAAACCGGCGCCTGCGTCCAAGGTCACCATCGTGCCCTGACAAACCGTCGCACCCGGAGAGGCCGTGATCGTCGGCGTCGGATTCGTGTTCACCGTGACGATGATGCTGCCAGTCCCCTGGCAGCCGGCGCCATCGGTCACGGTCACGCCGTAGGTCCCGCCGGCCGTCACCTGAATCGTCTGCGTCGTCTCGCCGCCCGGGGTCCATAAATAGGCGCTGAAACCGGCGCCGGCATCCAGCGTCACCGTTGTGCCCTGGCAAACCGTCGCACCCGGCGAGGCCGCGATCGTTGGCGCGGGGTTCGTGTTCGCGATCACAGTGATGCTGTCAGTCCCCTGGCAGCCGTTTCCGTCCGTGACGGTTACACCGTACGTCCCGCCGGCCGTCACTTGGATTTGCTGCGTCGTCTCACCGCCGG
>JBHHVX010000197.1:0-5970 GCA_046754505.1 Phycisphaerae bacterium | reverse complement strand
ACTGCTGACTGCTTCCTTGGCCCGCTACGGCACAAAGCTGATCAGCTCTTTCAGCCCACCCACCGCCATCGTGTCGATCATCTCGGGTCGGATCGAGCGGATGCGCCACCCCTCAACCGCCCGCGCCCAGCCGATCCGCCACCGCCCGGTGTGAAACGCTCCTGCTCCGCCACGGACGCGGACCGTCGCCACCGCCCCGAGAACCATGTCGGCCCGGTCCCCGTCGATCGTCACATCCCGCCGGCGCAGCCGCGTGTCATAGACGTTGACAGACGTCAGCGCGGACTCGATCAGCGCCACGACTGCGTCGCGATCCAGACCCCCGCCTTCATATCCGTCGTCGATGAAGCGCGCCCATGCCGGCGTCTGCTCCGCCGCTATCCCCGCCACGAAGCCGTCGAGCGCCGCCAGAATCCGCTCCCGATCCGTCACGACCGCCCATTGCAGCACAAACAAGATGACCGTCAGCACCATCACGCCGGGAAGGGCATACGCCCGCGCCGTCCCCGTCCACCGCCGCCGTCCCAGCACCGCCGTCGCGAACAACACGAACGACCCCACCCCCAGCCAGGCCGGGCTTTCAAACAGGATGGTGCGGAAGAGGTTCATAGTCCGGCACGGGTCTCATGGTCCTTCGCAGGTCGTCCGGCGTGAATGAGACAGTGCCCGATCAGAGCCGCGATCGCAACAGACCGGTACCGGACCGAGCATCCACGGACGGGGCACACGGCGGTGAGCGGCCGGTCGCCTCAATCCGGTCGGGTCTGCCTTTCCGTGGGGGCCCACCACGACGTCGCGGGCAGAGGGGGGCGGGCGGTGAGCCAGATCGTGGCGGCGTCGGCGACGCGAGGGTCAAACTGGCTGCTCCGGCCGCGGCGCAGCTCGGACAGGACGCGCCGCACCCCGCTGCCGGAGTCGTAGCAGCGCGGCGACAGCATCGCCTCCATACTGTCGGCGACGTGGATGATCCGCGCCCCGAGGGGAATCTCCTCACCCACCAGCCCGGCGGGATAGCCCCGTCCGTCATACCGCTCGTGATGATGCAGGATGTCGTTGGCCAGGTTGCTGAGCGACGGGATCTGCTGAACGAGGGCCGCGCCGATCTCGGGGTGGCGCTTGACCACGGCGTACTCGGCTCGGGTCAGGCGGTCGGGCTTGGTCAGGATGGCGTCCGGCGTGCCGATCTTTCCGATATCGTGCAGCAGGGCGGCGAGCGAGATGTGCTCGGTGGGGTCGTCCGGCAGACCGAGGGCCTGGGCCAACTCCATCGCGTAGATGGAGACGTTCATCGAGTGCCGCTGTGTGTAGGCGTCCTTGGCCTCCAGTGCCGCGACCAGCGAGAGGACCGCTTCCAGTCTGGCGGGCCGCAGGCTGGAAAAGACATCCGGTAAAACCGAAGTCGATCGTGCCACCAGCGCTGCGTGACCGCCCGGCCCGGCGGCCGGCAGAGCCTGCGCGCCGGCGGCGGCAAGCTGTGTTGTCGGGCGGACCGGCTCGGGGGAACGTGGATCGACGGCGTGCCTCATTTCGCCTCCTGTGGGATTTCCCACGATCCCAACGTCGGCACAATCCGCCGCCCGATCGATCTTTCCTTTCGCCCAAGAGGCCTGTCAGTCCTGATACGGCCGTCGTACTCCGGACCTCTGCGGCCGGTGCACATGCTGGACCGAGAATCCCTTCTCGGTTCCAACCGAGAGCGCGGCGGCGTTCGGCAGCCGGACGACGCCGGGGTTTGCAAAGCACGACGGCGTCCGAAAGAATGTCCGGCGCTGATACTGGCGCGGAGCGGCGGATGGATGGCGCGGCGGAGTCGAATCGTTCTCGGGTTGAACAGCGGGACCAGCGCCGACGGCGTGGACGCCGTGGCGTGTGAGATCGGCGGTCGCGGCGTGGCGATGCGCGTCCGCGTCCTGCTTCATTGCCACCGGGCCTATCCGTCCGCTCTGCGCGAGCGGATTCTCGCGGCCATGGCCCCGGTCCGCACGCGCACGGAGGATATTTGTCGCCTGCACGCGGCTATCGGCCACGCGTTTGCGCACACTGCGGCGGCGGCGATCCGCCGACTCGGCCACCGCGTGGACCTCGTCGGTTCGCACGGACAGACGGTGTGTCATCTGCCGCCGGGGCGTCGGGCATCGGCAGGGGCCTCGAGCGGCACGCTGCAACTGGGCGACGCCGCTCGCATCGCCGCGCGGATCGGGGCCCCGGTCGTCAGCGACTTTCGCCAGGCGGACATGGCGGTCGGCGGGCAGGGGGCGCCGCTGGTTCCGTGGACGGACTGGGTGCTGTTTCGCCATGCGCGGCAGGGGCGGATCATCCAGAATATCGGCGGCATCGCCAACCTGACGTGGCTGCCCGCGGGCGGGCGGATGGAGGACGTCGTCGCCTTCGACACCGGACCGGGCAACATGGTCATCGACGCGCTCGTTCGGCACTTCACGGACGGCCGCGAGTGTTACGACCGGTCGGGCCGTCGGGCCGCGTGGGGCAAGGTCGACACGCGTCTTTCGGAGGCGATGGCGGACGACCGTTACCTGAGGGCGTCGCCGCCGAAGAGTTGCGGGCGGGAGCAGTTTGGCGAGCCGTGGGTCCGGCGGCTCCTGCGGCGGCAGGGGCGGCGCAGCATCACGGCCGACGACTGGATCGCGACCGCCACCGATCGCGCCGCCCGCGACATCGCGCGGTCCTATGTCCTGCACCTCCATCCGCCGAAGGGGCGGACGCTGCGCATCGACGAGATCATCCTGTGCGGCGGCGGCGCGAACAATCGGACGCTCGTTCGCCGCCTGCGGGATTATGTTAGACACGTGTGGCCATCGGCGCGGTTCGCAAACACGTCGGACCACGGCATCCCGCCGCAGGCCAAGGAGGGCGTTTCGTTCGCGATGCTCGCCGCGGCCCGCGCGGACCGCGTGCCGGCGAACCTGCCGCGGGTGACCGGGGCCAACCGGGCCGTTGTGCTCGGTCAGCTCTGCGAGCCGCCATGAACGCGAATTGAACCGCCGGACCAGCCGGCGCAGGAGTCCTCCATGCCCACAAGCCCGAAGCCGCGGGGTCGTCGTTCCACAACGTCCCGATCCGCCCGCGCTCACCTGCTGACTGAGCAGCGCAACCCGTGCTCCGCGAACATCGACCGGTGTTCCCTGTCCGACGCATTCGATCTGATCAACGCCGAGGACGCGACCGTGCCGGCCGCCGTCGCTCGGGCGAAACGGCCCATCGTGCGGACGATCCGCGCCGTGGTTGCTGCGTGGCGGGCCGGGGGCCGGCTGATCTACGTGGGGGCGGGCACGAGCGGCCGGCTCGGCGTGCTGGATGCGGCCGAGTGCCCGCCGACGTTCTGCTCCGACCCGCGGACGGTGCGGGGCGTGATCGCGGGCGGGCGGAAGGCCCTGTGGCGGAGCGTCGAGGGAGCCGAGGACGAACGGACCGACGGCTCGCGGGCCGTGGCCGACCTCGGCGTGGATCGCCGCGACGTCGTGATGGGAATTGCCACGGGCGGCACGACGCCCTATGTCCACGCCGCCCTGATCGCCGCGCGGCGGCGCAAGGCTACGACGGTCTTTTTGTCCTGCGTGCCTCGGTCCCATGCCGCGGTTCCCTGCGACATCGATATCCGCGTGTGTACCGGGCCGGAGGTGCTGACCGGCTCGACACGGATGAAGGCCGGCACCGCGACCAAGCTCGTGTTGAACACGATCACGACGCTCGCCATGGTGCGGATCGGCAAGACCTGCGGCAACCTCATGGTCGACCTGAACAGCTACGCCTGTCGCAAACTGACCGATCGGGCCACGCGAGTCGTTGCGACGCTCACCGGCCTGCCCTATGATAAGGCGGCGGCTCTGCTCCGCGCCGCCGGCGGCCGCGCCAAGACCGCCCTCGTCATGCACCGCCGCCATCTCGCGCGCCGCGCCGCCGAGGCCCTGCTCGAGGCTCACCAGGGGCGCGTGCGGGCCTGCCTGCGCCGGCGCGGGCGCCCCGTCCGCTCCGGCGGTGGCGGATCGACGTGTGGGTAGAGTGGGCATTGCCCACCAGGATTGCTGTGCCGAGAATCTCTTCTCGGCACGTCTGTTAAGTCGCGCGGGGTGCCACGGGCAGCTTGCCTGTCCGTGTTTGTGCGAGGCACTGTCCGTCGATTCACTGGCGGACAAGCCGCCAGTGGCACCCATTGGGGCAGCCGGGCGTTTCCGCCAAGACTGTCGTGGGCCCGGTGGTCAGTCTTGTAGGGTGGGCATTGCCCACCAAGATCGTTGGCGCCGCGACCGAGCGGGTGGTGGGCAGTGCCCACCCTACACTGTGAGCGCTTGCATCTGCGCCGCGCGTTCCCACAATGCGCCGCATGACGACCCCCGCACCACGCTCTTGTGACCTGGCGATCCGCGTGCGATACGCGGAGAGTGACCCGATGGGCTATCTGCACCATTCGCGGTACTTCGAGTACTTCGAGATGGGCCGGACCGAGCTGCTGCGGCAGGCGGGGTTCGCCTATCGCGACCTCGAGGCCCGCGGCGTGCTGTTTGCCGTCTTCAAGCTCGAATGTCGGTTCAAGGCCCCGGCCCACTACGACGACGAACTCGTCCTCACCACGACGATCGAGCGGATGACCCGGGCGCGGATCGAACACGGCTATTGCCTGCGGCGTGGCGACGCGGTCCTCTGCGAGGCCACCAGCACCCTGGCCTGCATCAATCGCGAGGGACACCTGATCCCGATCCCGGATGAACTCTACGCCCGGGGACAGGTTGGGACGTAGCCGCGCCCGCCGGCCGCGGGCTTCGGGTACAGTGTCGTGTGCGGGACGTGGGGGCTGTCGGCGCCCGCATGGGACCCGGTTCCTCCTGATGACGGGTGGGGCGCGTTGTTCTGGCTGTTTCTGATCATCGGTTCGGTGACGTTTCTCTCCGTGGCTTTTCGGTTGGCGAGCGATCTGATGCTGCGCCGGCAGATCCTGGACGGGCGGGCGACGGCGGCGGAGCTGGTGACGCACCTGGGGCTGGACTCGCTGGACGAGCTGGACGCCTTGCGCCAGCGCGAGCCGACCCTGCTCAAGGTGATCCCCGGTCCGGCGGGGCCGTATGAACAGGTCGAGTTCAGCTTCAGCCCGCGGCGGATCCGCCTCTACCGGCGCATCGACCTGCTGGCGCGTCTTCAGTCGGTGCCGGTCCACGCGGTGATCCTGTTTCTGGTCGTGGCCGCGATGCTCCTGAGTCACGAGCGGGCCGGCGGTTGGGTGGCGCTGCTGACCGCAGTCTTTTTGGAGCTGCCGCGATGGGCGCTGCCGCGGGCGCTCGGATGGTCGCATCGCCCCGCACCCTCCGCGACGACCACCGTAACGGTCACGGCGCTGGTTCAGACGCCGTCGGTCTCCGAGCCGGCGGACGCGCCACCGGCGAGCGCGCCCGAAACTGCGGAGCCGGCCAACGACGTGGCGCCGCCACCGACGGAGTCCCCCGCGCCGGTGGAAGCCGCCGGTGATCCACCGATCGACGTTGCGGATGCGGCCGGGGCGACCGAACCGTTGCCGGAATCGATCGCTCCGGCATCGGCGGTGCCGGTCGGCTCGTTGCGGTTGTTCACCACCCATGTCTTGCTCAGCGCGGCGTGGCGGCCGGTGCCGGACGTGGTATTGGCTTCGCTCCGCCGCGCCGGCCAGCGTGACGCCCGGCTGGGCGCCGCGGACGCGGGCGACGACGCAGCGGTCATCGACGTTGGCCCGATCCGCCTGGAAATCGTTCTCGTGCCGGATCCGGTGGACCGCCAGGCCCTCGTCGACGCCGCGGCCCAATCGTGGGACTGGCCGGAGGCCGCCGACTCGGTCGCCGGCCATGCGGCCCACCTGGTGTTGACGACCCGGTCGCCCGACGACGTCCCGCGAGCGGAGGTCGTGCGGCTTCATCACCGGGCCCAGGCGGCCCTGACCGAGTTCGCGCCGGCGCTCGCCGCCCACTGGCCGGACGCCGGCCGGCT
>JBHHVX010000196.1:0-5977 GCA_046754505.1 Phycisphaerae bacterium | reverse complement strand
CATCGCCGTCCGGAGACGCCGCCTTGGCAAACACCGCCATCATCTACGGCCTGAACGACCGACCGCCACTGGGGCGCGCGATCGTGCTGGCCCTCCAGCATGTCCTCACGATGTTCGGAGCGACCGTGGCGATCCCGCTGCTGTTCGGGCCGGCCCTGTGGCCGGTGGACGCGGGCGCCGACGCTGCCGTGCAGGAGGCCCAGCGGCTTGTTCAGGGACAGAACATCGCTACGCTGGTGTCGTCCGTCATGTTGTGCAGCGGGCTGGCCACGCTCGTGCAATCCACGTTCGGGACGCGATTACCGATCATCCAGGGCGTCTCGTTTTCGTTTATCGCGCCGTTCTTCGCCATCATCACCGCCTGCCGCGCCGACGGCCTGGACGGCGCCGCCATGATGACCTACATCGCCGGCTCGATCCTGGCCGGAGCCGTCATGGAGACCGTTGTCGGATTCAGCGGCCTGATGGGTTGGCTGCGCCGCGCGCTCTCACCCGTCGTCGTCGGACCGGTGATCATGCTGATCGGGCTGGCGTTGTTCCAGCACGGAGCACCCAAGGCGGGAACCGACTGGCCGATCTCCGGCCTGACGATCACGCTCGTCATCGTCTTCTCGCTGGTCCTGTCGCGGCGCAGTCGCCTGTTTCGAATGTTTCCGATCCTGTTGTCCATCCTCATCGTCTGCGCCGTCTGCTGGCTGCTCTCCGGCATCGATGTCTTCAAGGCCGGCCACCCGTCGCATGTCGACCTCGGTCCGATCCGCAACGCCCGGTGGCTGCGGATGGATCCGCGAGAAATCGTCTTCCCGTGGGGGATGCCGCGATTCGAGCTGCGATTTTTCGTGGCCGTGCTGGCGGGCTATCTGGCCTCGATGATCGAATCGTTCGGCGACTACCACGCCTGTGCCCAGATGGCCGGCGCCGGCGACCCGACGCCGAAGCAGATCTCCCGGGGAATCGGCTGCGAGGGAATCGGCTGTGCGTTGACGGGCGTCTTTGGTGGATTCAGCTCGACGTCCTACTCGGAAAACGTCGGCCTGATCGGTTTGACCAAGGTCGGCAGCCGTTACGTCGTCCAACTCGGCGGCGTGATCCTCGTCGTGCTGGGCCTGTTCGGAAAGTTCGGGGCCGTCGCAGCGACGATTCCCGGACCGGTCGTCGGCGGCCTCTACTGCGCCCTGTTCGGCCTGATCAGCGCGGTCGGGATTCAGCAGCTTGCCAAGGCCGATCTGTCGAGCGACCGAAACCTCTTCATCGCCGGCTTCAGCCTCTTCATGGGGCTGAGCGTCCCGGCCTACTTCGCCGCGGTGGCGGAGGTGTCGAACATCACGACGCCGGGCCAGATGTTGGCGGTCTACAAGCCGACCTCCGAACACCTCCTCGCCGTGCTGTCCGACGGGCTGCGCGGCGTGGTCGTGGCCATCGGCTCGACCGGCATGGCAGTCGCCGCCATCATCGGCATCGTCCTCGACAACGTCATCCCCGGCACGCCGGAGGAACGCGGGCTGAAGATCCCGAGCCTGCTGGCGCCCGAGGCGGCCGACGCGACGGAAGGCGGACCGAAAGCACGGCGCTAAGCGAGAATCGCGGAGCAACGAAAGATGTACCACGCCGGTTTGTCATTCCTGAAAAAGCTCAACCGTCCGGCGCTCGTCGGCATGATCCACGTCGGCGCGTTGCCCGGCACGCCGCGGGCGAAACAGACGGTGGACGAACTCGCTGCTGCCGCGGCCGGCGAGGCCCGATTGCTCGCCGACGGCGGAGTCGACGCGATTCTCCTGGAAAACATGCACGACGTGCCCTACGTCAACCGCGCGGTCGGCCCGGAGATCGTCGCGGCGATGACGGCCGTCTGTCTCGCGGTCCGCGGCGCGGTCTCGCTGCCGCTGGGCCTGCAGGTCCTCGCCGGGGCCAACCGCGAGGCCGTCGCCGTGGCCCACGCCGCCGATTGCGGGTTCGTGCGATGTGAGGGGTTCGTCTTCGCCCACGTGGCCGATGAGGGCCTGATGCCGGAGGCCGACGCCGGGCCGCTGCTGCGCTACCGGAAGATGATCGGCGCCGACGACGTGGCGATCCTCGCCGACGTCAAGAAGAAGCATTCGTCCCACGCCATCACGTCGGATGTCGATCTCGCAGAGATGGCTCGCGCCGCGGCGTTTTTTGACGCCGACGGCATCGTCGTGACCGGAACGGCCACCGCTGAGCCGACGCGACCCGAGGACGCGGCCGCCGTCCGCAACGCCGTCGATCTGCCCGTCTTCATCGGCTCGGGCGTCACGCCGGACAACGTCGCGGCCGTCGCGCCGCACGTCGACGCCCTCATCGTCGGAAGCTACCTGAAACGCGACGGCCGCTGGTTCAACGAGCCGGACGCCGCCCGCGTCGCGGCGATGGCGGAGGCCGTCCGGCGGCCGTAGCGGGCGCCGGCTCGGCAACCTGCTGCTGCGACACAAGTCAATGGATGGGGAGCATCGGCGTCTCGCCGGTGCGATTGCTCCGAGGATGTCTGGACAGGATGTGCAGATCACGCATCTGATCACGTGCGCCGAAGCCTGCGGACGCTTGAGCAGCGCCATCCGTGACAAAAACGGCGGACATCTTTCTCTCCGTCTATCGTTGAACATGCCCCGTAGGGGCGGCTGACGGTAGCCCGGCACGGAGTGCCGAGATCGGTCGCCAAGAGCACCGCCGAGTCCCATAGGGACGAATGAGACCTCAATCGTCCCTACGGGACTCGGTGTTCTCGGTCTCGCACGAACCCCGGCACTGCGTGCTGGGCTTAGCTCACTCTGTCCCTACGGGACACCACGATAGCCGCCGCCGATCTTATCACGGACGTTTGAGCAGGTCGTTTGCCTCTTTGACGAGCGTCTGGTTTATGGGATAGTGGGCCAAAACCTTGTCGTTGGTCATCCACGCCATTGCCTCAGTCAGACTCTGGCTCGCTTCGTCCGCACGCCCGAGCGCATGGTGGGCCATGGCGGCAACCGCGAGGGCGGCTGGCTGTAAATAGGTCTGAACCGCCATGGAGCGATCAAGAGTCTCGATAGCCGCGTCATAGCGGCCGAGACGATATTGGAGAGCGGCGATGTCGCCCTGATACTTGCCGCTTTCCGGCGCCAGCCTGGCGGCGAGTTCCGCCCAACTCAGAGCCTGTTCGTATTCCTCGGAATCTCTACCCGGGTCTGTGACGATCCCCTCGATCCGCAGATGGAACCACTCCGGATACGGCAGAAACGCCTCGAAGCGTCTCAACGCGGTCGCGCGGACGTCGTCAGGCAGGCTGTCGGATTCTTCGATCCGCCGTCGAGCCTCGTCCGGTGAGTCGATGGCCGTCCGAAAGACGCCCCACACCTCGTGCTGTGCCCGGCGCAGGCGGGCACGCTCGCTCAATAGGCGGGCACGCCGGTCGTCGCCGGGCGAGTCCCACGTCTCCCACAGCCACGCCACGTTGTCCGAGCCTTGGAAGCCGTTCGAGGCCGAGGCCAACCGCCGGCCGGACGTGTCGAAGGCCAGGTCTGTCACGGCCCCGGCCTGCCCGCGGAGCGCCGCCACCTCGACGCCTGTCTCATAGTCCCACAGCTTGATCGTCCGGTCCATCGAGCCGGAGGCCAGGCGGCGCTCGCTCGGGTGAAAGGCGACGGCCAACACCTGATCCGTGTGACCCGCCAGCACCGGCACGTCGCCCGGCTCCAGCGAGGGCGCCTCGCCATCCCATCCGACGTGCCAGAGACGGATCGTCTTGTCGAGAGACGCCGAGGCCAGCGTGCGGCAGTCCGGGCTGAGGGCGAGGTCCCGCACGGTGTCCGTGTGCTCGTCGCGTTCGGCGATCAGCTTCCCGGAGTCCACGTCCCACAGGCGGATCGCATGATCGGCGGTCGGGTCGCCAACCCGTCGGCCGTTGCCCGTCGCGAGCCATTGACCGTGCTCGTCGAGGAAAGCGAGGGCGTTGATCGTCGCCGTGTGTCCTTCGAGCCGGGCGATCAAACGCGCATGCGCGAGGTCGCTGATGTCCCAGACGAACGCACGGCCACTGAGAGTGCCCGCGGCGAGGCGTCGCCCGTCTTCGCTGACAGCGATCGACAAGTACTGATGCAGCCCGCCGCCCTCCGGTGATAGCGAACACAGGAGCTTGACCGGTCCGTCGCCGCGGACATCCAGACGGCCGAGGTCCCAGATGAGCAGGCGCGCGCCGAAGGGAGAGTCCTCGTGCTGAAGCCAGGATGCGGTCGCCAACAGCGTCCGGTCGCCGACCTGCCAGCACGCAAGGCCCCAGATCATTTCATTGTCGCGCAGGATTCGCCGTGCCACGGGAACGCACCCGGCGACGTCCCACACGATGAAGGAAGCGTCCCCGCCGGCGGAGATCGTGTATCGCCCGTTCGGGCTGAACACCACGGCGTCGACAGCGCTGAAGTGCTCCGGCAGCCGCCAGACGTCCTCGACATCCGCCGCCCACAGCTTGACCGCTCCGTCGTCCGCGTCCGAGACGATTCGCCCGTCGGGCAGCCACGCCACACGCCACACCCTGCCCGCGTGGCCGCGGAGCGTGTTTACCAACCGGCGGCGCGGGACGCGCCAGTCGGCCCGGCGTGTGGTGTCGGAAACCACGGCCCGCTCGTCGACGTTCCACACGCGCAAGGTGGCGTCACCGGAGCAGGAGACCAGCCGCGTGCCGGTCGAATCAAAGGCCACGGACGTGACCGCCTCGGTGTGGCCCATGAGGATGCCCATCCGGGCGCCGGATGAGATGGTCGCGCCGGCGGCTCGATCGCCGATCCGAGCCCCGATCGCAAGCGACGGGTCAGCGGCCGGAGCGCCGCTGGTGTCCGGCCCCGCGCTGGCGCTTGGGGCTCGGATTGGGGCGGCACTTGCGCGATGGGCGAGACGGATCGCCGCCCGCACGTCCCACAGGCGGATCGTCTTGTCCACGGAAGCGGTGGCCAGTCGCGTGCCATCGGGGCTGAACGCCACGCTCAAGACGTGATCGGTGTGGCCGACCAGGACGACACCGGTATAGTTCGGGTTCTCCAGTGTCTTGTCGTCGAGTTCCCAGAGCCGTGCCGTATGGTCCGGGGAACCGGACGCAAGCAGCGTGCCGTCGGGGCTGAAGGCCAGAGACATGAGGTAGCGCGCATGGCCGGTCCAGGCAGCGAGCGGCCGCGGCTGATCGGTCGCCGCCAGCTTCTCGATATCGGACAGGTCCCACAGCCGGATCGCGCCGTCGGCGTCGCCGCTGCCAAGGACGGGGCGGATTGGATTAAAGGCCAGTGCCCCCACCACAGTCTCGCTGGCTCGCCACTGCGCGAGCAGCACGGGGTCGGCCGGCGTGTCCACGTTCCAGAGCCTGATGGTGCGAGCAAGCTCCTCGCCCTTGGCCACCGACGCGGTCGCCAGCAGCGTGCCGTCGGCGCTGATGGCCACGTAACCGGAGGCTTCACCGGGTTCCTTCAAGCGGTACTCAGACGCGTTCTCGATGTCGCACAGCGTGGTGACGTACTCCTGACTTACCCATCGGCACACGACGAGCCGCCGACCCTCGGGACTCACCGCCATGTCGCTGACCGAACTGCCCGGCAACTCGAGCACCGTGCGGAGGCTCTGATCCACGCGGCCGGACAGGTGCCGCCATTCCCAAGGGAGGGGCTCGTCGCGTGACGCCAATGATTCCCACGCTTTTTGGGCTTGTTTGAGTGATTGGCTCGCGCTGGCCGCATCCGTTCCGTGCAACGCAGCCTCCACGCTGTGGATGCTGGCAGCATACCGTTCGAGACGGGCTTCAGCCTCGGCACGGCCTGCCCTGATCGCGAACACCGTGCTCACACCGGCCGCGGCCGCGAGAACGACGAATGCGGTGACCATCGACGCCGCCAGTCCCTTGTGCCGCTTCGAAAACATGCGCAACTGGTATGCCAGCGTCGGCGGACGGGCCGCGATCGGCTCGCCGGCCAGAAATCGACGAATGTCGATCGCCAGGCCC